>CANPFP010000013.1 GCA_947573385.1 uncultured Bacillota bacterium | reverse complement strand
CCACGATAACCGACATGGCGTATTCAATGTAGGAGTTCTCCATCTCCGGCACCAGGGAAGAGGTGATAATCTTCTGGTCCGGGTAGCGGATCTCCTCGGGATCGTATTGGGGTTTCTTACTCATTGGTCTGTACTCCCTTAATAATCAAGGTTAACGGCATACCTGGCGTTGCGCTCGATGAACTCCTTTCGCGGCTCCACCTTCTCGCCCATCAGGATGGTAAAGGTCTCGTCGGCCCGGACAGCGTCGTCCAGCTCAATGCGGCGCAGGGTGCGCTTTTCCGGGTCCATGGTGGTCTCCCACAGCTCGTGGGGGTTCATCTCGCCCAGGCCCTTGAAGCGGTTAATCTCCACCTTGGCGTTGGGGTTGTCCCCCCGCATTTCGGCGGAAATAGCGTCCCGCTCCTCCTCAGAGAAGGCCAGCCGTACCTGTTTGCCCCTTGTCAGCTTAAACAGGGGGGGGACGGCGGAGTAGACATAGCCGTTTTCAATCAGCGGACGCATGAACCGGAAGAAGAAGGTCAGAAGAAGGGTGCGGATATGGGCGCCGTCCACGTCGGCATCGGCCATAATAATCACTTTGTGATACCGCAGCTTGTTCAAATCGAAGTCGTCCCCGATGCCCGCCCCCAGGGCGGTAATAACCGGGGTGAGCTTGTCGTTGCCGTAGACCTTGTCCGCCCGGGCCTTCTCCACGTTGAGCATCTTGCCCCACAGGGGGAGAATGGCCTGAAAACGGCTGTCACGGCCCTGGGTGGCCGAACCGCCGGCGGAGTCGCCCTCGACGATGTATATTTCTGTCAGCTCCGGGTTGGCCTCGTTACAGTCCCGCAGCTTGTCAGGCATGGCCGCGCCGCCTAAGGCGGTCTTCCGGCGGATGGACTCCCGGGCCTTCCGGGCGGCCTCCCGGGCCCGGTTGGCCATCAGGGCCTTGTCCAGGATGGCCCGGCCCACGGCGGGGTTCTCCTCCAGGTAGATCTCCAGCTTCTCGGACACGATGGCGTTGACCAGGGTGCGCATCTCGCTGTTGCCCAGCTTGGCCTTGGTCTGGCCCTCGAACTGGGCCTCGGTGAGCTTCACCGAAATGACCACCGTGAGGCCCTCCCGGCAGTCCTCGCCGGAGACCTTCTCGTCGTCCTTGAGCAGCCTGATCTTCCGGCCGTAGGCGTTGAGGGCGTTGGTCAGCGCCCGGCGGAAGCCCTCCTCGTGCATACCGCCCTCGGGGGTGTGCACGTTGTTGGCAAAGGAGACCATAACCTCCTGATAGCCGTCGTTGTACTGCATAGCCACCTCGGCCATGGAGTCCTCCCGGGCCCCGGACATATAGATCACCTCATTGTGGAGGGGGTCCTTGTTCCGGTTGATGAAGGTGACAAATTCCCGGATGCCGCCCTCATAGCACATGTCGTCCTCCTGCTCCTGGCCGGGGCGCAGGTCCACTGTCTGAATCCGCAGGCCGGCGTTGAGGAAGGCCTCCTCCCGCATACGGGTATGGAGGGTGTCGTAGCTGTACTCCAGGGTGTCGAACATCTCCGGATCTGGCTTAAAGGTGACGGTGGTGCCGGTGTGGTCGGTTTTGCCCACCACCTTCATCTCCTGAGTGATCTTGCCCCGGGAGAATTTCATCTCATAAATTTCTCCGTTTTTGTGGACCTGCACCTCCAGCCACTCGGACAAGGCGTTGACCACAGACGCGCCCACCCCGTGGAGACCGCCGGAGACCTTATACCCGCCGCCGCCGAACTTGCCGCCGGCGTGGAGGATGGTAAACACCACCTCCAGAGCGGGTTTACCGGTCTGGGGCTGAACGTCAACCGGAATACCCCGGCCGTTGTCGGTTACAGTGATGGTGTTGCCTGGGTTGATGGTGACGGTGATGTCGGTGCAGTGGCCGGCCAGGGCCTCGTCGATGGAGTTGTCCACGATCTCATATACCAAATGATGCAGGCCGGACTCCGAGGTGGATCCGATATACATGCCCGGCCGCTTGCGCACCGCCTCCAGGCCCTCCAGGACCTGGATTTCTGACCCGCCGTACTCGTGGTCGGTCTGGGTGGTGTTCAGTTCGTTTAATTGATTCAGTTCTTCTGACATAGTTACCTCCGCGATGGTAAAATTCTGTAGGGACGCTTCACGAAGCGTCCGAAAACTGTTTTATTACGGACGCATTGTGATACGCCCGAAAACCGTTTGATTGCAAACGCATTGTGATACGCCCAAAAATCGTTTTATCGCGGACGCATCGTGATGCGTCCCTACAAATCAATCCAATTCCTCGTCGTCCAGATCGGCGGTGTCGTGGTAGTCGTCCTCGCCGCCCTCGGCGCCCACCAGCTCGGTGGTGCGCATCCGCCGCTTGTCCTTGGCCGCTTCCACATTCCTGTGGATCAGCTCCTTGACCTCCCGGGGATTTTTTACGTTTTTCAGGTCCAGATGGGGGATGCTCTTGTCCGAGGACACCACGCATACCGTCCCCACGCCGAAGATGCGCTGACCCAGCGACATGTTCAGCTGAAGGTCCCGCACCCGGTAGAGCAGAACCTCGTCGGACTTGATGTTGAAAAATCCGGTCTCGCAGAACAGCCGGTCCTCGCTGAGACGGTAGCGGGTGAAGGACAGGGGCAGCCCAAAATGACGCTTGCGGTCCTTCCACAGATATTCGATGGATTCCATAGTGTAACCTCCATTGTTTCAAATGTAGGGACGCATCATGATGCGTCCGTTTTCACGTTGCTTGCGGACGCTTCGTGAAGCGTCCCTACTCCAACCCGCCCCGCTCCATCCGGTGGGCCAGGGTGACGGAGGAGAGGGGGGAGATATAGACCACCGGTTCCCCCCAGCGGCTGTCCGCCAGGATGAAGGACCGGGGCAGATCGTCGGTGAGCCAGATGGCCCGGCCCTCCGTCTCCGCCCGCTCCAGCAGCTCCCGGGTCTTGTAGGCCCAACTGGCGTTGTCCATGTCGAAGATGCCTAAAATATCCCGGTCTGGAATGACAACCGATTGACCTAGATGCAGATACATCAGTCTCTACTCTTCCTTCTTTTCTTCATGTCTAAAAATCCATATAATCGCATAGATAATCCAGCCCAAAGCAATTCCGGCTAATAGAGTACCAAGAAACATCCCCATAATTGCGGCCCCCATACCGCACATTGCCGGTTCTGTTCTCTGGCTCTCGTTTATAGAATACCAGATAAGCAAAGCAGCAGGGACGGCCAAAGGGAGCAGCTTTATTGGAATCCACTTACAAAAGCAAAATGCCAACTGAATCAGACCGATTATCATGATAGGACTAGCCATATAAATGAAAAATCCCATATTTTTTTACACCAACCTCCCGCCGCAGATGTGGAAGGCCTTACCGCCCTCCAGTCCCTCCAGCTTCTCCTCCTCGCAGCAGGTGATGAACACCTGCCCGCCCCGGATGCGGTTGAGGACGAAGGCCTGACGCCGGGGGTCCAGCTCAGACAGCACATCGTCCAGCAGGAGGACGGGCCACTCTCCGGTTTCCTCCTGGAAAATCTCCCGCTGGGCCAGCTTCAAGGACAGGGCCGCCGTCCGGGTCTGGCCCTGGGAGGCGTAGGTCTTGGCGTTTTTCCCGCCGATATCCACGGTTAAATCGTCCTTGTGGGGCCCGGACAGGCACTGCCGACTGTCGATCTCTGCCTTGCGGTGCTTCTCCTGGTGCTCCAGCAGCAGGGGAAGCAGCTCCCGGGGCGGGGCCTGGGGGTCTGGGATGTTAGATACCGTGCTGTACCCCAGCTCCAGCCCCTCCCGCCCACCGGAAAACTCCCCGTGGATGGCAGGGGCCCGCTCCCGCAGGCGCTTGACAAAGTGAGCCCGGTAGTGGATCACAATGGCCCCTGTCTGGGCCATGCGCAGGTTGAAATCATCCAGGGTGTCCAGCATGGAGGGGTTTTCCGGCCAGTCCCGGAGAATGCGGGTCTTGTGGCCGTAGAGCCGGCTGTACTCGGCCAGCGCCTGGGCGTACCGGGGCCGCAGCTGACAGATGGCTCCGTCCAAAAACCGCCGCCGCTCCTCGCTGCCCGCCCGGATCAGGGACAGGTCCTCCGGGCAAAAGAGGACGGTGTTCAGGATGCCCGCCAGCTCTCCGGCGGTTTTCAGCCGCACCCCGTTGGACCACAGCTGCCGGCTCCGCCCCCGGAGGAGCCTGGCTTCCAGGGTAAAATCCCGGTCCCGGCTGAATACCTCCCCCTTGACAAAGGCGGTATCGACGTCCAGCATTATCATCTCCCGGTCGTACCGGGCCCGGTGGGACCGGGCGGCGGAGAGATAGGCCACCGCCTCCAGCAGGTTGGTCTTGCCCTGGGCGTTGTCGCCGTAGATCAGGTTGACCCGGGGATCAAATTCCGTTTCCAGGTGGGGGTAGTTGCGGAAAAAATCCAGCTCCAGCCGCTTAACAATCACGTGACCACAAGCTCCGTCTCGCCGTCAATCACTGCCCGGTCCCCGGGGCGCAGCTTCTTCCCCCGCATGGGGCAGACCTCCCCGTTGACAGCCACCCGGCCCTCCTGGATAATCAGCTTGGCATCCCCGCCCGTCTCCACTGTCCCGGCGAACTTGAGCAGATCCTGGAGCTTGATAAATTCGGTGTGTATTTTGATTTCGTGGGTTTCCATTCTATTCCCCCTGTTTCATGTGAAACATTGTCCCCGTAGGGACGCTTCACGAAGCGTCCGCAGTATCAGGGCCGATTTCAGGCACAGACGTATCATGATGCGTCCCTACAGATACAAATCTAATTCGCCTTCAGCCGCACGGGCAGCACCATATAGGTAAAATTCTCCTCCCCCTCGGCGGGCAGGATGACGCAGGGGGCCACCCCGGAGGTGAACTCCATGCGCAGCCTGTCGGCGGGGGCGGCCTTCAGGGCGTCCATGAGGTACTTGTTGTTAAAGCCGATTTCCAGCCCGCCGCCGTCGCCGTTAATGACACACTGGTCGGCGGCGTCGCCGATGGCGGTTTTGGTGGTGATATTCACCATGCCGTCCCCAAAGACGCAGCGCAAGGGGGATTTCAGCTTTTCGCTGATGATAAGAGACACCCGGTCGATGGAAGAGAGCAAGGCTCGGGTCTCTACCTCCACCTTGATGGAGTTGTTCCGGGGAATGGCGTTGCGGTAGGCCAGGAAATCCCCCTCCAGCCGGCGGCACACCAGCACGGTGTCTCCTGTCTGAAACAGGATATGGCGGGCCCCTTGGGTAATGGTAACCTGCTCTTCACCGGAACAGATTTTCTCCACCTCACCCAGGGCGGAGCCGGGCACCACGAAGGAAAAGGTCTCCGCCCCTTTTTTCTCCTCCACTGTCTCATGGCGCAGGGCCAGCCGGTAGCCGTCTACCGATACCACGGTAAGGCTGTCCCCCTCCACCTCAAAGAGGGAGCCGGTATGGATGGGCCGGCTCTCGTTGTCGCTGACGGCAAAGAGGGTCTGGCCGATCATGGACCGCAGCACGGGCTGGCCGATAACGAGGGAGTTCTGCTGGTCCACGGTGGGGAGCTCAGGAAACTCCTCCGGATCGGTGCCCAGAATGTTGAACTCAGACAAGCCGCACTTGATATTTACCGTATAGCCCTGGGAGGTAAACACCACCACGTCGTCGGGCATCTTGCGGACAATTTCCCCAAAGAGCCGGGCGGAGAGCACCAGGGAACCCCCTTCGGTAATTTCAGCGGGGACGGTGGCCTGAATGCCGGTCTCCAGGTTGTAACCGGTAAGACGAAGGGTGTTTCCCGCTTCAATGAGAATACCCTCCATAGCGGGGATAGAGCTCTTGGCGGCCACCGCCCGGGAGGTGATAGCCACCGCACTGGACAGCAGGGCCTTTTCACAGGAGAATTTCATAAAGGTGCCTCCAATCTCGTTCTCTCTCCCGCAATAGGGAGGAGAGGGTTTTTATTTAGTAACAGTAGTCTATAGGCGAAAAAAATGTGGAAACACGGCGCAAAGCCTTGCCGCTCTAAGTCTTTCCCCTCCACAGGCTCTGTGGACAAAAAAACTGCTTTTCCACAGGGTCTCTGTTTTTCCACATTTCCCCACAAACATTCCACATTCGAATGTGGAAATCCCTTGGGGAAAGGGAGAGAGGTTCTTCCTGGTTCTCTTTCTTGCAAGAAAGAGAACGCCCGCCCGGCGAGGGTCTCTACTCGTACCGGGAATTGATATTGGTGGTAATGTCCTTGATAATCTCCGCCTTTTCCGGGTCGGTTTTCACCAGGTCCTCGATGCGGTTGAGGGCGTTGAGTACGGTACTGTGGTCCCGGCCGCCAAACTCCGCGCCGATCTCTTTCAGCGACAGGTTAGTCATGCGGCGGATCTGGTACATGGCGATCTGCCGGGCCAGGGAGATATCCTTGGAGCGGCCCTGTCCCCGGAGGAGGGAGGGCTCCAGGTTGTAGAACTTGCAGACCTCGTCAATAATCACGTCGGCGGTAGGCAGAATATCTGATTTTTCCTTAAAAATATCCTTTACTGCTCGAACAACTGTGTTTTTATCCACTTTATCCCCGTTTAAATCCTGATAAGCCATAATTTTATTGACGGTGCCCTCAATCTGCCGCACATTGGCGGTGATGGTTTCAGCAATGAGCTGAATGATGTAATCAGGCAGCTCCATACCCATGCGAATGGCTTTGTTTTTGATGATGGCCGTTCTGGTCTCGTAGTCCGGTGGGATGATATCGGCCAGCAGGCCCCACTCAAAGCGGGTTTTCAGCCGGTCCTCCAGCCGGAGCATCTCCTTGGGAGGGCGGTCAGAGGTAAAGGCGATCTGTTTTTTCAGTTCGTAGAGGGTGTTGAAGGTGTGGAACATCTCCTCCTGAGTGGAGTCCCGGCCGGCGATGAACTGTACATCATCCATCAAAAACACGTCGGCCATGCGGTATTTATCCCGAAACTCCTGGGTCCGGCCCTCCCGGATGGCGGCGATGAGTTCGTTGGTAAAGGAGTCGCCCTTGACGTAGATGATTTTATAATCCGGGTGATCGGCGTGGATAGCGTGGGCGATGGAGTAGAGCAGGTGGGTCTTGCCCAGACCGGACTCGCCGTAGATGAACAGGGGATTGTAGCTCAGCCCGGGATTCTCCGCCGCCTTTCGGGCAGCAGCGTGAGCGAACTTGTTGGAGGAGCCCACCACAAAGCGGTCGAAGGTGTACTCCTCAGTACCTGGGAGAAAGACGGAGGGCTTTGACTTGTTTCGTCCATCCAGCTCCCCCTCGGTGAGTACCGTTACCTGGAAGTCGGTGGAGAACAGCTCGTGAAGAGCGTTCTGGATGGGGAGGACATACCGGGAAGCGATGATATCCCGCTTAAATTGGGTAGGACTGTACAGGACAAGGCGGCTCTCCTCCAGGGCGACGGCCTGGGTGTCGTCAAACCAGGTATCAAGGGTGGTGGTGGTCATCTCCGCACCCATGAGAGCTTTTACCTTTTCCCAGACTTCGGCGGCGGGATTCATGGCGCTCCTCCTTTTCATTCATTCAAAGCGCCTTCTCCGCCCGGAGGGGAGAAGGCACGCAAATATGTGGCTTTCCACTTCTTACATTATACCAAAAAACAGGAGAGACGGCAAGGTTTTTCCACATTTTTTATTTTAAATGTATGAAAGAAAGAGCACAGTTCTTGTGGACAAGGAGAAAACGGGCTACAAGATGTGGCCGAGCAGGAGAAAAGCCGAAAAAATCCCCTCCTCGGAAGAAAAAAAGATGGTTGACAGAGACAGTGTTTATCCGTTATAATACTGCACGTATCTTTTGGAGAGAGGTTTTTCCGCTTCTGCTCCCGCCGTCCGGTCAGGGCGGCTGAACTTACAGACCGCAGCTCTGTAACAGAGCTGTTGTTGGGCCGGGAGAGCCGGCTTGAAATCTAAACTGAGGAGGTGTCCCCCATGCTTCGTACCTATCAGCCCAAAAAGCGTCAGCGCTCCAAGGAGCACGGCTTCCGCAAGCGTATGGCCACCCGCAATGGCCGCAAGGTGCTGGCCCGCCGCCGCGCCAAGGGCCGCGCCCGTCTGACCCACTGATCGCTTGGTCAAGACGGCCCGGCCGCCCCTGGCCGCCTGTGTGCGGACCGCTTGGGACAAACAGTTTAGATAGCGCACAACCAGGGGCGTGGGAGAAAATCCTCCGCCCTATCTGTGCATACGGAGGAAAACATGAAGCATACTGCACCCCTGAAACAGAATCATGAGTTTCGCCGGCTGTACAGTAAGGGAAAGAGCGCTGTCTCCCCCTATTTTGTCATCTACTGCCGGAAGACCGGACGGCCCCTCAGCCGGCTGGGCATCACCACCGGTGTGAAGCTGGGCAACGCTGTCAAGCGCAACCGGGCCCGCCGCCGCATCCGGGAGCTGTACCGCACCCACGAGGGGGAGCTGCTCCCCGGCTGCGACATTGTGATTGTGGCCCGCACCCGGGTCATTTACGGCCGCTACAGCGAGCTGGATCGTGTATTCAAGCAGATGATAAAAAAGCTGGGATTGACCCTTCAAAAGGGGGACAGGCCCCAGTGAAGCAGCTGCTTCTGTCCCTGCTCCGCTTTTACCGGCGGGAAATCTCACCCCTGCGCCCCCCCTGCTGCCGTTTTATTCCCACTTGCTCAGAGTACGCCCTGGAAGCGGTGGAGAAATACGGCGTTCTCAAGGGGGGCTGGCTGGCCCTGCGCAGATTGTCGCGGTGCCATCCCTTTCACCGGCAGAAGTCCGTTGAATACGATCCGGTGCCTTAATTGAGCTCCCCAAGAGGGGGAGACAGGATTCTGCCACAATTTAATATGCGGAGGTAACACTGTGGGTATTATTTTACAACCCTTTGCCTGGCTGCTGCTGTTCTTCTACAACTTGTTCAACAGCTACGGCCTGGCGCTGATTCTCTTCGGCATTGTGGTCAAGCTGGTGCTCTTCCCCGTCACTCTGAAGAGCAAGAAGAGCATGATTCAGACCAGTATGCTGTCGGGCAAGATGCAGCAGCTCCAAAAGCAGTATGGCAAAGACCGGGAGCGCTACAATCTGGAAATCCAAAAGCTCTACGAGCGGGAGAAGGTCAATCCTATGGGGGGCTGTATCTGGTCCCTCATCCCCATGTTTGTGCTGATTGCCCTCTACGGCATCATCCGGGAACCCCTGACCTACTTTATGCAGCTGTCCGGAGAGCAGATTCAGGTGCTGGCCGCCCAGATGGACTGGCAGAACCTGGCTGTGGCCAACGGATGGGTCTCTCAGGGGGCTATGGACAAGCTGGTTCAGGGAATGGCGGACAAGGTGGCCAGCGGCGAGCTGACCGTCTTTGCCAACGGTCTGTGGAAGAATAAGGACGGGGTCATTAACGGCCTGTTCCAGAACGGCGGCTTTAACCAGCTGTATCTGCTGGCCCAGGTGACAGGCGAGAACCTGGCTTCTCTCCAGAGTGCCATCAACGCCCAGTTCGCCGGAGCCGGCGACCACCTGTTTGTGCTGAATTTCATATTCCTGGGCATCGACCTGTCCCGCATCCCCACCCTGATGTTCTGGAAGAACGGCCTGGGCTGGGATTCCATCGGCCTGTTCCTGTTGCCCCTCATCTCTGTGGCGGTATCTACCTTGAATATGAAGGTATCCCAGGCCACCAACCAGATGAACAACCAGCAGAACAATGAGCAGATGGACAAGACCAACAGAATGATGCTGTGGATGATGCCCATTATGTCTCTGTGGATTGGCTTTACCATCCCCGCCGGCCTGACGGTCTACTGGATTGCCCAGTACTTTGTGGGTATGGCCCAGGAGGTCATCTGCGGCAAGATGCTGAAAAAGGACTACGAGGCCGCCCGGGAAGCCGCCGCCAAGCGGGAGGCAGAGGAGAAAGAGGAGGAAAAGCGCCGCAAGGAGGAGGCCCGGCTGGAACGCCAGCGCCGCCTTGAAGAGGAGAAGAAGAATCGGGGCAAGAAAAAGCTCCAGAAGAAGGACAGCGAGCCCGACCAGGAGGGAATCAACAGGGAGGACAGCCGGGAGGGCATCCGGGCCTACGCCCGGGGCCGGTCCTATATCCCCGGCCGCTACGGCGGCGTAACCCCCTATACCGACCCCAACCAGCTGTTCCGGGCGGTGGAAGCTGCCGGGACCGGCAAAAAGAAGAAGAAGGGTCAGGAGAAGCCGGAGGGCACCACCCAGGCCGGCTCCATCCAGATTCCCGAGGCCAGGCCCGAGGAGCCTGTAACCCCTGAGGAGAAGCCCGCCCCCATCCAGGCCCCCATCGAGACTGAAGAGGTGGAGATGGAAGTGGAGGAGATTGAGGTCGAGGTGGACGAGGATGAAAATAAGGAGGGCTAAGTGATGTTAAAATGGATTGAGACCACCGGGCGCTCCGAGGAGGACGCCATTTCTGCCGCTCTGTTCCAGCTGGGTCTGGACCGGGACGATGTGTCCGTAGAGGTGATTGAGCGGGCCAAGTCCGGCTTTTTGGGCTTCGGCAGCAACCCGGCCAAGGTCCGGGTCAGCTATAATGAGGTGGACGGTAAGCCCTGTCCCATTGGCGACGAGGCCGGGCCGGAAAAGAGTCCCGCCCCTGTGGAGGAGACAGTCATCCCCGCAGTAAAGCCCATTGTGAAGCAGAAAGAGCCCCAGGCGGAGGAGGAGCCCCCCGCCACCCCTGTGGCGGAGGAGACCATCCTGTCCGCCAAACCGGGTATGGCTCCGCCCAAGCCCCGCCAGTCCCGGCCCGAGCGCCGGGAGCGTCCCCGGCGGGAAAACCGTCTCCAGGAGGGGGACGAGGTTCTGATTGGTCAGACCTCCGCTCCCGCGCCCCGTGAGCCTGTCACTGTGGAGCCGGTCAGCCCTGAGGATGAGAAGGCAAACCAGATTAAGGCTTTCCTGGTTGGTCTGATGGGCCACCTTCAGGTAGAAGCGGTCCCGGAGCTTTTCATTACCAATGAGGGCAACTACAAAGTGGTTCTTCAGGGAAAGAACCTGGGCGCCATCATTGGCCGCCGGGGTGAGACACTGGACGCCATCCAGCAGCTGACCAGCTACACCGTAAATAGGGGCCAGTCCAAGCGGGTGCGCATCCATGTGGACGCCGAGGGCTACCGGGCCAAGCGGGAGGAGTCCCTCCAGCGGCTGGCCGTGAAGGTGGCGGGCAAGGTGGTCAAATACCGGAAGAACATGACCCTGGAGCCCATGAACGCCTACGAGCGCCATGTCATCCACACGGCCCTCCAGGACTACAAGGGCGTCAGCACCTACTCCACCGGCGTGGAGCCCAACCGCCGCACCGTGGTGGCCTACGCCCCCCATCAGAGATAATATTTTGGCGGAAGGGGAGACCCTTCCGCCTTTTTGGAGGTTACGCTATGCCCACCCCGCTCTATGACGCCCTGCGGGCCTACGCCGGGAAATCCCCCCTCCGGTTTCACATGCCGGGGCACAAGGGAAAGTTTCTCCCTGTTCCGGAGCTGATGTCTCTGGCCCCTGTTGACCTTACCGAGCTGTCCCCCACCGGGAATCTCTTTGCGGCCGGAGAGCCATTCGATTCCGCCCAGGCCCTGTGGGCGGAGCTGTTCGGGTTTGACCACTGCCAGTTTCTCACCGGTGGGTCCACCATGGGCATCCATACCGGACTGACCCTGTGCGCCCGGCCCGGAGAGCAGATTTTAGTGGACCGGAATTGCCACCGGGCTGTCTTCAACGCCCTGGCCCTGCTGGACCTGGAGCCGGTCTATCTGGAGCGGCCCTGGTTAAAGGGTGAGAATTTAATCGGTCCCATTTCCCCGGAGGATGTGGAAAAATCTTTAAACAGACACCCAAATATTAAAACAGTTTGTATAACCTCTCCAACATATGCCGGTATGTTGTCTAATATTGGGGCGATCTCCCGAATTGTTCACGCCCGCGGTGGAAAACTTTTTGTGGACGGCGCCCACGGGGCTCATCTGCCCTTCTTGGACCTGGCTCCCTTTTGGGGAGCGGACGCAGTAACTGTCTCCGCCCACAAAACCCTCCCCGCCATGGGTCAGACTGCTCTGCTCTTTACCAACCGGATGGACCCGGACCGGGTGCGTCAGACGGCTTCAATTTATGGCAGCTCCAGCCCATCCTATCCCATGCTGGTCTCTCTGGACGCGGCCCGGGACTGGCTGGTGGGGGAGGAGGGCTTTCACCAGTACCGGAGAGCGGCCTGCCGGGTGGCGGAGCTGCGGCAGAAATTCTCCAGTATCCGGCCGCGGTCCGGCCTGTCCCTGGACCCCTGCCGGTTTGTCCTCAAGGTAAAGGACGGTCCCGCCTTTGCGGCAGCGTTGGAGGAGCGAGGCGTCTACCCCGAGATGGAAGACGGCGGCCACGTTGTCTTTATCTGCACCGCCCAGGACAGCGACGAGGACTTTTGCCGCCTGGAGCGTGTGCTGGAGGATCTGGAGGACAGGATGGGGGACTGTCCTCCCATTCCCGCCCCGCCTATCCCGGAGCGGGTCCTCTCCCCCCGGCAGGCCCTCTTTGCCCCCAGCCGGGTCTGGCCCCTGGAGGACTGCGAGGGGGAGATTGCCGCCTGTCAGATTGCCCCCTATCCTCCGGGTGTGCCCGTTGTGGCCCCCGGAGAGCGAATTTCAAAAAAAGAGCTGGCCTATTTGCAAAAAATAGGGTATAATATACTGTCAGAGATTCGGACAGTACGATTGGACTGATGTCGTAACATGGGGCGCCGGGTCGTCGCCCTCTACAGCCCGAAGTGGGAGGAATTTTATGAACCTGTCCGCCTTAGCAGGAAACGAGCGCGTAAAGGACCAGCTGTCCCGGCAGCTCCGGGAGCGGGGGCTGTCCCACGCCTATATCATCTCCGGCCCTGCCGGCTCCGGGCGGCACGCTCTGTCCCGGCAGCTGGCGGCGGCTATGCTGTGTACCGGGACGGGGGAGCGGCCCTGCGGGAGATGCGTCCCCTGTCAGAAGGCGGCCAAGGGCATACACCCCGACCTGTCGGTGATTAACGGCCCGGAGACGGGGAAGCCTATTACAGTGGACCAGGTGCGCGCCCTCCGGGCCGACGCCTATGTCCGCCCCAACGAGGGGGAGCGGAAGGTCTATCTGCTGGAAGGGGCGGACAGGATGAACCCCTCCGCTCAAAACGCCATGCTCAAGCTGCTGGAGGAGGGACCGCCTTACGCCGCCTTTCTTCTCCTGGCGGAAAATGCCGGCGGCCTGCTCCAGACGGTGCGCTCCCGGTGTGAGGAGCTGACCCTCTTGTCCGGTGATAGGACAGAGAGCCTTGAACCGGAGCGTCTTGAGCTGGTAAAGAGACTGGCGGATGCCCTGGAGCACGCCGGAGAGCCGGAGCTGCTGGAGACGGCCATGGGTCTGGACGGGAAACGGGAGGAACTGTCCGTTTTCTTATCCACATTGGAGTGTGAGCTGGGCGAACGGATCGTCCGGGGCGGTGAACGCCGCCGCCTGCTGCGGGCCGTAGAGCTGGTAAAGCAGCTGAGAGAGAGCGCCCGGTTGAATGTCAGCGCCGGTCAGTTATCCGGCTGGCTGTGTGCGGGAATGTTCACTGCCCTGTAACGACAGGATTTCATATGTCAAGGAGAAAATACCTATGGTAGAGATTATCAGCATCCGCTTTAAAAATGGTGGAAAAGAATATTATTTTAACCCCAACGGGCTCCAATTTCAGGTGGGGGACGGCGTAATTGTGGAGACATCTAAAGGGACGGAGTACGCCCAGTGCGTCCGGGCCAACAATATGATTGACGAGATTGAGCTCACCGCCCCCCTGCGTCCGGTGGTGCGCAAGGCTACCCCGGAGGACCTCCGGCTGGTGGAGCGCAACAAGGAACGGGAGAAGCACGCCCTGGCCGTCTGCCAGCAGAAGATTGCGGAGCACGAGCTGGACATGAAGCTGGTCAGTGCGGAATACAGCTTCGACGGCAGTAAAATTCTGTTTTTCTTCACCTCTGAGGGCCGGGTGGACTTCCGTGCCCTGGTGAAGGACCTGGCCGGAGCGCTGCACGCCCGCATCGAGCTGCGGCAGATTGGAGTCCGGGACGAAGCCAAGCTGCTGGGCGGTTTGGGCATCTGCGGTAAGCCCTTCTGCTGTTCCCAGTTTTTGGACGAGTTCCAGCCGGTGTCCATCAAGATGGCCAAGACGCAGAATCTGTCCCTCAACCCCACCAAGATTTCCGGTACCTGCGGGCGGCTGATGTGCTGTTTAAAGTATGAGCAGGAGGCCTATGAGGACCTGGTAAAAAAGGCCCCCAAGCAGGAATCCTTTGTGGAAACCCCCGACGGGGCGGGGACGGTGTCCGGCGTCAATCTGCTGCGCCAGACCGTTCAGGTGCGTCTGGAGTCCGATCCGGACAGCCCCAAAACCTATCACAACTGTGAGCTGTGTGTTATCCGAAGCGGCAAGGGCAAGCGGCCCGAGGGCTATGTGGAGCCCCCTCTGGAGGAGCTGGCCAGACTCCGCCGTCAGGACGACAGCGACGTTCCCCAGGTGACGGAGGAGGCCAGCCTGGCCGCTGCCATTGAAGCGGCCTTCCCCAGCCGGGAGAAGAAGCAGCAGCCCCGGGAGGAGCGGCCTGCCGGCCACCGGAACCGCCGCAGATCCGGGGAGCGGCCCCAGGAGGGCCAGCGGGGACGGCCGGCCCGGGAGCCGAAGGCCGAGCAGCGGCCCCAGGAGCCCAAGCAGGGGGGCCGGCCCAACCGCCGCCGCCGGTCCAGAGGAGGAAAACCCTCCACCCCTATGGAATAGAACAAGAATGTGGGCCCGGACGTGAAAACACGTCCGGGTCCTGATAGGAGATGGTAAAATGGCCGGATTCTTTAATGCTGTCTCGGCCTGTCTGGTACTGCTGATGCTCATGGCGGTGGGCTATGTTATGGGCGTATGGGGCTGGATGACAGCTGCGGAGAAGAGGTTTATCAGCAAATTTATCATCAATATTGCGGTGCCCTGCAACTGTCTTGTGGGGCTGCTGGATAATCTGGACCGCAGCAGCCTGGCCCAGGCGGGGCTGATGGTGCTGGCCGGATTTACCGGGATCGGTGCTTCGATGGCCGTTGCGGTAGCCGCCGCCGCGCTGCTCCGCCTGCCCCGGGAGCAGTGGGGGGTCTTTGTGGCCATGGCCGGACTGTCCAACACCATTTTTATCGGTATCCCCGTGTGTACCCAGTTGTTTGGAGAGGCGTGTATGCCCTATCTGATGCTCTATTACCTGGGGAATACCAGCGTTTTGCAGTCTGCGGGCATTTTGCTGGTGGAGCGGGCGGGTTCCAAGGTGACGCGGGAGAGGGGTGTGCTGCCCTTTCTGCGGGACCTCTTTACCAAGCCACCCATCCTTATGGTGATTTTCTCTGTGCTGCTGCTGGTTTTGGGTCTGCGGCCCCCGGAGCCGGTGATGAAATTCGCGGGCTATGTCAGCGGTTCGGTGTCCCCACTGGCCCTGATTTACTGCGGTTTTATTGTGTATGAGGTGGGGCTGAAAAACCTGCGCTTTCTCCGGGGACTGCCCACTATGCTGTTGCTGCGGCTGGTGCTGTCGCCGGTGATCTGCCTGAGCTGCTGCACCCTGTTTGGCATGACGGGCCTGCCCCTGCGGGTCTTCGTGGTGGAGAGCGCCCTGCCGGTGGTCAGCCAGGTGACGGTGATGGCCGGAGCCTTCGGCGCAGATGAGCAGTACGCCGCCGTGGGCTCCTGCCTGTCCATCCTGGGCAGCTTTATTACAATTCCAATTTTAATGCTGATTCTGGGCTGAAAAAACCCGCCGCTCCCTGCGGCGGGTTCACTTTTTCGGATAAGGTTCGGGGGTGCTGGTCCGGCCCAGCAGGTAGTCCACGCTGGTGTGATAGTAGTCTGCCAGCCGGCACAAAATTTCAGGCGGGACCATATGGTCGCCCCGTTCATAGTAGGAGTAGGACCGCTGTGTGATGTTGATAGCCTTACTCAGCTCTTCCTGGGTAAGGTCTTGATCTTCGCGGAGGTCGCGCAGTCTCAGATACATGTGAATCACCAAGGTCAGCATATCCTAGACTGAAATGTTCTATTGCATTTTAGATTGTTTTAGTCTAAAATGGTGCTGAGGTGATAGCATGAATGTAGAAGAAATCAGCGCGCTGCACAGCAGCGAATTGATGAAGCTGCCCCGTGACCCCTCCGATCCCAACGAGGATATCTGGCAGCTGAGCTTGCAGATACGGATGCTGCGTGAGCAGATGGGTGAATTTGAAGCGGGGCTTCACAGGACGATCAACGAACAGATGTCTGTTCTGGAGGGTCTGCTGTGCTGGTGTGACAGCCTGCTGTACCAGTCCTGTGCGCTGTACACGAAGAAAACGGATTCCCCGGAGGGCTGACAGCCTTCCGGGGAATCTCCTTAACTGGTTAACGTTTCCTGTGAAATCAGCCCCAGGTCATACTTCCACCCCAGCACCCGGGCCAGGGCCTCGTCCACCCGCTCCCGGGGTAGGGAGCCGTCCTCCAGAGCGGCCAGCACCTGGGGAATCTGTCCCTGAAAGTCGGCGGTGATTACCATGTCGCACCCGGCGGCAATGGCCAACACGGCGGGGGACTGTCCCTTTTCCTTGGCGTATTTGGTAATGGCCTTCATAGACAGGTCGTCTGTGAGAGCGGGGCCGTCGAACCCCAGCTCCTCCCGGAGCAGCCGGTACACAGCAGGGGAGAGGGAGCCGGGACAGTCCGGGTCTGCCGACTGGAGGATGTTGTGGGATACCAGCACCGCGGCGGTGCCCCCCTGGGCGGCGTCAATTCCCGCCTGGAAGGGGAGAAAATCCGCCTGCCGCAGCTGGTTCAGCGGCCGCTCGTCCAGAGCGGAGCCGGTGTGGGTGTCCTTGTTGGGCCCGTAGCCGGGGAAATGCTTCAGCACGCTGCCCATGCCGTCCTCCTCCATCTGCGCGACAACGGCGGCAATGTATTCACAGGTCTCCTCTGTCCCCAGGCCCAGAGTGCGGTCATAGATAAAGTCCCCGGGGTCGGTGGACAGGTCGGCCACCGGAGCGAGGTTGACGTTGATGCCCAGAGAGGTGAGCAGCGCGTCCTTTTCCCGGCAGTCGGCCAGAATAGTCTCCAGCCCGCCCTGTTGATACAGCTTCTGAGGGGAGGAGAACCGATTTTCCCGCAGCTGGGGACAGGCGCTCACTCGGGCCACGGTGCCCCCTTCTTCGTCCGCGCCGATGAGCAGCGGAAGGCTGGCCGCTTCCTGGAGGGCGGCGATCTCCTCCTGCACCTGCTGGGGGGTGCGGTCCTTCAGATTGCCCTTGAACAGGAGATATCCCCCCAGGTGATACTCCGCCGCCAGTTTGGCAGCCGCCTTTTCAGGACAGCGGGGAAAAAAGAGCTGTCCCACCTTTTCCTCCAACGTCATGGAGGCCATCAGTCTGTCGATGGTCTCCTGTCGGGGGTCGGGCTCCGGCTCGGGAATCTCCACCGGGACAAAGGCGGGCACGTCAGGCGGGGGAGGGGAGGGGGGAGGGGTACTCTCCGCCGGAGGGGCTGTGGAAGAACAGCCCGCCAGCAGCAGAACCGCCAGCACCAGGGACAAAAGATGTTTCATGTGAAACATTTCTCCTTTTAAAACTGCCCCGTCGGACAGACGGAGCAATTTTGTATTATTCCTCTTCCATCTTGGTAATTGCGATGTTCAGCTCGTCCAGCTGGCTCTGCTCCACGGTGGAGGGCGCGCCCATCATCAGATCCTGGGCGTTCTTGTTCATGGGGAAGGGGATTACCTCCCGGATGGACTCCTCGCCGGACAGCAGCATCACCATCCGGTCCACTCCAGGGGCGATGCCGGCGTGGGGGGGTGCGCCGTAGGTGAAGGCGTTGTACATAGCGGGGAATTTGCTCCGCACGTCCTCTTCCTCCAGGCCCACCATCCAGAAGGCCTTTACCATGAGCTCCGGGTTGTGGTTGCGCACCGCGCCGGAGCTGAGTTCCACCCCGTTGCACACCAGGTCGTACTGGAAGGCAGTGATGGACAGGGGGTCCACCTCCCCCTTGATGGCCTTTTCGATGATCTCCAGGCCGCCGTTGGGCATGGAGAAGGGGTTGTGGCAGAATTCCAGCTCGCCGGACTCCTCGCCGATCTCATACATGGGGAAGTCCACGATCCAGCAGAACTCATACCGCTCCTTGTCCATGTGTCCGGGGCAGAAGGCCCCCAGCTTGTTGCGCAGGACGCCGGCGGTCTTCTGAGCGGCCAGCAGCGCCCCGGCGGTGAGACCCACGAAGCAGCCCTTTTCCAGCTTCAGCGCATTGACAACCTGGTCTTTGATGGGCTGAACAAACTTGGCGATGCCGCCCACAATCTCGCCGTTTTCGTCATAGCGGAACCAGTAGGCCTTGCTGCCGGTCTGGACCTCCACCTCATTGCACAGCCCGTCAATCTGCTTCCGGGTGCCCTCGAAGCCGGAGACAACGATAGCCTTGACGGTCTGATGCTCAAAGGGCGGGAAACCGCAGCCGGCCAGCAGCTCTGTTGCGTCATCTACTGTCAGGTCGATGCGCAGGTCGGGCTTGTCGGAGCCGTATTTTTCCATGGCTTCCAGGTAGGGGATGCGGACAAAGGGGGCTTTTGAAGCGGTGTTGTACTTGCCGTATTTGGCAAAGATAGGGGGCAGTACGTCCTCCAGCACAGCGAACACGTCCTCCTGGTTGGCAAAGGCCATCTCCATGTCCAGCTGGTAGAACTCGCCGGGGGAGCGGTCGCCCCGGGCGTCCTCGTCCCGGAAGCAGGGGGCGATCTGGAAGTACTTGTCAAAGCCGGAGGCCATGAGCAGCTGCTTGAACTGCTGGGGGGCCTGGGGCAGGGCGTAGAATTTTCCCGGGTGCTTCCGGGAGGGCACCAGGTAGTCCCGGGCCCCCTCGGGGGAGGAGGCGGTGAGGATGGGGGTGGTGATCTCTAAAAAGCCGTGGCCGGTCATAGCGGCCCGCAGGGCGGACACCACCTGACACCGCAGGACGATATTGTCCTTGACCTCCGGGTTGCGCAGATCCAGATAGCGGTATTTCAACCGGGCGGACTCATCCGCCTCCCGGCTGCGGGTGACAGGGAAGGGCAGTTCGTTGTGCCGGCAGTGGCCCAGCACCTCGATCTTGGCGGGGACCACCTCGATGTCGCCGGTGGGGAGCTTGGGGTTCTTGCTGTCCCTCTCCCGGACGGTGCCGGTGACGGAAATCACCGTCTCCTTGTTCAGCTCTTTGGCGGCCTGGACGGTCTCCTCAGTCTCCAGCACGATCTGAGTGGTGCCATAGAAGTCCCGCAGCACCAGAAAGGCCAGATTTTGCCCCACTTCCCGCAGGTTCTCCATCCAGCCGGCCAGGGTTACGGTTTCCCCGACCTGCTCCATGCGCAGCTCCCCGCAGGTGTGGGTGCGGTAAAAGGTGGTTGTGTCACCCATATTATCAACTCCTGTTTGTATTATTGATTCTGAATATTACTTATTGCATAGGGATTCCAGCGTTTCCCGCAGCTTGTCCGGGTTGGAGGGGGCGTAGCCCCGCCAGCGCCCTTCGTCGGGAAGCCATAAATGATTGCCGTCCCAGTACGCGATATAAGAGGGGGTGCAGCCGCTGACCTCGCAGATCCCGATTCCTTTTTTGCTGGGTCTTATAAGCGGGAAAAGCCGGGTGTATGTTTGCCCTTGCAGGGCGTTCAGCACTTTTTTCCCTGGTTCGGCCCTCTCTGCGGAAACAGGGATGTCGCTCATGCCGGGGAAGTCGCCCTCATAAAAGATGTGGATGAAGTGGGCTGACTGGGGGTGAGGGTCAGCATTGGAGCCCTTGATTTGGTCGTAGCTAAACTCCTCCGTCGAATAGTCCGAGGTAACATAGGCCGCAGTAAGACCGAGACCGAAGGCGGATAGAAGAACGGCAATGACACAGAGAATCCAGAGCTTCTTTTTCATAGGGGGTTCCTTTCCACGGCGGAGGAATCCCCCCGCCACTTCGTGGCCCTCCCCCCTTTAGCAAGGGGGGCTTTTTTACGTTTCCCTTACTGTGTTTGCTCCAAATGGCCCCCTTGCTAAAGGGGGCTGGCACCGCCGTAGGCGGTGACTGGGGGATTCCACACGTTAAATGCTGTTGCCTTGGTGGTGGAGGGATTCCGCACCAACAGCGGCGCTTACTCCCCCTTGTCCAGGATGGGCGTGGCGGCGTCGCTTGCGCCCATGGCGGCGACGATTCTGCCCACGGCATCGCCGGTGGGAATCAGCTCCTGTTCGCCGGAGCGCATATCCTTCAACGACACCTTGTCCTGCTTGATCTCGTCGTCCCCCAGGAAAATCACATAGGGCACCCCCAGCTTGTCGGCGTAGTTCATCTTCTGCTTGAATTTCTTCTGCTCGCCGTAAATCTGGGTGCGCACCCCGGAGGTCCGCAGCTGGGTGGACAGGGTGATGGCCGGGCCCATGTCGTCGGTCATGGGGAGAATCAGCACGTCGGCGGGGGCGGTATTCAGCTTGTCGTTGAGATAGCCCTGGTCCTCCAGCACGAAGAACAGCCGGGTCAGACCAATGGAAATTCCCACGCCGGGGAGTTGTTTATCGGTGTAATATTCCGCCAAGTTATCATACCGCCCGCCGGAGCAGATGGAGCCGATCTCCGGGTGGTCCAGCATGGTGGTCTCGTAGACGGTGCCGGTGTAGTAGTCCAGCCCCCGGGCGATGGTCAGGTCCAGCACGAAGTGGGTCTCAGGCACGCCGAAGGCGGCCAGATTTTTGGCCACGGCGGCCAGCTCGTCCAAGCCTTCGTCAAATTTGGCGTCCCGGCCCCGGTAGCCCTCCAGGGCGGCGAGGACATCGGCGTTGGAGCCCTTGATGTCGATAAACTTGAGGATTTCCACCGCCTGCTCGTCGGTCAGGCCGATGTCAGGGCCGGTGAGCATGTCCCGGACGCTCTTTTCCCCGATTTTCTCCAGCTTGTCCACCGTGCGCATAATGGCCCCGGCCTGGGAGGTGAGGCCCAGCATGGCATAGAAGCCGTTGAGAATCTTCCGGTTGTTCACCCGAATCTGGAACCGCTTCAGCCCCAGAGCGGTGAAGGTGCGGTAGATGATGGCGGGGATCTCCGCGTCGTTGGAGATATCCAACTGGCCGTCACCGATGACGTCGATATCCGCCTGATAGAACTCCCGGAACCGGCCCCGCTGGGCCCGCTCACCCCGGTAGACCTTGCCGATCTGGAACCGGCGGAAGGGGAAGGCCAGCTTGGCATAGTTCAGGGCCACATACTTGGCCAGGGGGACGGTGAGGTCAAAGCGCAGGGACAGATCACTGTCTCCCTTGGTAAAGCGGTAGATTTGCTTCTCGGTCTCGCCGCCGCCCTTGGCCAGCAGAATCTCGCTGGCTTCGATGAGGGGGGTGTCCAGGGGGGTGTAGGCGTAGAGGGAGAAGGACTCCCGGATGATGGCCGCCATGCGGTCAAACTGAATCTGCCGGGCGGGGAGCAGCTCCATAAAGCCGGAGAGGGTGCGCGGTTGTACCTTAGCCATAATGATCTTCCTTTCTTTTACAACACATTCATTTTGCAGGGACGGCCTGTGGCCGCCCGCAGGTATTTTGCTGTAGGAAACTTCTGCAGGGACACTTTACGAAGCGTCCGCAAAACACAGCACCTTCCGTAGGGACGCATTGTGATGCGTCCCTACGGAGCGGTCCTGAGAGAGCAGCGAAAATGCGGAACGCTCCCATCCACGAGAATCGGGACGGGAGCGCACGGTTTGATGCGCCGCCTGTTACAGGGCGAAGGGCACCCGGTTGGGATTCATACCCTCGCGCCAGCCCAGATCGCCCCGGGCCAAGCCGTGAATCAGCAGCTCGGCGGTGGCCACGTTGGTGGCTACGGGAACGGAATGCTGGTCGCACAGACGGGTGATATACAACACGTCCTTATCCATCTCGTTGTCCTGGGGGGAGTTGAAAAACAGCACCATGTCAATCTCGTTGTAGATGATGCGCTGACCAATTTGTTCGATACCTCCGTGCTCATGGGAGAGGAAGAGCTGAACGGGCAGACCTGTGGCTTCCGCCACCATGCGCCCAGTGGCGTTGGTGCCACAGACGGAATGTTTGGACAAAATGCCGCAGTAAGCGGTGCAGAACTGTACCATCAGCTCCTGCTTTTTTGTATGGCTCATAATGGCGATGTTCATGGCTGCAATACCTCCTCGTGTTGTCTTGGTGGGGCGTGGGTCAGCGAATGCGCATAATTGGGATTCGGTTCCCCTCTAGCCGCTGGGCGATATTCCAGCAGGCCAGGGCGGCGCCCCGTTTGCCCCGAGTGGTAAGGGGCTGTCCCAGGTTGGCGCATAAAATAACCTGGGGGTCTTCCGGTACCACCCCGATGAGGGGCAATCCGGCAGCGTCCATTGCGTCGTCAATGGTGGTGCGCAGCTTGCGCAGCAGCTTGGTTTGAATGCGGTTCATAACCAGATGAATGGTTCTGAGGTGGTCCAGCTCGGCTACTGTCCGTTGGGCATCCCGCAGGGAGGAGGCGTCGTTTGTGGCGATGACAATGGCGCGGTCCACGCCGCAGGTGGCCAGGCGGAAGCCGGGCCCCAGCCCGGCAGGGGAGTCGATCAGGATATAGTCGTAATTGGGGCGGGCTTCCTGTAAAAGGTTGCGCACCTTCTCAGGGGTGAGACTGGCCGGCAGGGACATGGGTGCGGTGAGCAGAGAGAGCCCCTTCAGGTCGGGGTGCTCTACCACAGCCCGGGTCAGAGGACAGCGTCCCAGGGCCACATCGGAAAAGTCCATCAGCGCCCGGTCATTGAGCCCCAGAGAGATGTCCAGATTGCGCAGGCCAATATCCATATCGACGCATAAAACCTGCCGGTCCATCAGAGCCAGAGAGGCGGCCACACCGCTGGTGATAGAGGTCTTCCCGGTGCCGCCTTTTCCCGAAGTGATCGCAATCACGGTGCCCATGGGAAGTTCCTCCTTCTTGTGTCAATTAGTAGTGTATCACAAATCTGCAATCCGTCAACCATTTTTATACAGATTTTTAGAAAAAATTTACATTTTCTCTGTGCTTTTCAGGAAATACGTCCATTAGAGGGGCTCTTTTTGAATTTTTGCCCACCGGCGGGGATAATTTTTGGGGGTGGGGGCCTGCTTTTCTATGAGAATCAGCCGGTGGGAAATTTCTGTGCCCGGGATGGCGTAGTCCTCCACGGAGGACACCTGCCCCCCCAGCACCTTGATGGCGTGGGCAGCGTTCTCCAGCTCCTGGTCGCTGCTGGTGGATTTCATGGCCAGAAAATGCCCGCCCACCTTTACAAAGGGGAGACACAGCTCGCACAGCACCCGCAGGTCGGCCACCGCCCGGGCGGTGGTGAAGTCGAAGCTGTCCCTAAACCCCTTTTTTTCCAGTGCGAACTCCTCCGCCCGGCCATGGAAGGTGGTAATGCTGTCTACGCCGTCCAGGTTCTCATAGACCTCTGTGAGCCAGTCCAGCCGCTTGCTCAGGGAGTCCAGCAGGGTCACCCTCAAGGAGGGGACCAGAATTTTCAGCACCATCCCCGGAAAGCCCGCACCGGTGCCCACGTCAATGAGGGTTTTCCCCTGAAAATCGCAATATTTCAGGAGGGCGGCGCAGTCCAGAAAGTGCAGCCGGGCCACGCCCTCCGGTTCCCGGACGGCGGTGAGGTTCATTACCTGGTTTTTTTCCAGGAGCATCTGCCCGTATTGGGCCAGCTGGGCGGGGGCGTTCTGCGGGACGCGGCCGGTCAGGCCAAGCTCCTCCAGTCCGGCGGAAATGATCTCTTCCATGGCTCACCCTCCAAAGTTGGACATCAGCCCTGCGATTCCGATGGGCAGGGTGGCCAGGGCCAGCAGCCAGCACAGAGCCGCCAGGGCGATGGCGGACCACTTCCCCGGCTTGCCGGCGGTCCGCCAGGACACCAGCGCCACCGCGCCCAGTCCAATGAGCCCGGGGACGGTGAGCAGGGGCCCCAGGTTGCTCAGCCCGGAGCCGGTGAAGTAGGGGTAGGTGGTTATGACTACCAGAATCACCATGTAAGCCAGCCCGGTCCAGGCCAGGGTCCGCTTGACGGGGGAGGAGGGGGTAAAGCCGCTGTCCTCCTGCTCCTCGGGGGAGCGTTTGTCCTCAGCCATTTATTGCTTCTCCTTTAAAAGGTCACGGATCTCCATTAGGATTTTCTCCTCAGGGGAGGGTTCCGGCGGGGCGGGAGGGGAGACGGGTTCTTCCTTTTTGCGGTGGAATTTGTTGATGGCCTTCATCAGGCAGAAGACCACCAGGGCCATGACCAGGAAGTTCAGTACAGCATTGAGAAAACTGCCCAGCATGATCACGCTGTCTCCCGCCAAGCGGATGGTCAGAGAGCTGGCCAGTGCCCCGCCGTCCTCAGTGAATGTTCCAAGGATGGGGTTGAGAATGTCATCAATAAGAGAGGTGATAATGTTGGAGAAGGCCCCGCCGATGATGACGCCCACCGCCATATCCATCACATTGCCCCGAGAAATAAATTGCTTAAACTCATGTGCGAATTTTTTCATAGTTTTCTCCTGCACTAAATAGCTTACCAATGACCTTCATCACTCCGTATGCGGGTCTCTTTAATGCCCATTTGAAGGTTATACAGCGTCTTGTTGAGTGCGGTGATCTCCTGTTCTGTCAATTGAGCGAACAGAATGCCATACCAGAATTGGCCGGGGGCATGCTCCACACAGCGGACAATCTGGCCCAGGAAATTCAGGGGGGCGTACTCCTCCAGCTTTACCCGGATACGCAGTACCTCGTCCTCCATATGGATATATTCGGACTGGATGCAGCAGCCGCCGGTGCTGATGTTGATAAGCTGGCACTCCTCTGGATTTTTGAGGTGTGCGTCCTCCTTGCGGTAGAGGGACACGGGAGCGGTGAAGGGCAGGCGGAAGGTATCCCGGTTCTCCGCGTGGCTCTCTATCCGCAGGTTTTTCAGCTTGAAGGAGGTGCGGGTGGACTCGGCGACTTCGGCGCTGAGACTGATGGGAATCAGCTTTTTGTCGTAGCCGCTGAGACTGACACCGGCCCCCAGGGGGAAGATTTTAAAGGACAGTTCACCGGGCAGCCGGCCCAGAGTGAGGGTATCGTTGGTCAGCTCGGCAATGCGTCCGGAGAGCTGTGTGTTACCCTCCTTCGCGACTGCGTCGATACGCATTCCTTTAAACAGCTCGCCGGTGAGGGCACTCTCCGGCTGGCGGCTTACAGCTGATGAGGAGACAGTCTCCTGTTCCAGCTCGTCATCGTCGTCCTCTTCTCTGGAAAAGAAAGAGAAAATACCCATGTTGAAACTCCTTTCCCGATTTTATTGTTTGGGGATCATAACCTCCAGGCCGCCCATGTAGGGCCGGAGGACTTCCGGAATCACCACACTGCCGTCGGCCTGGAGGTTGTTCTCCAGGAAGGCGATAAGCATACGGGGGGGTGCGACTACGGTATTATTTAAGGTGTGGGGCAGGTAAGTGCCCTTCTCGCCCTTCACCCGCATCTTCAAACGGCGGGCCTGGGCGTCTCCCAGGTTAGAGCAGGAGCAGACCTCAAAATACTTCTGCTGCCGGGGGGACCAGGCTTCGATGTCACAGGACTTTACCTTTAAATCGGCCAGGTCGCCGGAGCAGCACTCCAGCTGACGCACGGGGATATCCAGGGAGCGGAAGAGCTCCACGCTGTACCGCCACATCTTCTCGTACCAGTCCATGGACTCCTCAGGCCGGCACACCACGATCATCTCCTGCTTCTCGAACTGGTGGATGCGGTAGACGCCCCGCTCCTCGATGCCGTGGGAGCCCTTCTCCTTGCGGAAGCAGGGGGAGTAGGAGGTGAGAGTCTGGGGCAGGGAGGTCTCGGGGATGATCTGGTCGATGAATTTGCCGATCATGGAGTGCTCGCTGGTGCCGATGAGGTAGAGGTCCTCCCCCTCGATCTTGTACATCATGGCCTCCATGTCGGTCTGGCTCATGACGCCCTCCACCACGTTGCCGTGGATCATGAAGGGGGGGATGCAGAAGGTGAAGCCCTTGCCGATCATAAAGTCCCGGGCGTAGGCCAGCACCGCCTCGTGGAGGCGGGCCACGTCGCCCAGCAGGTAGTAGAAGCCGCTGCCCGACACCCGGCCGGCGGCGTCCATGTCCACCCCGTTGAAGGACTCCATGATCTCGGTGTGGTAGGGGATATCAAAGTCGGGGGTGACCGGCTCGCCGAACCGCTCCACCTCCACATTGGCGGAGTCGTCGGGGCCGATGGGGACGGAGGGGTCGATGATGTTGGGAATCACCAGCATAATCTTCCGAATCTCCTCGGCCAGCCGGCTCTCCTGCTGCTCCAGTTCGGCCAGGCGGTCAGCGTTGGCCTTCACCTTGGCCTTGGCTTCCTCCGCTTCGGCCAGTTTAGAAGGGTCTTTCTTGGCCTGGCCCATGAGCATGCCAACCTGTTTGCTCAGGGTGTTCCGGGCGGCCCGGAGCTCGTTGGCTTCCGACATGGCGGCCCGGTTCTCTGCGTCCAGGGCCAGCACCTGGTCCACCAGGGGGAGCTTCTCCTCCTGGAATTTCTTTTTGATGTTCTCTTTAACGGCTTCGGGATTTTCCCGGATAAAACGAATGTCGAGCATAGTTTCTCAATCTCCTTTGTTGTAATGTTTCACGTGGAACGTCGTCGGAGCAAGCTTCATATCCTTCGCTTTCGCGCAAGCGCAAAAGCTCACTCATTTCGCTGCTCCTCCTCTCCAAATCGGACCCGCTGCGCTGGGCTCCGATTTGGGGCCGCCTTCGGCGGCTACTTAATGACCTTTCCCCGAATCTCCATATATCGGTCGTAGGGGGAGAAGCGGTCGGTGCCGGTGATATTTTCCTTGGGCAGACAGTCCTGGAGCTTGGCCTCCTCCAGAGCGGTAATCAGCTCCCGGCATAGCTTGGTCTTCCCCCGGACGGATGCGTCGTTGATCTGCCAGAACCAGTGCATGGCCATATTTGTCTTCTGTTCACCCTGAAGCTGAGCCTGCAGCAGGCCCTGCTCCTCCTCTGCGGCAGCCAGCTGGCCCTGGAGTTCCCGCAGCTGGGTTTCCAGCTCGGAGACCTGGGTTTTCAGCTGGTCATTGTTGGACATCAGTCCTTGCAGGGTTTGGTAGGCGGAGACCGACTGTTTCAGATCGTCAATCTGCTGCTGGCTCTGCCGCCGCTCCATCATAAAAGTGAACAGCAGCAGTACAAAGGCGGCGGCAAAGAGAAAGGCGATGTATCGGAAGACCGAATTGCGCTTTTTGCGCTGCTGAATCCGGCGGCGGCGGGCGTCCGGTTCGGGGGAGGGGGAGCGCCGCTTCTTCTGGGGCTCCTCCGGGTAGCGGTGGGCGTCCTCGATAAAGGGCTCGCTGGGGCTCTTGCGCCGGTCAGAAGCCATAGGAGTCCACCCCCTCGCCGTTGGGCCGCCGGAGCAGCTCGAGAAGGGTTTCCAAGTCCTGCTCACTGTAGTACTCCAGCTCAATGCGGCCCTTTTTCCCCTTGTGGGCGATTTTTACCTTTCGGCCCAGGCGACCGGCCAAGTCCTTTTCCAGCTCTCCCAGGTAGAGGGAGAGGTCAGGTGCGGTCTCCTTGGGCTTTTCCTTCTTCTCCTTTTGCAGGGTTTTGATCAGGGCCTCGGTCTGGCGCACAGAGAGCTGTTCCTTCACCACTCGGGCGGCGGCTTCTTTCTGGAGGGCGGGGGAGGGGGCCCCCAGGATGGCCCGGGCGTGGCCGGCGGAGAGAGTTCCCTCCTCCATCAGTGCCAGTACCTCGTCGGGCAGGGCCAACAGGCGCAGGGTGTTGGTGATGGCCGGGCGGGACTTGCCCATCTGCTGGGCTACCTGCTCCTGGGTGAGCCCGTACTCCTCCATCAGGGTGCGGTAGCCCCGAGCCTCCTCGGCGGGGTTCAGATCCTCCCGCTGGAGGTTTTCGATCAGGCCCAGCTCCATCACCTTCCGGTCGTCCGCCTCGATAATAACGGCGGGGACCTCCTGAAGCCCGGCGGCCTTGGCCGCCCGCCAGCGGCGCTCGCCGGCGATAATCTGGTAGTAGCCGCTGGCCAGGCGGCGCACGGTGAGGGGCTGGATAATGCCGTGGACCCGGATGGATTCCGCCAGGTCGTCCAGCGCACCCTGTTCAAACCGTTTCCGGGGCTGGTTTAACCCCGGCTCCACCTGGGAGATGGGCAGTGTCACCGAGCCCTCTCCCTGGGCGGGGAGCTCCGGGTCGCCCAGCAGAGCGTTCAGCCCCCGGCCCAGGCCCAGTTCTGTTTTTCTTTTTGCCATATCTCTACCTCAATTCCGCGAATGTCGTCGCGCAGGGCAGGGACTCTGCACCTGCCTTTTTATGTGGTTTGTCTTTTCGGTGAGACAAGGGCAGAGCCCTTGCCCTGTATTATGGAGCCGTCCGGGTCAGCCCGCTCCGCACATCTCCTGCGCCAGGAGCTGGTAGGCCTCGGCTCCCCGGGAGTAGGGGTCGTAGGCGTTGATGGGCTTGCCGTGGCTGGGGGCCTCGGAGAGACGGACGTTCCGGGGGATCACCGTGGCGTACACCTGGCCGGGGAAGTGGCGCTTGACCTCCTCCGCCACCTGGAGAGACAGGTTGGTCCGGCTGTCAAACATGGTGAGCAGCACGCCCTCCATCACCAGGTTGGGGTTCAGCTTCCGCTTCACCAGCCGGACGGTGGCCAGCAGGTCGCTCAGCCCCTCCAGAGCGAAGTACTCACACTGCACCGGCACCAGCAGGCTGTGGGCGGCGCACAGAGCGTTGACAGTGAGCAGCTCCAGGGAGGGGGGGCAGTCGATGAAGATGAAGTCGTAGCGGTCGTCCAGACCGGCCAGGGCGGTTTTCAAAAGCGTCTCCCGGTGTTCTATGCCGATCATCTCAATGCCCGCGCCGGCCAGCGCCTTGTTGGAGGGGAGCACGTCGCCGTATTTGGTGGACACCACCGCTCGGGCCGGGTCGGCGTCGCTGACCAGCAGGTCATAGACGTTGGGGGAGGCAGTGTTCTTGTCCACTCCCATGCCCGAGGTGGCGTTGGCCTGAGGGTCAAAGTCGCACAGCAGCACCCGCTTGCCCAGCTCGTGAAGGGCGGCGGTGATATTGACGGTGGTTGTGGTCTTGCCCACGCCGCCCTTTTGATTGACAACGGCGATGATTTTAGCCATGAGACGGGCCTCCTTGGAAAATAGAAATAGTTGGGGTATGCAATTTTTCATTATACCAATCGCCACGGCGGATTTCAACTGTTTTGTGGAGAAAAATAAAAAAGGTTTCCCAAACAGGGAAACCTTGGGGAGAAGGAGACTGTGCGCCTGGGTCTGGAAACCGCGTCTGTTCTTTGCGGAATGTTCCACGTGAAACATTTGGACAATCTCGGCCCGGGTAATGTTCCACGTGAAACATCACCCCGCCCGGCGGGGGATATGTATGGTGAGGAGAATTTCCTCCTCGCTGTCCTGGCGCTTGCACTGGGCGTCCACCCCGGCGGAGCGCATGATATCCAGACTGCGGGTGATGGTGTTTAAAAACAGGCGCACATCCTTAATAATAAAGGTGGGCTGTCGGCGGGAGGGCGGGGCGGCGGCCAGGAGGATGCTGTCCACCAAGGTCTCGGTCTGAGCCACGGTGAGCCGGTCGGCCGTGAGCTGCCGGGCGGCCTCCAGCTGGCGCTCCAGGTCGGGAAGACGGAGAAGAGCCCGGGCGTGGCGCTCAGTGGCCCGGCCGTCCCGGAGGACGGACAGCACCTCCTCGGGCAGCTTGAGCAGACGCAGCTTGTTGGCTACCGCCGACTGGCTCTTGCCGATGCGCCGGGCTACTTCCTCCTGAGAGATGTGATAGGTGTCGATGAGCCGGCGGATGGCCAGGGCTTCCTCCCAAAAGTCCAGGTCCCGGCGCTGGAGGTTTTCCACCAGGGCCAGCAGAGAGGAGGACTGGCTGTCCGTTTGAATAGACAGACAGGGCACGCTCTCCAGCCCGGCCAGCCGGGCAGCACGCAGGCGGCGCTCTCCGGCCACAAGCTCCCACCGGCCCTCCCGGCGGCGGACCGTCAGCGGCTGAAGCACCCCCAGCTCCCGGATGGAGCCGGCAAGTTCCTCCAGCTCGGGCTGGGAAAAGATACGCCGGGGCTGATTGGGGTTGGGCTGGATGGAGTCTACAGGGAGGAACATGACCCGTCCGTTTTCAAAGAGCCCCTTTTTGGTCAGCGGCCACATAGGGATTCCACCTTTCTCATATGTATTGGGCCGGCGCTGGCGACCCCATGCCTATAGTTTACCATAAAATGGAAAATACACCGTCGAAGGCTGTCGCTGGAGAAAAATTTCCCGGGGAAGGCACGCGATATAAGAGACCGGCGGCGGGCGCAGGTAAGCACACATTGGGCGTATTGGTAGAAAAAGGGAGGAGGTATTCTAAAAGATTGTACAATATTCGATGGAAAAACCGAAAAAAGGGATTGAAAAAACAGAAAAATTCCTGTACAATGTAGTCGTGAAATTTTTTGCATAGAGACGTGGCCCGGATGCCTGGGCCATTGTTATTTTCAAAAGGCGGTGAACGGCATGGAGCTGCTCAAGGCGCGCATCCGAAAGGATGGCACGGTGAAGGGGAACGATGTGCTGAAGGTGGACAGTTTTCTGAACCACCAGATGGATGTTGCCCTTTTTGAGGAGATTGGCAGGGAGTTTCTGCGCCGGTTTGACGGCTGCGGCGTGAACAAGATACTGACCATCGAGGCCTCCGGCATCGGGATCGCTTGTGTCACAGCGCAGTCTTTTCATTGTCCGGTGGTCTTTGCCAAGAAGAGCCAGACCAAAAATATCGCCGGCGAGGTGTATTCCACCCAGGTGGAGTCCTTTACCCACGGCAGGGTGTACGACGTGATTGTCTCCAAAAAATTTTTGGGCCCGGAGGATACCGTGCTCATCATCGACGATTTCCTGGCCAACGGCGCGGCGCTGGAGGGTCTGATCGACCTGGTGAATCAGGCGGGGGCCCGGCTGGCCGGAGCAGGTATCGTGATTGAAAAGGCCTTCCAGCCCGGGGGCGAGCGTCTGCGGGCCAAGGGCATCCGGGTGGAATCCCTGGCCCGGGTGAAGTCCATGAGCGAGGAGCATGGCGTGGAGTTTGTGGATTAAAACCGGCCCTGTCTGGTTTTAATATAGTAGAAGATGAAACGAACCATATTCTAAGGAGGAAGAAGAATGAAGAAATTTCTTGCGCTGGCTCTGGCTGCGGCCATGAGCCTGTCCCTTGTCGCCTGCGGCGGCGGAAATAACCCGGGCAGCAGTTCCGCCAAGGACCCCGGCTCCGCCGGCGATCCCGGTGCGTCCGGCAGCGGCAGCGTCTCCACCCCTGTGAGTAACTCCGATTTCAAGGTGGGCGCCGTCTATATCACCAGCCAGAACGACACCGCGGGCTACACCTTCCAGCACCACAACGGCATCACCACCGCCATGAAGAACCTGGGCCTGGACCCCGCCAGCCTGATCGTGGTGGACAATGTGCCCGATAACGACGACACCGCCGTGGAGGCCGCCATCGACACCGTGGTCAACCAGGGGGCGGACATCGTCTTCGGCATCTCCTTCGGCTATATTCAGCCCATGAACGACAAGGCCGGGGAGTATAAAGACGTGATCTTCTCCCACGGCACCGGCTATATGGCCAACGACACCAACTTCAACAACTACTTCGGCCGCATCTATCAGGCCCGCTACCTGGCCGGCATCGCCGCCGGCATGAAGTCCCTGGAGGAGGGCAACAACAACATCGGCTATGTGGCCGCCTTCAACCTGGACTACGCCGAGACCTGCTCCGGCATCAACGCCTTCGCTCTGGGCGCTCAGTCCGCCAACCCCGACGCGGTGGTCCATGTGAACGTGATCAACACCTGGGGCGACGAGGCCCTGGAGAAGCAGGCCGCCCAGGCCCTTATCGACGCCTACAACTGCTGCGTCATCTCCCAGCACTGCGATTCCGCCCAGCCCCAGCTGGTGGCCGCTCAGAACAATGTGTTTGGCTGCGGCTACAACTCCGACATGACCGAGCAGGCCCCCACCGCCCACCTCACCGCCGCCATCTGGCACTGGAATGTGTACTATGAGACCGCCATCAAGGCCGCCATGGACTGCAACGGCGACGCCTCCAAGTTCGTGGAGAACATGGGCGGCAACGCCTACTACGCCGGCCTGGCCGAGGGCTTTGTGGACGCCTCCCCCCTGAACGAGTCCGTGGCCGCCCCCAACACCAAGGCCGTGATGGACGCCGTGCGGGAGCTGATTATCTCCGGCGAGTGGGATGTGTTCTCCGGCGTGAAGCTGAGCTATAACATCAGCGAGGACGGCAAGGTGGAGATCGTCAAAACCGATGCCGACCTGGTGGACAACGCGGGCAACGTGATTGTGGCCGCCGGCGGCCTCTCCGTGGACGACGGAGTTATCAAGGGCAGCATGAATTACAACGTGGCGGGCGTCGTGGAGGGCTAAAGCTCCCCGCCCCAACAACGCAGACCCGAACCGGGCCGGCCGGAGATTCCGGCCGGCCCGCATGTTTTAGGAGATGGGAGAGAGGGTATGGAGCAGCAATACGCCATTGAGATGCGGGGCATCTGCAAGAGCTTTGGCAGCGTGGCCGCCAACAAAGACGTCAACCTGAACGTGAAACCCGGGGAGATCCTGGCCCTGCTGGGGGAGAACGGCTCGGGCAAGACCACCCTGATGAACATGCTGTCGGGCATCTACAAGCCGGACAGCGGCTCCATTTTTGTGGACGGCCGGGAGGTGGCCATCAACTCCCCGGAGGACGCCAAAAAGCTGGGCATCGGCATGGTTCACCAGCACTTCAAGCTGGTGGATGTGTTCTCCGCCGCCGACAACATCTGGCTGGGGGACGAGAAGTCGGGGGGCATCCTGAAAAAAGACCGGTACGGCGTGATTGGGGAGATGGCCAGGCAGTTTGGCTTTGACATCGACCCCCGGAAAAAGGTGTACAACATGGCCGTCTCCGAAAAGCAGACTTTGGAGATTGTCAAAGTGCTGTACTACGGGGCACGGATCATTATTCTGGACGAGCCCACCGCCGTGCTCACCGTGCAGGAGACGGCCAGGCTCTTTGACGTGCTGCGGCGGATGCGGGCGTCGGGCCACGCCATTATCATCATCACCCACAAGCTCAATGAGGTGATGGAAATATCCGACCGGGTGGCCATCCTGCGCAAGGGGGAGTACATTACCACCGTGGACACCGCCGCCACCAGTGAGCAGGCCCTCACCGAATATATGGTGG
>CANPFP010000012.1 GCA_947573385.1 uncultured Bacillota bacterium | reverse complement strand
CAAAGGCGTTGTGCTTCGGGGGACCGCCGGCCGGACGCTCCGAAAAGTCCAGCAACGAGTACCGCAGTATGCCGGAGACAGAACAGGGCCGGCGGCTTCTTGCCTCCCTGCTCCGCTCCTGCGGCGTTGATCTGCTGGGCGTGCCCGGTTTTCGTACCTGCTACGGCGACTGGACGCTGTCCGGGCCAAACGGATTTCTGATTCCTGTCCGGGATAAAAACGGCTTGATTCAGGGGCTGAAAATCCGCCTGGACGATACGGATGACCCAGGCAGGAAGTACCGCTGGCTCTCCAGCCGGGATATGACCAACGGCACCCGGAGCTATTCCTGGGTCCACGTCACCGGCGACACCACCAGCAAGCGGGCCTACCTCACAGAAGGCCCCCTCAAGGGGGACGTGGCAAGCTTTCTGGCCCATGACGCCCTGTTCGTCTGCATCGGCGGCGTCAATGCGCTGAACGGCCTGACCGATACCCTGCGTAGTCTCAACGTCACCGAGGTGGTGGAGGCGATGGATATGGACCAGAACACCAAACCGGAGGTCCGGAAAGCCATCCTCGCCATGCGGAAGGAAGTACAGAAATTCAAGCGGTGGAAGTACACCAAATACACATGGGACCCGGCCTACAAGGGGGTGGACGACTACCTCCTCAGCCGGGTGGCTGCTATGTAATAGAAGGGAGTAAAAATTTTGAACAACAGAACATTGGTCAAGCTCACTGCTACCGAAAAGGGCATCAGCCTTAAAACGATAAGCAGAGAACGCAAATCACCATGGAGCTTTTTTGCATCACGAGGCGATCTAATTGCACTGGAGAGGGACGGTCATGTTGTTGCGAGTGACATGTTCTCCTTTGCCGAATTTCAAAAAAATAAAGCCAACAATACCGTCGCCATATACTTTACTTGGCTAAACAATCACGGCTATAAGTTTGTAGGCTGGAAACAGAGCATAGTGCTGCCCTATGATACGCTAATGACTTTTGCACTGGACACCAATAGTCGTTACCGTATATGGAGCACCTTATCCATAGAGCCAAAGAACAGTCCCAAATTTGTATTTGAGTGTCCAGAACAGCTCCGGAAGTGTGTGGAACATAAAATTATCCGCCGCAAATTGGTGCGTTTCCTGCGCGACAATTTCAAGTGGTGGGGAGCCGATAAAATTTGCTTTTACAGCGATTTTGAGGCTTACTCGTTCTTCTTTCGGGAATTTCGCAACGGAATACCCGGAACCGCCGGCGGGCTGATTTATCACACTGGTGGAGATTTATCCAAAGGTTATTATTCCATTCATACATAGGAGGTCACTATGGATAACGTATTTGATATGAAGGATTTCATCGGTACATCTGCTGGCGATAAGGAACATATGCTGGGCAAGTTCCTCTATTTCTCCCTGAGCAATCTTTTGGTGGAGAAGGAGGCCCTGTCCCAACTCTGTGAGGAGATGGATATTCCCTACACCGGCGGCAAGCGGCTGTCGGTGGCGGATGCCTTCCGCTCCGCTACCGGGGACATTCGAGAACGGTATCCTATTACCTCCGGGGGTGAAACCCACATTTACCTGGCTTACTGTCGGGATAACAAGCACACGGCGGATATGCTTTCCCGGGAGCTGGTAAAGGAGACACTGAACCAGAATACCAACCAGTATGAGAAACTGGCTAACATCAGCTTTGATAAGCGGGACCATGTATTTCGCTGTGATAACCTGATGATGGATGATGTGGTGGATGTGCGGGACTGCTGCCGCCGGGCAGAGGAGTTGTTTGAGCTCTACCAGCGGTGCGCCAACCGAAAACAGATCGAGACCATCTGCACCAATTTTCTCCTCAGCTTGGATGCCACCAAACTGAGCATTGCTGGACATATGTATTTCGTTCCCAAAACCTATATGGAGAAGGTAGATGTCTTTGAGGACTTCATTACGCTACTGGGTAACTTAAACCGCAACAACACCCCGCTGATGGTGAACAGCTTCTATATCATTGACGATGAAAAGCAGCGGGGCAAAATGACCGAGGAGTTCTATGCGGCAGTAAAAAAAGAAATTGCCACATACCAGGAGCGCTGTGACTACCTCATTCAATCCGGGAGCCAGAGCCCAGCGGTCATGGACCGCTGGGTGCTGAAGGTCCAGGGCCTGGAGGAGAAGAAAAAACATTATGAGCAGGTACTCCAGCGGGAGCTGGATGGGCTGGACGATGAGTTCAATACTCTGAAATTCCTTGCTCAGGAGCTCCAGGTGAGAGCGAACAGCATCCGATTTCAAAAGGCGGCGTAAGATATAAAGATGGGGGAAAGAATTTCAACACGAAGTTCTTTCCCTTCATCCTGTCAAAAAAGAGGCCTGTCTGGTTGTTGCCAGACAGGCCTCATCATATTGTAGAGAAAATATAGGAAGGAAGGGGGAAAGGAAAATGGAAAGTGCCAATCAAGCTTTGCATGTGCTTCCCTGTTGATACACCGTCCGAATGATATCGTCGATCTTCGCCTCCTCCAAGCCTACTTCTTTAATAGGTGCTGTATGGGAAATATCCTCGATCAATCGGGCGGCCGTAATCTCATCCTTGCGGAAGCGGTAAACAGAACGGGCCTCACGGACAGAGACAAGCTCCGCATGAGGGTGCGGGATGGTGACAGGGTGATAGAAATCGATGATAAGATGGCGGTAAGGGGCGATCTTGTCAATCAGTTCGTCCAGCGAACCGTCCTCAATAATCGCTCCCTCGTTGATGATAATGACCCGCTGGCACAGCTCCTGGATATCGCCCAAGTCGTGGGTAGTCAGAATGATGGTAGTTTTGCCCCGTTGGTTGATCTCCTTGATAAACTTCCGGACGGAATATTTTGCCTCCACATCCAGGCCGATAGTGGGCTCGTCCAAAAACAGCACCTCCGGCGAGTGTAGCATGGCCGCCACCAGGTCCCCCCGCATCCGCTGCCCAAGGGAGAGCTGGCGCACCGGAGTGTCAATAAAGCGGTCGATTTGAAAAATCTCGTTGAGCGTTCCCAGGTTTTCAGTATAGGTTTTATCTTCGATTTGATAAATTCGTTTCAGCAGCTCAAAGGTCTCGCCCAGCCGCAGGTCCCAGTTCAACTGGCTGCGTTGTCCAAACACCACCCCCAGGTTCCGCACCACCCGTTTGCGGTCCTCCTGGGGAGATATACCATCAATCAGGATCTCGCCACTGGTGGGCCGCATGATGCCGGAGAGCATCTTCACGGTAGTGCTTTTTCCCGCGCCGTTGGGGCCTATGTAGCCTACAATGTCCCCTTTTTCAATGGAAAAAGAGATGTCATCCACCGCCCGTACAGTTTCTGTGTTCTGTACAAAGAGGTTTTTTACCGCCCCCCGCAGGCCGCGCTCCTTTTTGATTTTTTTGTATTCCTTTACCAGATGGCTCACTTCAATGATGTTCATGGCCGGGCCTCCATTATCCCCTCAAAATCAATGCCGCGCGTCTGCTCATTCTCGATCCAGTCCAGGATCTTTCCTACCTTCGCCGGATCGTTCTGATCCCGTTTCAGCGCATGAAGGGGACGCCACCAGAAGGGCCGCAAATACCGGTAGAGCAGCGGCGCGGCTTTCTTTTCCGCCTGGGTAAAGTGATAGCTGTCTTTTATCAGAAGAAGGTTCTCAAGGAAGGACTGGAGCGCCTTTTCGTTGTTCTTCTCCACATAATACATGTTGTTTTCCCTCTTGTCGGGAATATCCTCGTCAAAATTGATCCACAGCTCCCGGAACAAAACATTCAGCGCGGTATCCCTGCCGGAAAGGTTGAAATCCAGCACGCCGGCAAAGCGCATATCAGCGTCCAGCAGAATATTGCCCGGGTTCAGATCGGCCTGAAAGACAGAGACTGGGAGTTGGCTGTACAGCCGCTCCAAAGAGCTGCGATTCGCGAGAAAGCGGGACCATATTCCCTGAAACCGTTGTGTATATTGGGGGAGCTGTTCCTCTATGACCCCCTTGAACTCCAGGGCGCACTCCATGATTTCGTCACAGGGGTCAGAGGGGCAGAACCGCTCCAAAATACACAGACCAGAGGGAAAATCCCCGAAATCCAGTCCCGCCGAACCAACCTCGCAGAGGAACCGGAGGGCGTCGTCATGGTAAATATACCGTCCGTTTTGCAGGATTACCCTTTCTCCAAGCTGGTCTGCCGTCTGAAATCGGGACCGCTCTTCCGCGTACACAACGCAGGCTCTGCCCTCATATTCCACGGTCTCCGCCAGATTCCCATTTTTACCGGCGATGATCTGGGGACAGTAATACCCCATAGCGCTGTAAGCCGCCGCCGTTTTCTGCCAGATCTGTACGCGGCGCGGGGAAGTAAAATCATTACAGGCAATTTTAATGACCAGCCTCTGATCCGCCCACTCCGCGAAGACCGTGCGGCGGAAATCCTCCTCCCCCCGGCTGGTGTCTTTGTATTCCCAGCTGTATGGCGGATCCTTGTGATAAAGCTGAAATATCTCTGTAAAGTCCATAAAACAGATACACCTCTTTCGTGCTGCGATCGCTTTCCTAGCTCCCGGCACTCTCGTACCTCCCCATCCCGGCCCGGAATACCACGCAGCTCCCCGCGAACAGGAGCAGCCCCACCGCCAGGGTGACGGCTGCCATAGGCACAGGAAGGATGCCGGGTTCCGGTTCCAAAATATCCTTGACGGGCCAAAAGGTGATCCACGCCAGAGGCAGGAGGAAGGTAAACAGGGCCTGAACCCACCGGGGGTAGATGGTAAGGGGGTATATGGACACCCGCTCGAACAGTTCCCCCACCATGTCGGTGAAATTGGCGGGACTCCTGGTCCAGAAGGACATGGAGCCGCAGAACATCCACACCGCCCCCCGGATCAGCGTTCCGCCCGCCAGGGTGCAGAGGATCAGCAGAATATTGCCGAAGCTCGGGGTCAGGTGTACCTTGACACACCCGTAGACGAATACCATCAGGCCGGGGATGATGTCCGTGAAGCCGATGAGATTGAAGTCATCGAACAGAAACTGGAAAATCAGGTTCATAGGCCGCAGCAGAAACCGGTCAAACTCCCCATCAATCATCCAGTAGCCCATGCCCCAGGTCTGGATGAAGAACACCACCGCCAGGCCATGGCTCAGCACCGACATGCCGTACAAAAACGCCAGACTTTCGTAGCCCCAGCCGCCGATGCTGCCAAACTGGTCCACCACGAACTTGATCGTGGCAAAGCCTATCACCCACTGGATGCAGTTGGCCAGCACATGGCCGATGAGCATAAAGGGGTACTCCAGCCGGGATTGGATGGACTGCCGGATGGATATAGCGGCCACGGAGATGTAATATCTTATCGTTTTCATGCGCTCAGCCTCCTTGAATCAGTATGGCTGCCGCCATTTTCTTTTGCAGTACGTCAAACAGGACCCACAGCGCCGCGCACCAGAACAGCTGGAGCGCTGTGCGGAGCATGATCTCATCCATCGCGTACTGCCCGATGTAGATGCCCAGGGGGAGCTGGTAGATGTTCATGAAGGGCAGCGCCTCCAGTACCCGGCGAAACCCGGCGGGGAAAAACCACAGGGGAAAAATACTGCCGGAGAGCAGCTTCATGATGAAGCCCTTGGCGTTGACCAACGGGCCAAGGGTCAGCGTCTTAAAGGCGCACAGCCCCAGCAGGGCCGCCAGAATCCAGTTGATGAGGTAGCCGATGGCAAAGCTGAACAGAAACAGCAGGAGGTGAACGGCTGACGCGGGCATGGGGAACCCGAACAGGACCGTCCCCACCAGAAGCAGGGGGACGGCCTTCTGGAAGAAGGCAGCGGCGCAGTCACCCAGGTCCTCCGCCAGATAGATTCCGTAGATATTGACCGGCTTGAGCAGGTCCAGGGCCACGCTGCCCGTCCGGACGCTTCGAGCGATCCGGTTCTGGACGCCCATGGTCAGCAGGTTTCCCATAATGACAGAGATGGTGGTGTAGGTGATCATGTCCCGCTGGCTCGCGCCGGACACCGTCTCGGCGCCACTATAGGCGGCGGCCCAGAAGCAGGACATGGCGTACATGATTAGGCACTGGATCAGAATGGTGGAGATCACGTTGAACCGGTAGGCCAGCGCGGTTTGTATTCTGATTTTTGAGACAAATAAGTAGGATTTCATTTTGTGACCTCATACGGCATTAAAATTTTCTTCTCGTGTTGTCAAAGCTCTGCGGCTCTGTTATAGTAAACGCACAGTACTCGCAAGAGAAGCTGTAATCCATTTGCGGCAGACGAAAGGAGCGCATGGCTATGATTTGGAAATTCAAGTACGGGCATCCCTTTGAGACGGAGGCCGTGGCCGAACATATAAAAGAGACGGAAGAAGCCCCTCCCCTCGGAACGGTCAGCCTTCAAAACGGCTTTCGCTGGCGGTATGAGCTGGCCAAGGATGATAGCGTCTATGGGCTGGGCGAGGCAGTCAGGGGGATCAACAAGCGGGGGTATTGCTACATCAGCCATGCCTCGGACGACCCGCACCATATGGAGAGCACACAGTCCCTGTACGGCGCCCACAACTTCATCGTGATAGCGGGAGAACAAAATTTTGGCCTGTTTGTGGATTATCCCGCCAAGGCCGCCTTTGATATCGGCTATACATGTTCCGATATTTTGGAGATCAGCTGCCAGGAGGCAGATCTGTACTTCTATATGATAGAAGGGGAAACGCCCTATGAGGTGGTGAAGCAGTTCCGGAAGATCATCGGGAGGAGCTATATCCCGCCTAAATTCGCCTTTGGATTCGGCCAAAGCCGGTGGGGCTACCGGACAAAGGAGGATTTCCGGCGGGTCGCGGACGGATACCGCGCAAATCACATTCCCATTGATATGCTCTACATGGATATCGACTATATGCAGGATTTTAAGGATTTCACCATAAACGGAGAGGAATTTGTGGATTTTCCCGCGTTTGTCAAGGAAATGAAGGAGCGAAACATCAGACTGATCCCCATTATCGACGCGGGAGTCAAGGTAGAGAAAGGTTATCCGGTCTATGAGGAGGGGGTCAAAAACGGATATTTCTGCAAAAGGGCGGACGGCAGTGATTTTGTGGCGGCGGTATGGCCGGGAGATACTCACTTTCCGGACGTCTTGAATCCGGAGGCCAGGCGCTGGTTCGGCAGTTGCTACCGTTCCCTCATTGAACAGGGTATCGAGGGCTTCTGGAACGATATGAACGAGCCCGCAATCTTTTATACGCCGGAGGGGCTGGAGGCGGCATCCCGGCTGATGCGGGAATATATGGAGGATGAGACGGGCGCGGTATCCATGTTTCAGGTCCGAGAGGCGTTGACAGGGCTTCAGAATCATCAGGATTATTACAAGGCTTTCTATCATCAGGTAGACGGCCGCATGGTCCGCCATGATAAGGTACATAATCTGTTTGGCTATAATATGACCCGGGCGGCGGACGAGGGCTTTGAGCGGATTGCTCCAGACAAGCGGTTTCTGCTGTTTTCCCGCTCCTCCTACATTGGAATGCACCGCTGCGGTGGGATCTGGACCGGAGACAACAAGTCCTGGTGGAGCCATATCCTGCTGAATCTGCAAATGATGCCAGCTCTGAATATGTGCGGCTTTTTGTACACAGGAGCGGATCTGGGCGGCTTTGGCGACCACACGACCCGGGACCTTCTGCTGCGCTGGCTGGCTTTCGGTGTGTTCACGCCGCTGATGCGGAATCACTCCGCCATCGACACAAGGGAGCAGGAGTGCTATCAATTTGAGGGTGTGGAGGATTTCCGCCACATTGTGGGGGTCCGCTACCGTTTGCTGCCCTATCTTTACAGCGAATATATGAAAGCGGCCCTCTCGGACGATCTGTATTTCAAGCCGCTGGCCTTTGAGTATCCACGGGACACGTTCGCTCCCCGGGTGGAGGACCAGCTGATGCTGGGCGGGGAGATCATGATCACCCCCGTCTATACCCAGAACGCGAAGGGACGGTATGTCTATCTGCCAGAAGAAATGCGGTTCGTCAAGTTCATGCCCGACGGCTCCATCCATCAAGAGACGTTGTCTCCGGGGCACCACTACGTGGAAATTGCCTTGAATGAAGTGCCTCTGTTTATTCGCTCCGGGAAATGTATCCCAGTTGCCAAGGCGGCCGAATGCGTGGCGGAGCTTCAGACAGACGCCCTTGAACTGCTGGGGTATCCAGGTGCTGAATATCTGCTGTATGACGATGACGGAACGTATAAGGACTATGATGATCCGGCAAACAGAAGGCTGTTGAAAAAAATGTCATAAAAAGGGCTGCTCCGATCAGAGCGGGACAAGCGGATCTCACCGCCTGTCCCGCTCCCCGTTTGGGCAGATTACGATGCCAAATACGCAATATACTGGACAACGGCGGGAAGCCGGGGGCTGTTGCCCACCACGCCCAGATATACAGGCTCCGAGAAGCCGGCACCCTGAAACAGGGGGAACTGGGAGAGGTCGAGCCCGTTTACGACCTCCTCCGTCACCGCCCTGTACTGCTCCGCCTGGTTGAGGGTGTATTCAATGGAGTTGTCCTCCAGGATCACTGTGTTCACGGCCAGGTGAGGCTCCAGACGGCGGTACAGGGTGCCGTCCGAAGTGAGCAGGCCGGACAGGTCAAGGAGATAGCCCCTCTGGGAAAAAATATCATACCCCTCCTGGTTCATCAGGACGACGTCCATCTGCTCCGCATTGATGGCGGCCATGAGCTTCAGGCTGGATGCGTACTGATATTCGTGGTCCTCGGGAGCGGGGTCGTCCGACAAATAGAGCCCCCGGGACAGGTCGATCTCAGCCCGTTTGGGATCGGCCCCGCTGGTGGAGAGAAATCCCCCGGTCAGCCGGGCTTCCAGCTCATCCCCAACAGAAATATTGATGTGGGCCGTGTACAAAATAACTTCTTTTTTTGTGATTTGCCGGTACGCCGCGGAGCATACCAGATACAGTGCAATCAGCCCCAACAGGATGGGAAGCTTAAAGTAGGTAAAGATATACTCCGTTTTGCCAGCCAGGCTCATTTTTTGAAAGGCCGCCCTCTGGGCGGCCGTTTCCTCTTTTGTAAGACTCATATGTCCCCACCAGTCTCCGGGGCGCCCTCCTCCTCCGGATCATAGGCGCAGGCGCGCAGCACGTTGTTCATCAGATAGGCGCTGAGCAGGGCGCACAGGCCCTCGCCGAAGATGATCAGCGGGGTAAATACGCTGACCACCAGAAAGAACATGGCAAAATGTACCGCGAACACCAGAATGGTGCAGAAGAGATAGTGGGTCCCAATGAAAAAGGAATTTTTCAGCATGGCCCAGTTGGTGTTGGAGACGCTGGCCACCAGGGGAAAGACAAACAGCAAAACGATGGTGTAAGCCACCGCTGCGGCGATCACCAGGGCCAGGATCAAGGTCCACAGAACGGCGGCGGCGCCGGTGGAGGAGGCGCGGAGATGGTACACGATGTATCCGTCGCTGGCCAGCAGCCCGCCAACGGCCAGCAGGATCAGCCACAGGACGGTGGACTGGCGGAAATTTTCCCGGAAGGAGCGGAAGAACATGCGGGTCAAGGCGTGGTCCTCCCCCCGGACGATTTTCAGGGAGGTGTAGTACAGCGCCGTGGTGGACGCCCCAATGGTAACGATGGGGATGCAGCAGAGGAACCAGAGGATATTCAGACAGCAGCTGTAGCACAGCTTCATCATCAGCTGGCCAAAGGGACTGTCGTAGGAAAGAAATTTCATTTCACTTCCTCCTTCACGGTCAGCTTTGTGGAATCCCGGCAGATCAGCTCAGTAGCCGTATAGACGGTCCGGTAGTCCAGATAGGGCTCTTTCATTCTGGACAGCAAGAGATGGAGGGCGGTAAAGGCCATGATCTGGGTGTGGATGTGGACGGTGGTCAGCGCCGGGGTCATGATCCTGGATTCCGGGGCGTCGTCGAACCCGCATAAAAGGATATCGCCTGGGACCGATTTGCCCAGCTTGCGCAGCGCCTGCATGGTGTCCACGGCGATAAAGTCGTTGGCGCAGAGAAACACCTCCGGCAGCTCCGGCAGGGCGGAGAGGGGGACATCCATATCCGTGGAATGCCGCTTGATACAGAACGCCTCGTCCACGGGGACGCCGGCCAGGGTCATAGCGGAACGGAAGGCGACATAGCGCTCAAAAAAGGACTGGCAGTGCTCATAATCGCCAATAAAGCCGATTTTCCGGATGCCCTTCCCCAACAGATCATGGACCAGCTTTGTAATGCCGGTGGTATTGTCCATCAGCAGCTGGTCGGCGGGGAGGGAATCGCCATACCGCTTATGGGGGCCGTCCACGAACAGCACAGGCAGTCCCAGCGTGCAGACCATCTCGTCATAGGCCCGGTCAAACATCTCTATGCACATGATGGCGCTGGCCCGTTCCGGGTCGAATGTGGCCGGGAGGGTGTGCTGGGCCAGATTCTCCCGGTCAACCTTATAAATATTTAACGAATAGCCCAGCTGAGACAGCTCCTGCTTGAACCGGTCCAGCATGGGAATGGCGAAGTGGTTGGACAGCAGGGAGAGGTTTGCGGTGAACACGGCAATTTCGCTGGCCGCGGCGGGGGGCTCAGAGTCCCCGGAGGGAACAAACCTGCTGTTTCCTGAGAGGGCGGCCACATAGGAGAATTGCTTATAGCCCATTTCCACCGCTTTCTGGAGAATTTTTTCCCTTGTCGCCTCCGCTAGACCGTCAGAGTTGTTGATTGCCTTAGACACGGTGTTTCGTGAAACACCCAGGGCGTCCGCAATATCTTGAATGGTGACCCGTTTCACGGAATGCCTCCTCACTTTTGTGCCTTTTCAAGGAACCTCTGATGGAATCGATTCTCACTGTTTTAAGCCCTGAATGTTCAGGCGCTTCCCCCGCCGGAAACGGGGGAAACACGAATCAATCAGAGGTTCCTCAATTTTGTTTTGCACATCGTACCACAAATAGGTGCAAATGTCAAGTTTGAGGTTGTGCGAATGACAACATCAATTGTCACAATATTTGCTTCAAAAATTCTACACTGCAAATATAATAATACAGTTGACATATGTAAAGTATCGTGCTAATGTAAACTTACCAAATCCAAGAAATGTGCAAATACATGTGTTCAAATTATAATGGTGCATTTGCTCATTTTTTGGGAGAGGAAAAAACAGAAGGAGGAAGATCTATAAGCAAGCCCCAGACAAGCGCTGTTGTCCCAAAGGGCGGAAACACCAAGCTGCACAACTCTCTGGTGTACATCCGGCAGCACTGGCAGCTGTACGCATTCTTTATCATGCCTGCCTTTGTGTTGACGATCGTTTTCCGCTACATCCCCATGGGCGGCATCGCCATCGCGTTCATGGACTACAACCCCTTCGCTGGCATCTTTGGCAGCGAATTTGTGGGGATGTATCACTTTGAGCGCTTCCTGACGTCCCCGGATTTCCTAAGCTACCTGGCCAATACCCTGAAGCTGAGCGTGTTCGGCCTGCTGTGGGGGTTTCCGGCCCCCATTCTGCTGGCCTTCCTGCTCAACCGCATTCTGAGCAAGAGCAGAAAGCAAAAGATCCAGCTGGTGCTGTATATGCCCAACTTCATCTCTGTCATCGTGCTGTGCGGTATTGTGCGGATTCTTCTGTCCCCCACGGGCATGATCAACATGCTTTTGGGTACCAACTATAACTTTATGACCATGCCGGAGGCATTCCGAACCATCTATATTGCCAGCGGAATCTGGCAGGGCGCAGGCTGGGCCTCCATTATTTATACAGCCGCCCTCTCCAACGCCAGCAAGGACCTGAAGGAGGCCGCCATCCTGGACGGCGCCAACATCATCCAGCAGATCAAGGCGGTGGAGTGGCCCGCCATCAAGGACACGGTGCTCATCCAGTTCATCATGTCGGTGGGCAACATCATGAGCATCGGCTTTGAGAAGGCCTACGCCCTCCAGACCGACCTGAATATGGCCTCCTCCGAGATCATCTCCACCTATGTGTATAAGCAGGGCCTGATCAACGGCGACTACAGCTTCTCCACCGCCGTGGGCCTGTTCAATACCGTCATCAACGTGATCCTCCTGATCTCCATGAATGCCGTTGTCAAGAAAATGAACGACGGCAAGGGCATTTGACAGAAAGGGGAGAGAATGTGTGAAGCATAAAAAAAGCAGCGCCTTTGCCCGGCAGTCCGCCGGCGACAGGGCCCTCCTGATCGTGGCATATACCATCCTTGGCCTGTTTCTGGCCGCCATCATTTTCCCCATCATCTACATCATCCTCTCGTCCTTCATCGACCCCATTACCCTCCAGAACAAGGGCGTGACCTTCGACTTCAGCAAGTGGACGCTGATGGCCTATGAGCGGGTGCTGGGTAACGCCCAGATCTGGGTGGGCTTCAAGAACGCCCTGCTCTACTCCATCGAAGCCACCATCCTGGGCGGGGTCGTCACCCTGCTGGCCGCCTACCCCATGTCCCGGCCCGATTTCCGGGGCAGAGGCTTCTTCAATGTGATCTTTGTCATCACCATGTTCTTCGGCGGCGGCCTGATCCCCACCTACCTGCTGATCAACGACCTCAACCTGCTGGACAACCCCTTGGCCATCCTGCTGCCCTGCGCCTTCAACGTGTGGAACATGATTATTGCCCGCACCTACTACCAGGGCATCCCCCGGGACCTCCAGGAGGCGGCGGACATTGACGGAGCCACCGAAATGGCCTACTTCTTCAAGATCCTGATCCCCGTCTGCACCCCCATCATCGCCACCATCTCCATGTGGAACTTCGTGGGCATGTGGAACAGCTACTTTGACGCCATGATCTACCTGAAGGACCCCGCTAAGCAGCCTTTGCAGCTGGTCCTCCGTTCCATCCTGATCCAGAGCCAGCCTGAGGCCGGTATGGTCTCCGATATCCAGAGCACCGCCGAGCGGGCCCAGCTGGCCGAGCTGCTCAAGTACGCCACCATCATTATTTCCAGCATTCCCCTGATGATCATGTATCCCTTCTTCCAAAAGTACTTCGATAACGGCATTATGGCCGGCGCCGTGAAGGGATAAGGCCCCTTTTTCAAGAAACGTAAAGCGTGCCAACCACAACTATCATAAAAAGGAGAATCGATATGAAAAAGTTCTTTCGCAGGAGCATCTCCCTCGCCCTGGCACTGGTCATGGCTACAGGTCTGCTGGCAAGCTGCGGCGGCGGCAACAAGCTGGGCGGAAACAGCAAGGGCCTGGAGGTAGACCCCGCCGAGGTGGCCATGCCCCTGGCGGAAAAGGCCACCATCAAGGGCCTGACCCAGTTCCCCGCCGGCACCGAGTCCGACCCCAACAACCGCACCATCTTCAAGCGCCTGGAGGAGCAGACCAACGTCCATGTGGAGTGGCGGGCCATTCAGAAAGACCAGTGGGGCGACACCATCCAGCTGGAGATGTCCAACGCCAAGACCCTGCCCGATTTCGTGTTCGACGCAGGCTTTGGCGAGGTCGATCTGCTGAAGTACTCCAAGCAGGGCGTTATCATCCCCCTGGAGGACTATATTGACAAGTATATGCCCAACCTGAAAAAGGTCTTTGAGCAGGTGCCTGAGTATGAGGCCATGTGCAGGGACTCGGAGGGCCACATCTGGGGCCTGCCCTGGATCGAGCAGCTGGGCTACCACAACACCGCCATCCAGCTGCTGGGCAACATGCCCTTCATCAACACCGCGTGGCTGGACTTCCTGGGCCTGGAGATGCCCACCACCGTGGACGAGTTCGAGGCCGTCCTCATCGCCTTCCGTGACAACGCCGCCGCCCTGAAAGCCCAGTTCAACATCGACGGCGACATCATCCCCATGTCCTGCATCGTCAACGACGGCGGCCAGGACCCCTTCATCCTCATCAACGGCTTTGGCGAGGGCTACGGCGACCCCGACGCCGGGAAGCACCTGGCCGTGACCGACGAGGGCAAGGTGGTCAGCGTGGCCACCTCCGAGGGCTTCAAGAAGGGCACCGCCTGGCTGCACAAGCTGTATGAGGAGAAGCTCATCGACGTGGAAGCCTTCACCCAGGACTGGTCCACCTACGTGGCCAAGGGCAAGAGCGGCCGCTACGGTGTCTGCTTCACCTGGGACGTGGGTAATGTCGCCCCCTCCCTGGAGGGCTGGGCGCCCCTGCCCATGCTGAAGGCTGACACCGTGAACCTCACTCCCGCCACCGCCTCCTACACCTCCGGCTTCCAGCGCGGCCGCTGCGTTGTCACCTCCGTGGCCGAGAATCCCGCCCTGGTCTGCGCCTGGCTGGACCAGATGTACGCTCCCCTCCAGTCCCCCCAGAACAACTGGGGCACCTATGGCGAGGATGACGGCTTCGACATCTTCACCATGGGCACCAACGCCAAGGGCGAGCCCATGCTCCAGCACGCCCCTCTGGGCGACAAGTCCCCCGTGGAGGTCCGGGAAGCCGAGAGCGTCAACGGCCCTCTGGCCATCCTGGACAGCTACTACGGCGAGTACGTCACTCTGCCCGATGACGCCGCTTACCGCCTGGACTGGATCAAGGAGATCTACACCCCCGTCTGCACCGCCAAATACTGCCTGCCCAGCTTCTTCATGACCCAGGAGGACTCCGTGACCGATTCCAACCTGGGCGCCGATATCGGCAAGTGCATCAACGAGTTCAAGGCCCGCGCCGTCCTGGAGGGCTTCTCCGACGCCGACTGGGATCAGTTCCAGGCCGACCTCCAGTCCTATAAGCTGGACGAGTATGTGGCCCTGTATCAGAAGTATTTCGACGCCTATCTGGAGGCCCAGAAGTAAGCATTCCCAGGCAGAGAGCTGCCGTTCCTACGTTCCCCCGTCCCCCTGTGGGGGCGGGGGCGTTTTAAAAAGGTCAGAATGAAACGCCCTCTATGGCGGGCGTGTGCAATGATGGAGGTTCCTATGAGCAGTAACATTTTAAGGGAAGCGCGGAGGCATGAGGAGATCGCGGAGCAGCTAATCCCGCCCCAGGCCCGCCCCTTGTTCCACCTGTCTTCCCGGGTGGGATGGATGAACGATCCCAACGGCTTTTCCTATTACCAGGGGAAATACCACCTGTTTTATCAGTATTACCCCTACGAATCCAAATGGGGCCCCATGCACTGGGGGCACGCGGTCAGTGAGGACCTGCTCCACTGGGAGTATCTCCCGGCCGCCCTGGCCCCGGATACGCCGGCAGACAAGGACGGGTGCTTTTCCGGCAGCGCGGTGGAGCTGGCTGACGGCCGGCAGCTGCTGATGTATACGGGTGTCTCCGCCGGGCCCAAGCTGCCGGACGGGACCAGTGACGACAGGCAGACCCAGTGCGTCGCGGTGGGAGACGGCGTGAACTATGAGAAGTACCCCGGCAATCCGGTCCTGACCGGCGAGGACATCCCCGAGGGCGGCAGCAAGGTGGATTTCCGGGACCCGAAAATCTGGCGGGAGGCGGATGGGACCTACCGCTGCGTGGCGGGGAACCGCCCGGCCGACGGCAGCGGCCAGATCCTCCTTTACTCCAGCCCGGACGGGTTCCACTGGAAGTTCGAGAGTGTGCTGGCCGAAAACAAAAACAGGTTCGGCCTGATGTGGGAGTGCCCGGACTTCTTCCAGCTGGACGGGAAATATGTCCTTCTGACCAGCCCCCAGGATATGCTGCCCAGTGGGTTCGAGTACCACAACGGCAACGGGACCCTGTGCCTGATTGGCAGCTTTGATGAGCAGAGCAAGACCTTCCAGGAGGAGCGCGACCAGGCCATTGACTACGGCATCGACTTCTACGCCCCCCAGACCCTGCTGGCCCCCGATGGCCGGCGGATCATGATCGCCTGGATGCAGAACTGGGACACCCTGTCCATCGCATCCCTGAAAGCCCCCTGGTTTGGACAGATGACGGTGCCCAGGGAGCTGTCCATCAAAAATGGCCGGCTGTATCAGTGTCCGGTCCGTGAGCTGGACGGGCTACGGAGCGGACGTGTCTCCTATCAAAATGTAGACTTCCAGGGAGAGCTGACCCTGGAAGGGATCAAGGGCCGAAAGGTTGACGTCACCATCACCCTGAGGCCCGGCGATGAGGAACATATTTATAAAAAATTCTCCGTCTGGTTCGGGCAGGACGATACTTACCATACAGCGATCAGCTTCCGGCCCTATGAGTCCGTTCTGAAAATCGACCGCAAATTCTCCGGCTCACGCCGGGCCATCATCCACCAGCGGAGGTGTAAGGTCCCCCAAAACGGGGGGAATATCACCTTCCGTATGATCCTGGACCGCTTCAGCGTAGAGATTTTTGTCAATCACGGCGAGCAGACCCTGTCGGCGACCATGTATACCGATCTGTCCGCCGACGGCTTTCGGTTCTTTGCTGACGGGGAGGTCACCATGGACATTGAAAAGTACGATCTGGACGGGGAATAGGAGGCAGAAATGAATCGAAAATTCGACGTTGTGGCCCTTGGAGAGCTGCTGATCGACTTTACGCAGAATGGAGTCAGCGAACAGGGAAATCCGCTGCTGGAGGCCAACCCCGGCGGCGCGCCCTGCAATGTGCTGGCCATGCTGCAAAAGCTGGGGAAGGCCACCGCCTTTGTGGGCAAGGTGGGGGAGGATATGTTTGGCCGCCAGCTCCGCGGGGTGGTGGAACAGGCCGGCATCGACCTGACAAATCTGGTGATGGACCCTGCCGCCCACACGACCCTGGCCTTTGTGCAGACCTTCGCCAACGGCGACCGGGATTTCTCCTTCTACCGCGACCCCGGCGCTGATATGCTGCTTACCGCCGATGAGGTGCCGGAGGATGTGATCGCCAATAGCCGCGTCTTCCACTTCGGCACTCTGTCCATGACCCATCCCGGCGTGCGCGAGGCCACCAAAAAGGCAGTGGCCTGCGCAAAAGACGCCGGAGCTCTGGTGTCCTTTGACCCCAACCTCCGCCCGCCCCTGTGGGCCGGTCTGGAGGATGCCCGGGCGCAGATCGCCTGGGGGCTGGGGCAATGCGACGTGCTGAAGATTGCCGACAATGAGCTGGAGTTTATGACCGGCCAGACGGACTTTGACAAGGGCGCCGCTGTCCTTCAGGCGGAGTACCCCAACATCCGCATTTTGAACGTCACCGCCGGGGCAGAGGGCAGCTGCTCCTACTACGGAGGCAGGCGGGTGTTTGTTCCCGCCGTCAAGCTGGGCGGCACCATCGAGACCACCGGCGCGGGGGACACTTTCTGCGCCTGCGTGCTGAACTTTGTTCTGGAACACGGCACAGAAAATTTGACAGAAGCGGATCTGACCGACATGCTGCGCTTCGCTAACGCCGCCGCTTATCTTGTCACCACCAGAAAGGGAGCAATCCGCTCCATGCCAGAACAGGCAGAGGTGGAAGCTCTTATGAGCGGAGATGGAGGTGGACTGTGATGCGGAAGGAAAAAGCTGGAATGAATATTGGGGCTGCGCCAATCTGCTTGGTATTGTTTTTATTGACCATTTTTTTATTCAGCGGCTGCGGACAAAATTCCAATGGAGACGACAGCTTTGCCGACCCTGGAAATGACAAAGATTTTTCCCAACTGACTACGCCGGAGCAGCAGGAGGCGGCTTACAACTATCGGGCTTATTTCCGGCCCGCCCTGGATGGAGGCGAGCAGCCCTATGTGGGGGACACTATGCCCTTCTATGAGGACGGCGTCTATTACATCTACTACCTGAAGGATAAGGGCGATTCCCGCAACCATTCCCTCTATCTGGCCACCACCACGGATTTTGTCCGCTACATCGAATATGACGAGGCGATTCTGGAGTCTACCCCGGGCGCTCAGGATGACTGGATCGGCACTGGCTCCGTGGTAAAGGTGGGTGAGAAATACTATTTGTTCTACACCGGCCACACCGATGGGCCCATGGAGTTTAAAGAAAAAATTCTGGTGGCGGAGGGGGACAGCCCCTTGGCTTTTACAAAGCTGCCGGACTGGGAACTGATCCCGCCCGAGGAACTGGGCCAGAAGCGGGACTTCCGCGACCCCCAGGCCTACTACGATCCTGACAGCGGGAGTATCACCCTGACGGTAACCGCCGCTCAAGACGGCGTGGCCCGGATCTTGAAGTTTACTCTGAGCGCCGACCTGCAGACCAGCACCTATGACGGCATCATCTTTTCCGACCCCACCGAGAGCTTTTGGAATCTGGAGTGCAGCGACACCTTCCGCCTAGGCAACACCTGGTATCTCACCTACTCGGGCCAGGACGATACCCTTTGGTTTGCCGCTTCCGACACCCCCTACGGCCCCTATGGAGAGGCCAAACGTCTGGACGGCAAACTGTTCTACGCCGCCAAGCATGTGGAGGACGGAGAAAATTCCTACATGGTGGGCTGGGCCCGCCGGTCTGAGGTGATGTTTTCCACCATGGGCGTTACCGACTGGGCGGGCAATCTGGCGGTGCAGAAAATCATTCAGAAAGAAAACGGGGATTTGGCGCTGGCGCCGGTGGATTCTGTCGCGGAGGGCTTTACCGCCCGCCGATTGCTGTCAGTAAAGAAACCAGAGGTGCTTGTGAAGGCTAAGGATTCCTACGTCTATATGGATACCTTTACCTGCTATGAGAGCTTTCTGATCCAAGGCGAGTTCTGTTATGAGAAAGAGGGCATATTCGGCCTGAGCTTTGACTTTGACGGCAACCCCGGATTAAACAAGTTCATTGCGGTCAATCCCGCTGAACATAAACTCCAGCTTTGGTTCAATGAGGGTGACACCCTAATCACTGAGACGGCAGCGGAGCTCCAGCCGGGTGAGATTTATTCCTTCACCTACATTCAGGAGGGCTCTGTAGGTATCTTCTACATTGACGGCGTGGCGGCCCTGACTGTCCGCCTGTATGGTGCCAGCGGCAAGCCGATTCAATTGTTTGCGAAAGAAAATAGCGTACAGTTCATGTCGCTGGAACAGTACACACGGCCTTGATTATTTCTGCTGTTTCTGAATGAGAGAATTAAGCCGAAAGGGGCAACTGCTTGAGACGCTATCTGTACGGCGGCCTGTAGATACTGGGTGGCAAGCTAAGGCTCTGCCCCAATCTCTCTAAGGCGTGGAGTAAGCTGAGCTTATAACCCTGTTGTGGAAGGGACAAAAGTCGGCAGTTACCGTTTCTAAAGGGACAGTAGAGGGCATCAATGTGGCAAAGACCTCTCTTATTACATTGGAGGCTTGGGGGAATGAATATGCTTTTGAAAAGGATCTGGTCTACTTAAAATAAGACATTTGACTGAAACCAAATAAGGGGTGATCCGCATAAAGAGACAGATATTAGTTGTGGATAATGATTTAGCCACATGTCAGAGTATATGAGAAGGCTTACGGGATAGCTTGACAGAGGTGTGCTGCATAACATCTGCGGTGGAAGCACTGACCAGCTATATGAAGCAGGATTATTGTCTGGTTATTCTGGATATCCAACTTGATGATATAGACAGTATGGAACTGCTCAAAACAATGCGGTGTACGAACCACACTCCAATTTTAGTACTTACTGCTCCTTTAACATCGGAGGAAATCATTACGCTTCTCAATGCAGGTGCAGATACTTATCTCGAAAAACCGCTGAATATAGAGGTTTGTGTTGCACAGGCAAACGCCTTGATGCGATTATATATTGATTCAGACATTAATCATGAACAACATCAGCCTCTTATCCGTGGGGCAGAATTGATCATCAGTCCCCGATACAGACAAGTTATGGTGGATGGTAAACCGCTGGAATTGAGTCGTAAAGAATTTGACTTGCTGCACTGCCTCGCTGCTTATCCTGGTCAGGTATTTTCCCGTGGACAGATTTACAGCCATATCTGGGATGATGAACCCACTGTAGCTGTGGATGAAGCTGTAAAATCACTGATCAAGAAACTCCGAAAGAAGTTGGCCACTGTCGATAAAGACTACATTCAAAATATGCGCGGAGTCGGATATAAATTTGTTTTACCAGATTAAATATGTATAAATCAATATCGGTCAGCAGAATGGCATCCTGTTTAGGGAAATTCTGCTGACTGACTTTTTTGTCGAAATATGCGAAAACAGCCCCGATAAAGCCCCGGTAAAGCCCCGAACACGCCCCTTTTAGTTTCTATACTATCTCCAGTGGCAGTATTAAGACAAACGGAGGGATTCAACCACCCCGGCAGGCGGCAGTAAAACTGCCACTTTTCCCCTTGGTGAAGGGAGATAAGCCGTCTGTGTGCCAGCCGTAAACGGAAGGAGTTCCTATGCGATGGACAATCCATCGTATTGAGAATGTCCGCCGGTATGACGTGCCAGGACACACCGCTTACTTGAAAGCATTCAGGCGTCCTTGTCTCAATTTCTCTCGCAGGAATAGAAGGGAGCCGGTTCAAGGATCGACAAAACCTCCGCCTGCCCGATCAGTCACATCGACAAGATATCTCAATGCGTACCAAGCGGCCGAATTTTCACAGCTTTGTGGATTCGGCCGCTCTTTTTATACCTATGGGGTTTATCCCAGGTGTCGTTCTCCGCCAATCACATTTATCGCTTCACAGTACAACAATAAATTTTGATTGGAAAGGAAATTCATTATGAATAACGATATGCGATCCTATGTAATCAACCTGCTGGAAACTTATCAGGAGCGCACGCGGAAGATCGCTCTGCTACACTACGAGTTGGAACACCCCGCCCGTACATCCGAGGCTGAGATAATCAGTGCGATGGCCTTGGGGCATGGTGCTGGCGGCAGCAGTCACACCGAGGGCCACATCTCCGACAAGACCCTCTACATCGCGCTCAACTACCAGAGCAAGGTTGATAAGCTGAACGCTGACACAAAAGAGGAGATTGTGGTGCATCTGGTGGAGCTGGAGCAGGAGCAGAAGCGGCTGGATTACTACATCTCGCTCTTGGAGTCCAGTCAAGCAGAAGTGATACATTTGTCCTATTTTGAGAGGTTATCCCAAGAAAAAGTGGCTGAATCCCTGGATTTATCTATCCGGACAGTCCAAACGTTAAAAGCCAAGGCGTTGAAGACTTTGACGGGGATGTACCAGTACGTCGCAAAACTCAACTAAACCGATTTGCGCGGCTTTTGCGGGAAATTTGCGGCTGTACTTCGCTGTATCTGCCGCTAGAAGGTAGTTGTAATTGCGTTTAATTCTGTGTTATTATTAAGCTGTCAAAAAAGGAAGGCACTCCAGGCCATGTCTGGGGTGCCTTCCCCTATTATTTACAAGGGGGTCATCTTATGCGGGAAAAGATCACAGCAGAACAGTACACGCAAATGAAGGAAACCGACATCCGCTCCGTGGACCCGGCCACAGTGCCGGATATCCGGGACATCCATGTAAACCCAGCGCTTCCGCCGGCCGAGCGAATCCGGGAGGCCGCCCGACAGATGAAGGGCAATCCCTTCGTCTACCGCTGCGGCGGTCTTTTGGTCAAGACCTCCTTTGCCGGAACCCGGCCCCTCCAGGCTGTCCTGGAGGAGTGCCTGGAACATTCTAAATGACAGCGCCGGTAAAACTCGCCCTTTACACAGAGCGAAAAAGCTGATATACTGAATGCGGATCAAATCAGATAAGGTTATTCCATGAGTGCTTTCTGACTGAAAATCCGCATGTTGCGGGGAATGTCAGGAGGTTTTCTCATGGAATTTTTTTGTTACGCCTATGGCCGTCTGTCCAAGGAGGACCTGGACAAAAAGGCGGAAAGCGACAGCATCAAGAATCAGCGCGACCTGATCCACGCCTACATCGACCGTGACCCGGAGCTGCACCTGGTCATGGAGGGCTACGACGATGGCTACACCGGCACCAGCTTTGACCGGCCCCACGTCCGGGAGATGCTGGAGGCGGTGAAGTCCGGCAAAGTCAACTGCGTGGTGGTCAAGGACCTGTCCCGATTTGGACGGGAGTACATCGAGTCGGGCCAGTACATCGAAAAGCTGTTCCCGGCCCTGGGAGTGCGTTTTATCGCCATCAATGACAATTACGACACCGCCCACCTGGACAGCTCCAGCAGCCTGATGCTGCCCTTCAAAAATTTGATGAACGACAGCTATTGCCGGGACACCTCCATCAAGATCCGCAGCCACCTGGATGTGAAGCGGCGGAACGGGGAGTTTATCGGCTCCTTCGCTGTCTATGGCTATGCCAAGGACCCGGAGAACAAAAACCGTTTGGTGGTTGACCCGGAGGCGGCTGAGACGGTACGGGAGATTTTCGCCCGTCGTATTGCCGGACAAAGCTGTCAGGCCATTTCGGATGATCTGAACGCACTGGGAGTCTTGTCTCCCATGGAGTACAAGCGGTCTAAGGGGATCAACTTCAAGACCGGATACCAGGTGCAGAGCAAAGCCAAGTGGAGTGCCCGGGCGGTACTTCGTATTCTGGAAAACGAGGTCTATCTGGGCATTATGACTCAGGGCAAGCGCACCACTCCCAATTACAAGGTCAGGACGGTGGTCGAGCGCCCGCCTGAAGCCTGGATGCGGGTGGAGGGGACCCACGAGGCCATTATCAGTCAGGAGGATTTCCGACTTGCGGCCCGTTTGACGGGCAAGGATACCCGAAAGGCCCCCGGGGCCAGCGTGGTCTATCCTCTGTCGGGGCTGGTATGCTGCGGGGACTGCAAGAGCAATATGATCCGAAAAACCAGTCTCTATGGCGAAAAGACCTACGGTTATTTTGTCTGCGCCGCCCACCGGGCGGATAAATCGGTATGCTCCACCCACAGCATCAGCGAGACCAAGCTGGAGCAGGCAGTGCTGGAGGGGATCAACTTTCACATCAAGATGGTAGCGGAGCTGCGTGGAGCGCTGGAGGCCATCAGCCGCCGCCCCATGCAGCGGGTGACGCTGGAGCGGATGGACCGCCGGCTGGATACTCTGCGGCGGGAACTGGCCCGAAAACAGGAAATCAGGGACAATCTCTACCGCCGCTATGCCAGCGGCGAGGTGTCCAAGGAGGATTTTTACGATTTCAAGCGCATTTTCACCAAGGATTGTGAAGAAGTTGAACAGTCCATTGAGACGCAGCGGCATCAGCTGGATGAAATGCTGGCCAACACCTCCCCGGACAGCCCCTGGATTGAATACTTTCAGCGGTTCGGCCAAATTGACGTGTTGAACCGGGATGTGCTGGTGCGTCTGGTGGAGCGGATTCTGGTCTACGAGGACAGCCGGATTGAGATTGTGTTCCAATATCAGGCACAGTTTGAGCAGGCCAAGGCCGTGGCCTCCTCCTTTGCGGAGGACGATGAACTTCGGGAGGCGGTGTAGGCATGGCGAGGAAAAGCCGAAAGGACCAGATCAGGGCTGCAAACAGTGGACAAGCCCTGTCTGAGCAGAGGCAGACTGCGGCTCCCGCTGAGAAAACCTATGCTACCGTGGGTTACGCCCGCCTGTCCATCCTGGAAACCAGGGATAGGAAGGACAGCGAGGCCCTGCAAAATCAGAAAGCGCTCATTCGGGAATACATTCAGAGCCAGGGCGACTTAACGCTGCTTTCCATCTACGAGGACAACGGCGAGACCGGGACGAATTTCCAGCGGCCCGGGTTCGAGACCATGATGGAGGCCATCTGTGCTGGAAAAGCCAACTGCATCGTGGTCAAGGACCTGTCCCGTTTTGGTCGGAATTACATTGAGGCCGGCAACTACCTGGAACACGTATTTCCGGCGATGGGCGTCCGCTTTATCTCCATCGGGGACGGCTACGACAGCGCCGACGCCACCACCGCCGACTGTCTGGTGGTCGCGTTAAAAAACCTGATGAATCAGGTATATTCCAAGGATATTTCCCGAAAGTCCGGCTCTGTTCTGCGAGAGAAAATCAAACATGGGGAGTTTATCGGAGGCTACGCCTCCTATGGCTACATCAAAGACCCAGCGGACAGGCACCGGATCATCGTTGATCCGGAGGCCGCCGAAGTGGTCCGAATGATTTTTCAGAAAAATTTGGAGGGCGTCAGCAATGCAGGCATTGTCCGCTGGCTGAACAATTCCGGGATTTTGTCCCCCTGCTGCTACCGGTACCAGAAAGGCATCCTGATCGACCAGCGGTTCGCCCAGCCCAAGCCCTGGAAGGTGGAAACGGTAAAGAATATCCTGCGCAGCCAAGTCTACCTGGGCCATATGGTACAGGGCCGCCGTCGCTCGGAGTTTTACGCCGGGATACCGGACCGGCTCCTGCCGAAGTCGGAATGGACCATTGTGGAGAATACCCATGAGGCCATCATCAGCCAAGCAGACTTTGACGCTGTACAATCCATTTGTGATTTGAAACAGAAAGAATACCACGCCAATCTGGGAAAGTACGATCACCTGGGAAAGAGCGAAAATATTCTGAAAGGCCTGGTTTACTGCGGCGACTGCGGCCGGCCTATGGTGCGGTATAAGCAGGTGGTCAAAGGGAAAAAGGTGTCCTACCATTACATGTGTCCCAACTACGCCGCTATGCTGGAGCGGAGCGGCTGCGCCTACAAATTCCTGCGGGAGGATATCCTGCTGGACGCCCTGTCCCAGCTGATTGGCAAGGAAATCGAGCAGGCGGTGGATACTGTACGACTGGCCAGACATCTCTCCGCTGGAAAAGAGGGACAAATCACCGCCAGAGCGGCGGAACTCCGGCGGCTGAATCTGGACCTGGAGCGGGCTGAAAACCGAAAAAAGACGGTTATGCAGGATTTTTTGGCCGGAGAGCTGTCCCGCGATGAATATGAGCAGCTGAAGATATGCTGTACCGGAGAGGCCGAGCGGTTGAAAAACCGTATTCTGGCACTCCGGGAGGAGCAGCACTGTCAGTCCGAGACGCTGACCGGGGATAATCCCTGGCTGAAAACCTTTGGAGGTCTCCAACTCCCTGACCGACTGACCAAGGAGCTGGCCCATGGACTGATCCAGCGTATTACGATTTACGAGAACGACCGAATTGAAGTGATTTTCAAGTATAGGGATGAGCGGGAGCAGCTGCTCACCGCGATTAACAAGGAGGTAGTAGCATGACGGCGGCAAAATATATCCGACTGTCCTCCGCTGACGAGGACATCAGGATGGGCGATAAAGCAGAAAGCAACAGTGTGGTTAACCAGCGAAAGCTGCTGGACTGTTATCTTGAAAGCCACCGTGAATTTTCCAACTGCACAATTTTGGAGTTTTTGGACGATGGCCGCAGCGGAACCAACCTGGACCGGCCGGGAATGCGCGCCATGCTGGACGCTGCCCGCCGGCACGAAATCGACTGCATCATTGTGAAGGACTTTTCCCGCTTTGCCAGGGACTACATTGAGTCCGGCCGTTACCTGGAACAGGTTTTCCCGGCCCTGGGCATCCGGTTCATCTCTGTCAACGATTGTTACGACAGCTATGATTTTCCCTACGGCACCGCTGGCAATATCAATAACGGTCTATTAAACTTGATTAACGAAATGTACAGCCGAGACCTATCCCAGAAATCCAAAGCGGCCAAGCGGCTGTACGCCCAGCGGGGCCAGTGTATATCTGCTTATCCGGTCTATGGTTATCTCAAATCCCCGGAGGACAAACGGACTTGGATTCCCGATCCAGAGGCGGCCCCGGTGGTACAGCGGATGTTCAACTGGTATGCAGAGGGACTCACCTCCACGGAAATAGCCAAACGGCTGAATGAGGATGGTATCCCTACGCCAGCCCAGCATAAGAGGGCGCTTGGGTCCAAACGTCAGCTGTGGAACTCGGAACGCACCGATAATTTCTGGCGGGCCACTACGATTGGAAAAATCCTGCGGGACGAGCGGTACACCGGCAAGCTGGTGGCACTGAAAACCACACTGAGCGAACTGGGGAACATCCACTCAGCCAAGGCAATCGAAAAAGATGATTGGGTCATCGTTCCTGGAGCGTTTGAGGCGATTATCTCTCAGGAAATCTTTGACCAGGTACAAGCAAAGATTGAAACGGCCTGGCCCACTCGGAAGCTGGGCCCCATGAAACGGAGACTGTTTTCTCGAAAGCTAAGATGCGGCCACTGCGGCGCGGCGTTGATACGCCATGAGATTGCACAGGGCGTCTACTACACCTGCGATGGCAGGGCATGGAACGGAACAGATGACTGCAAAAAAATCCGCCTGTTTGAGACAGACCTGATTCAAGCGGTTCTGGCCTCCATCCGGTTTCAAGCTCAGTTGGCGAAAAAGACAGAGAAGCGCCTTGACCGAAAGGAAAAACAAATCCAGACGGCACAAAATCGTGCTCAGTCAGCCCAGCAGCGTATTCAGAAACAAATCGCTCAGCTGGAGACACGGAAAGCGGAGGCCTATCTGAGCTATGATTTGGGCGAGGTATCGCAGAGCGATTACAAAAACCGCTGCAAAAAGATTGATGCCGCCATTATGGAGCAAAAGCGGCAGCTGGACGCCTTGGAACAGGACAGTGGCAGCATTCTCCCTGATATGGATACTGTCAGCTGTGAGCAGATCAACAGCTTGAAACCGCTCAGTAACTTGCGGACCTTGAATCGGGATATGGTTGAGGTGCTGATTCACTCCATTCAGATCTACAATGGAAATCGGATTGAAATTGCATGGAATTTTAACGAGGACTATATGAAACTTCTTGCGGAGGAGGATACAGCTATGCGGGTATAACAAACAGGCTTGTGGTTGATTTGATCGACAATGTATGTGTGGGGAACGGCTCCTTTCTCCGTTCCCCACACTGCTTAAAATGAGTTGCTTTTTGGTTTTTACAGGACACCTTCACCCGATAGTGTCCAATAAAAACCAAAAAGGAGATTGTTTTATTTCCTCCGAGAAAAATTTTTATAATTTTTTGGTTTTCCCTTGACACTTTCTGATGACGGGTACTCCGGGGCCAGTTTTCAAAGGCCAGGCTTCCAGCAGATGATGGCCGATATGGAAAACGGCGAGATTGGGATCATCATCACGAAAGACCTGTCCAGGCTGGGTCGGAACCAACTTCACACCGGGCTGTATATTGAAGAACGCTTCCCCATGTTCGGCGTCCGCTACATTGCTATCAACGACAATGTGGACACTGACAGCAGCGAGAGTAACGAGCTGATGCCGTTCAAAAATTTGTTCAACGAGTGGTATGTACGGGACTCCAGCCGCAAGGTGCGGGCCGTCCTCCGCGCCAAAGCGGAGCGTGGGGAACGGCTGGGAACCAGGGCACCCTACGGCTACCGAAAGGACGAGAATGACAGCAAGAAGCTGGTGGTGGATGAGGAGGCCGCCGCCATTGTCCGCCGGATCTTCGTCATGTGCGCCGCCGGCAGCGGGCCAAGCCAGATCGCCCGCAAGCTGCGGGAGGAACAAATCCTCTGTCCTACCACCTACGCCTACCAGAAATTCGGGATTAATCACACAGCGTTGAACACGGAGAATCCTTACCACTGGACAAGCAGTACGATTGCGAATATGCTGGAAAATGAGCTGTATCTGGGCAACACCATCAACATGAGGTTTAGCACCAAGTCCTACAAGGACAAGCGCCATGTAGAGCATCCCAAAGAGGAATGCCTGGTGTTCAAGGGAACACACACCGCACTGGTCACTCAGGAAATTTGGGACATCGTCCAGCGAGTGCGGCAGAACCGACGCCGCCCCACCAAGATGAACGAGCAGAACAAGTACTCCGGGCTGGTGGTGTGTGCAGACTGCGGGTCAACGATGGTGCTGCACCGGGCACATACGATGAAGCCCACCTGGAACAACTTCACCTGCCGCACTTACAAGAAAGAGGGTTCGGAGGTCTGCACCGCCCACTACATTCGGGAGTGTGTACTGGATGAGGTAATCCTGGAGGATCTGCGGCGGGTGACGGCGATGGCCAAGGAGCATACCAAGGAGTTTGCGGAGTACATCGGCGGCAGGCAGTCCGCTGATATCCAGCGGGAAATCCGCAGGCTGGAACGGGAACTGACCGCTATGCGGAAACGCGGTACGGAATTGGATGCTATCTTTAAGAGACTCTATGAAGATCGGGTGCTTGGCCACCTCTCGGTGGAGCAGTTCCAAACGCTGTCCGGCGGCTACACGGAGGAGCAGGAGAAATTGGCGGCGGAAATCCCAGCGAAAGAAGCAGCCATCCAAAAGTTGCGGGATACGGTTTCCGGCACCGATGGTTTCATCGTTAAGGCCAAGCGGTACACCGATATCACGGAGTTGACCCCGGAACTGTTGCGGCTGTTCATCCAGAAGATCGTGGTTCATGAGAAAAGTACGAAATGGTCGAAGAAAGCCATGCAGACCATTGAAATCCACTACAGCGATATCGGCTTCATCGGCGGGGATATTCCGCAGGACAAGGAAAGCCCCCGGCAGGAAATCTCAGCGTGATTCCTGCCGGGGTACTTCCCCAAATCGTAGATACCCCTGTCAGGGGGAGACCAACCGTGCAGGGTCTTATTTTTGCTATCCTTTCCCTGCCTAAGACAAGGATTTCAGGAACATTCTGCGCTATATCACCATGGAGTAGGGGCTACCGGCCTGGAGACCGAGTGAACAAACGACTTTTCCCCTTACAGAATAAATCACGTTGCCCTACGACATGGTGATACTCCTGGATGATGTTTTTGGGGGTGCTTTTGGGGATACTGGCCGAGGAATACCTGTCCTTCTATCAGTTCCGATATTTCTATCGTAAGACCAAGAATCTCCAGAACTTCTACATCTCTCGTAATGGGTTGAAGAATTGCCAGAGGAACAACCGGTCTCTGACTGGTGAAGGGGTACAAGAGTTTGCACCTGCTGTTGGTACTGGGATGTTCGATGCTGCCGTATGTGACATTTATCTGGTCAACGACACTGGCAGTCTGGTTGGCAGACCGATTCTGACAGCCTGTGCTGATGCCTACAGTGGCCTGTGTTGTGGATATTCGTTGTTGTGGGAGAGTGGTGTTTACAGTCTCCGAGGGCTGATGCTGAACATCATATCTGACAAAGTTTCATGGTGTAGTAGTTTCGGTATCCCCATCCGTCGTGAGGATTGGGACTGTGATATGCTCCCGGCTACGTTCATCACCGACATGGGAAGTGAGTACACATCGGAGAACTTTGAACAGATTGCAGAACTGGGGGTAGAGTTGTCAATCTGCCCTCTTACCAACCTGAATTGAAGGGCCTGATATAGAAATTCTTCGATCTGGTACAGGAGAGCTATAAGAAGCATTTGAAGGGCAAGGGTATCATTGAGCCTGACTATCAGGAGCGTGGATCACATGACTACCGGAAGGATGCCTGTCTGACTATGGCTGACTTTGAGAAGGTTATCCTGCATTGCACTATCTATTATAACTCTCAGAGGATCATGGAGAGTTTTCCCTATACCGAGGACATGATAGCAGCCCAAGTGAAGCCCCTTGCTTCCCAAATCTGGAATTGGGGAAAATCCCAAATCGGAGCTAACCTCATCAGAACCATTGCCAAGGGTGCAGCCAGAGATAACCGCCCAAATCAATCTCGCCCAACACATAGAGACCATTGCAGGTAGTGGTGCTGGCCGTGGTGATGTTCACATGAAGCATATCCGCAACACCAGGAAACAGGAGCAAACCAAGCATCATCGAGACTACATGAAGGAGGGTACGAAACTGGTAGTCCAGCAACAGAACCAGAATTTCAAGGCCATTATGCAGCAGGAGTACAGCGGCATCATGGGGGCTCTGACAGCTTTACGATCATTGGGGGCTCTGGCATCGGTAAAAGCAGTGCCATCAGCAGGGCAATCATGTTGATTACCGAGAATCGAATCATTGAGGTGGATAGTCCCTATACGAAAATCATCCCCTGCATTTGCGTCCAGTGTCCCTTTGATTCCTCTGTGAAGGGGTTGGGAAATACTTCGAAAGGTGGATGAAGTCATTGGCGGCAACTATTATCCGAACGCATTACGGGCCAGGACAACCACCGATATGTTGATTGGTAGTGTCAGTCAAGTGGCATTGAACCACATGAGCTTATTGGTGGTAGATGCGATTCAGAACGTGTGCAACAGCAAGAATGGCAAAGGTCTCGTAGGGATGCTCACCCAGCTTATCAGCAACAGCTTGGCAAGGGTGCCAATCAGGGTTCTGGAGCGGTTTGGCAAAGGGAATCTGCAGGCGCAGATTTCTTTCAAGGATAAACTCCAGATTCAAGGTAGCGTGCATATTCGTTTGGGGGACAGAAGTACCTGGTTTCATTGGTACAGGTAAGCCGCAAGGCCGACACTTCTTTACAGAGTGTCGGCCTTGCGGGCTCTTTTGTTACGCTTTTTTGTCGTGTAACAGATGGTCCATTACATCAACCAGATGGCCGATCTCCGGCTTGCTCATCTGCTCGTCGGCGCCCAGTTGACGGCCCTTGATCCGCATCTCCTCACTAATAAGGGAGGAAAAGATGATAAGTGGAATCGGCTGGAATCTGGGACTGCTCTTCACCAGCTTGGTCAGCCGGTGTCCATCCATCTGAGGCATCTCAATATCAGTGATAATCAGCGCCACCTGGCTAAACAGATCCTCCTCCTCGGGCAAATCGTTCAACGCATCCCACAGCTCCCGTCCATTGGGAAACATCCTCAGATTGCCATAACCCGCCTTGCGCAGACAGTCCCCAATCATTCTGGACAGAAGAATGGAATCCTCCGCAATCCAAATCGGATCGACACTCTTGGAACGGGGGCCCATCTGGTCAATCTCCTCCTCCTGAATGGTAGTTTCAGGAGCAATTTCGGCTACAATACGCTCAAAATCCAAAATCGTCACCAGATCGGCGCCGCATTGGGCAATACCGGTAGCAACTCCCTCCGAGCCGCCGGATACCGTTTTATCCGGCTTATGGATATCGGTCCAGGAGATGCGGTTGATGCCCACCACGGTATGCACCCGGAAGGCAATATACATCTTATTGAAATTGGTCACAATGAACAGGTCTTTGGATGTCTTTTCCTGCTCCACTCCCAGGTACCTGGGCAAATCCACCACGGTAATCACAATATCCCGCGGTTTAAAAATGCCTTCCACCGAAGGGTGGGCGTGAGGCATGGCCTTGACAGGCGCAGCCATCATGATCTCCCGCACCTTGGCCACATTAATGCCATACAGATTTTCATCAATGGTAAACTCCATGATCTCAATTTCGTTGGTGCCGGACTCCAAAAGGATGCCGCTGTTATGTACCTCCGCCATTTTTGACACTCCTCACTCTATTTAGGATAGCGCCGTCCAGCGCTTTAGAAAATAATGTCTTTCTGCCCATAGGACCGGATACACGCCTGACCGCTGCCCACATCGAACAGCAGCGTCCGGGCCACTGTACCCCCTGTGTATTCACCACACAGACGCAGATTATCCCGCTTTAAAATGGCATGCACGCTCTCAATATTCCGCTGACCGATATTACCCAGCCCGCTGCCGCCGGCAATTTCAAACATCTTGGCGCCGCCGGCAATCTTTACTGTCATACGCGACCGGGAAGCGCCTTTCGCCTCTAACTGCCTCAGTGTTTCCTTAATTCCGGTGTCGGCGTATTTCATCGGGTGGGTCCGTCCGGCCTCCATATTTAGCGGCAGCATGATGTGGAGCAACGCACCCAGCCGCAGCCTCGGATCATGAAAACAGAGACCGATGCAGGAACCCAACGCATAAGTTATTAGGATGCCCTCCCCCTGAAGCATCTTCATATCAGCAATTCCTACTGTCAGTTTTTGCTCAGCCATCGCTCACGCCCAGCTTCCTCAGTAAGAAATCTAAAGAGCGCAGATCGGGAGAGAGCAGCAGGTGGCTGGGGATCTCCTGCCCGTTGCATACAAAATTCCCCCCGATGGTCATTAAATAATCTGACATGCCGCCATACTCGGCCATAGGTACCGCCAAAATGGCCCCCTGCATGTCCACCGCAAAGGCCGGGACCGTCAAATTAATGTTGACACCGGCCAGGCCGGACAGAGCCGTGACAAAGGCGGAGATCATAATGTTTCCAATTTCAATCAGCGCAGACTGCTGAAGATCTTCCAGTTCCTTATAGTCTTGGATATTCCGGTCCAGCATGGTCTTCAAAATGAAGTTAATCAGGTCCAGCTTCTGCACTGAAAGCATAATGCCGCCTACGTCACCGCTCATCTTCACCAGCACCCCGGCCGTTACCGCCTCAGGTCCACCAATCCACTCTATGGCCTCATTGTAGCCCATGATGCGCACCTCCGGCATGGTAATGCGCACCTCTTTGCCCAACATCTGGGAAAGGGCAGTGGCAGCGTTTCCGGTGCCAATGCTGCCAATCTCCCGCAGGGTATCAATTTCCAGCGAGGTCAATTGGTCATAATTCCTTATCATACCTCTGATCCCCTTCTTTCTTTAATTGGGCAGTCCGTTAATGGTCTGCTCGATCTCATCTGATGTTTGAACCATCCGCAGCGCGTAACCGTATGCCCGCTGAGACTCAATAACCTTGGACAGCTCCTGAGCCAGGTCCACATTCGACAGCTCAATCATTCCCCGCTTCACCTCGCCGGTGCCCATGTACAAATCGCCGTTTTTTTCAATGGGTGTAAACCGTCCGCTGTCAGCGTGAAGCATGCCATCATAGATACGGTAATCAAAGACGCCGATATCCAGTTCCGCCTGCCGGTCTTGGGGGTCAATCACAATAAAGTTGCCCTCCCGGTCCAGAACGCAGCGCCCCTCATTGTCGGACAGCCGCCACTCCAGCGTATTTTCAGGGGGAATTTCCTCGCCGGTAATCGGGTCGATCTCCGGCTCCGCATCCTCGTCAGGGGGGACCTCAAAGCTGGCCATCATAAACGCGCCGTCCCGGGTAAAGGAGACCTCCCCCGTTCCCAGATCATACAGGGCAAAAAATCCGTTTCCCACAATGGCGAAGTCGAAGGTACGGCCCGTATCCTGATACCCGTTGCTGCTGTAAAAGTCCACGCTGGCCTTTGCCATCTTGGTGCCGGTACCCCTGGGCAGGTTTTCATTGTCGATGCCCATTACATTGCCGTACATCAGGTGATGGAAGGTAGCCCGTTCCGCCTTGAAGCCGTAGTTATTTACGTTGGCAATGTTGTTGGCCTGGACATTCATGCGCTCCTGCTGCTGCCAGGCGCCTACAGCACCAGTGTAAAAGGACATATTCATTGCTTATTCACGTCTTCCTTTCCTCTGGGAATTACTGCATCCGGCCGATATCGTTGACAGCCCGGGTGATGATTTGATCATAAATTTTGCTCATCTGGGCTGCGCTCTGAAGGGCCCGCTGCGTGGTCATCATACTGACCATCTCCTGGACCAAATTCACATTAGAGCGCTCCACCCACTTGTGTAAGATGGTCACATCCTCATTGACCTGCGCACCATCGCCGGTAAACAGACCATAGGGGGTACGCTCCAGCTCGCCGTTGTCCTCAAACATATACACACCCAAGGTGGCCAGATATTCTCCGCCCTCGGTAGACAGATTGCCCTCAGCATCCGCATTCAGCCTGTCGGTGGGCAGCTGAATGGGGTTGCCCTCCCTGTCCAGCACCCGGCCCAGTTCAGACAGGCACAGGTAGCCGTCGTTATCCAAGGTAAAGCTGCCCGCCCGGGTGTAAGCAACACCGTCTTCGGTCTGGATGGCGAAAAAACCCTCTCCCTGAATGCAGAAATCCAGGGGCAGGTTGGTCTCCTCCGGGGCGCCCTGGGTAAAATCAGTGTACAGATGGTCTGGAGCCAGGATGTGGCTCTGATAGGTCTCCATTGTCTGATAGGGGGACTTGATCACATTGCCGATGCGGGACACCATCACCTCGTCAAAGGTGCGGTCTGTGTATTGCTCGGCCTTATAGCCTGCGGTAGAGATGTTGGTCATATTATTGGCCACCACATCCAAACGCCGCCCCTGGGACAGCATCCCGGAGGTCAGGTTGTAAAACCCCTTTAGCATAGCAAAAAACTCCTCTCATCCCCGGCTCTCACTTATCGCCGGTCATATACTGGTTCATAAACAGCTTCAACTTTTGAATGGCCCGGGAGTGGAGCTGGGAAATACGGGGCTCACTGACCTCCATCACCTGGGCAATCTCCTTCATGCTGAGATTTTTGTGGTAGTACAGCGAAATGACCGTCTGTTCATTCTCCCGTAGGGATTCAATCCCTTTGGTAAGCATCTCCAGCAGCTCCTGCCGGAGCATAGAGTCCTCCGGACGGCTGTCGGACTCGTTGTCCGGCACCTCCGCTCCGCCGTTCTGCTCCCGGTCCTCAAAGAGGGCGTCCAGCGAGAGCACATTGCACATGGAGGAGTTGGCCAGGTCCTCCTGGTACTGATTCTGGGTAATACCCAGCCGCCGGGCCATCTCCTGATCGGTCGGATAGCGGCCCAGTTCAGCAAACAGCTCACTGCTGGCCTGGTCGATGTTCCGGGCCTTCCGCCGCACGCTGCGGGGCACCCAGTCCTGCCGCCGGGCCAGGTCGATAACGGCCCCCCGAATGCGCTTGGAGACATAGGTCTCAAACTTAATGCCCTTGTCCGGGTCAAATTTGTCCACCGCTCCGGCCAATGTAAGCAATCCCTCATTTACAATGTCGTCCACCTGAGCAAAGCTGCTGTAAACACCCCGCACCTGGAGCGCAATGGTTTTCACCAGACCCATATAGCGCATAACCAGAGACCATTTCAGCTCCTCGTTTCCGGTGCGCTTATAAGTCTCAAACAACTCCTCCGTGGTGAGGGCATCCAATTCTTCCTGGCTCCAGGTCAACTTTTCCCACCCGAAAACCGCACTTCCCCCGCTCATACCGCAGCCGCCCTTCTTTCAGGCCGGGCTGTATTCGACTCCAGTGTGATATTGCCCAAGGACTGAATCTGCACATCGCTGGTAATCTCATTAAAGGAGAGCACATAGACGCTGGGATAGAACTGGGCCAGCATCCGGCTCAGATAAATTCGGATCACCTGGCTGGTGAGCACAATGGGGGTCTGCGACAAATCGCTGAACTTTTTTAAATAGTCGGCCAGTTGGGTGACTATGCTCTGCATAAGATCGGGGCCCATGGCCAGGTAGATACCCTGCTCGTTCTTGCTCAGGGAGTTGATAACCCGTTTCTCCACCTCGGCGTCCAAGGTGACTACGCGCAGCTGTCCATGCTCGCAGAAGCGTCTGGTAATGGTGCGGCTGAGGGCCACACGGATGTTCTCGCACACCATATCCAGGTCTTTGGTGGTCATCAGGGAGTCCACTGCAGTCTCCAAAATGGTAGCCAGATCCCGGATGGGTACCCCTTCCTTCAAAAGACTGCGAAGGACGCGCTCCAAATTGGCGTAGGACAGCACATTGGGAATGGCCTCCTCCACCAACTCGGGGGCGGTCTTTTTCAGGTTTTCCACCAGCTGCATAACCTCTGCCCGACCCAGCAGCTCGTAGGCATGACGGCGAACCACCTCGCTCAGATGGGTCTGCATGACGGACAGGGGGTCGATCACGGTGTAGCCGTAAATCTCGGCCATCTCCTTGTTCTCCGGCAGAATCCACCGGGAAGGGATGCCGTAAGCGGGTTCAATGGTCTCGATGCCGTCGATCTCGCCGGCGGGGTTGACGGGCTCCAGAGCCAGGTAGTAGTCCACCAGAATCTCGCCCCGGGCGACCTCCTCCCCCTTGATCTTCACCACATACTGGTTGGTACCCAGCGCGGAGGAGTCGTGCAGGCGGATGGAGGGGATCACGAAGCCCATATCCTGGGCATATTGCCGGCGGAAAATCACAATACGGCTGATGAGCTTACCGCCGCTGCTCTCATCCACCAGGGGAATCAGGCTGTAGCCGAACTCCATTTCAATGGGGTCCACGGTGAGCAGCCCGTATACGTTATTGATGTCCTTATAGTAATCTGTCTCGCTGGGCACAGCCGCCATATCGGACACTGCCGGCTCCTCCGACTGAAGCATTTCAACGGCCTCCTGCCGCTCAATCCGGCCGCTCATAACATAGCCCAACACGGCCAGCCCCACACCTACCACCAGCAGGGGCATTGTGGGAGTACCAGGAATAATCCCCAGGATAACCAGCACCGCGCCGGCGGTGAGGATGGCCCGGGGCTGCCGGGCAAACTGCTGAATTACATCGGAGTTCAGGCTGCCCTCGGACACCGACCGGGTGACAATCATACCGGTGGCGGTGGAGATCATCAGGGCGGGGAGCTGGGAAACCAGGCCGTCACCGATGGTGGCGATGGAGTAGGTCTGGGCCACAGTACCCAGGTCACCCACGCCGTTCATAGAGCCGATGATGATGCCGCCGATCAGGTTGATGGCGGTGATAATCAGCGACATGGTGGCGTCGCCCTTGACGATCTTGGTGGCGCCGTCCATGGCGCCGTAGAAGTCGGCCTCCCGCTGGATTTTGC
>CANPFP010000011.1 GCA_947573385.1 uncultured Bacillota bacterium | reverse complement strand
TGCCCAACCACATCGTGGGCAAGGGGATGATCCGCAAGCTGAAGGACGAGTACCCTTACAGCAACATTGTGGCCATCGACTACGACCCCGGCGCCACCAGGATCAACCAGGAGAACCGGATCAAGCTGATGCTGGCCAACGCCAGGGGCCTCACCCACGACCAGCCCGCCCGGCCCCGTCCGGAGCCCCAGGCGGAGCGGGAGCCCCAGCTGGCCCACGCCAATATTTAGAACCCTGCGGCAGCGTTTCAAATGTTTTGAGCAGGGCGGCTGTCCGTTGTGGACAGCCGCCCTGTCTTTTATACCAGCCGCACCCGCACCTCGTCCCCCTGGGCGGAGACACACAGGGTATCCCCCTTCTTTAACTGGCCGGTGAGCATCAGGTCGGCGGCGGGGTCCTCCACCAGGTTGGCAATAGCCCGGCGGAGGGGACGGGCACCGTACTCCCGGCTGCTGCCCTTGCCCGCCAGGAGGGAGACGGCCTCCTCCTCCACCGCCATATTGATGCCCAGCTTGTCCAGCCGCTTCCGGGTCTCGGAGAGGAGCTGGCGGGTGATGGCGTTGAGGGTCTCGCCGCTGAGGGGGTGGAAGACCAGGGTGGCGTCCAAGCGGTTGAGGAACTCGGGGGCAAAGGTCTGCCCCGCGTCGGACAGCACCGCCCGCTCCAGCTCCTCCCGCTCCGCCTCACCCCCGGCGGCAAAGCCCAGCCGTTTCCCCTTGGCGAACCGCTGGGCCCCCAGGTTGGAGGTCATCACCAGCACCGCATTGCGGAAGTCGGTCTTCCGGCCCTGGGCGTCGGTGAGCACCCCCTCCTCCATCACCTGGAGGAGGAGGGACCAGATATCGTGGTGGGCTTTCTCCAGCTCGTCCAGCAGCACCACTGACCAGGGGCGCCGGCGCACCCGCTCGGTGAGCTGGCCCCCCTCCTCGTGGCCCACGTAGCCCGGCGGGGAGCCGATGAGCCGGGAGACGGTGTGCCCCTCCATATACTCTGACATGTCGAAGCGCAGCAGAGCCTCCTCGCTGCCAAAGAGGGCCCGGGCCAGGGAGCGGCACAGCTGGGTCTTGCCCACCCCGCTGGGGCCCAACAGCAGGAAGCAGCCCACCGGCCGGCGTGGGTCCTTCAGCCCCAGCCGACCCCGGCGGATGGCCTTCACCACCGTCTCCACCGCTTTGTCCTGGCCCAAAATGTGCCGGCGCAGGGTCTGGTCCAGGCCGGCCAGGGCCTGCCTGTCCGCTTCGTCTGGGTCTGTGACGGGCACCCCTGTCCACTGGGAGAGCACCGCCTGGATGTGATGAGACTCCACGGCAAACTGTCCCTGGCCCGACTGCCACCGCTGCCGCTCCCCCTCCAGCTCCCGGCGGAAATCCCGCTCCACGTTGCGCAGGATGGCCGCCTGCTCGAAGTCCTGGCGGCGCACCGCGTCGGCCAGCTGGCGGCCCGCCTGGGACACCCGGCCCTCCAGCCGCTGGAGCTCCGGGGGCAGGGCTTTTCCTGACAGCCGGGCCTGGGCCGCCGCCTCGTCCACCAGGTCGATGGCCTTGTCGGGCAGAAACCGCTGGGGCAGGTAGCGGCAGGACAGGTCCACCGCTGTCTCCAGGGCGCTGTCGGAGATAATCAGGTGGTGGTGGGCTTCATACCGGCCCCGGAGACCCTGCAAAATTTCCAGTGTCTCCGCCCGGGTGGGCTCCTTCACGGTGATAGGCTGAAAACGGCGCTCCAGAGCGGCATCCTTTTCGATATACTTGCGGTACTCGTCGATGGTGGTGGCCCCGATCACTTGCAGCTCCCCCCGGCTGAGGGCGGGCTTGAGGATATTGGCGGCGTCGATGGCCCCCTCGGCGCTGCCCGCCCCCACAATGGTGTGAAGCTCATCGATGAAGAGGATGATGTTCCCCGCCCGGCGGACCTCGTTGAGGACATGCTTCAGCTTCTCCTCAAACTCACCCCGGTACTTGGTGCCCGCCACCATGGCAGACAGGTCCAGGGCGTACACCCGCTTGCCCAGCAGATGCTGGGGGGCAGCACCGTCGGCAATGGCGGCGGCCAGGCCCTCCACCACGGCGGTCTTGCCCACCCCGGGCTCTCCGATGAGGGCGGGGTTGTTCTTGGTTCGGCGGGAGAGAATCTGAATCACCCGGGCCAGCTCCTCTTTTCGGCCGATCATGGGGTCCAACCGCCCCTCAGACGCCATGCGGGTCAGGTCCCGGGCGCACTGGTCCAGCTGGCGGGTGTCGCCGCCGGGCCGTGGCTCGGGTTCCCGGGGGCGGGGCTTGGGAGCAGGGGTCTCCTCCCCACCCAGAGAGGCGGATACCGAGCGGTACAGTCCCTCCCCGTCCACCCCGCAGTGGGCCAGCAGCCGGGAAGCCCCGTTGCCCTTGGCCCGCAGCAGGCCCAGCAGCAGATGCTCTGAGTTCACCGCGCTCTGGCCCAGGCGGCGGCTCTCCTCCACCGCCCCCTGAATGGCCATGCAGCAGTTGGGCGTCAGCCCCTGAAAGCTGGACTGGGCTGGCACCCCCGTCCCCACCCGCTGAGCGATGGCGGAACGCAGGGCCTGGCTGTCCGCCCCCGCCCGGCGCAGGGCCATAGCCGCGGGGCTGAACTCCTGACCGGCCAGCCCCAGGAGCAGGTGCTCGCTGCCTACATAGCTGTGACCCAGCCGTGCGGCGTTTTGCTGGGCAAGCCGGATGGCCCCCAGGGCGGTGGATGTGAATTGGCTGTCTGCCATGGTAGCATCACCTCAGAATCAAGTCTTCTTCCATCATGCCCGGTTTTTCTAAAATTTAGACGCTCCGCCCCAGGCAGCCGGTTTCTCCGCCGGCGGCAAAATAAATTCCTGGGCTTCTTCCAAAATTAAGCATTGCTTTTTTCAAAAATTGTGGTAGAATGGGGATACCATTTTAATGGAGGTGTACATACTATGGCCTATGTTATCAGTGACGCTTGCATCAGCTGCGGCTCCTGCACTGAGGGCTGCCCCGTGGGCGCCATCGCTCAGGGAGACGACCACTACGTCATCGACGCCGGCGCCTGCATTGATTGCGGCTCCTGCGCTGGTACCTGCCCCATGGGTGCAATCTCCCAGGGCTAATGACCAAAAAAACAGCGCCGGTAATCCCGGCGCTGTTTTTTGTATCATCGTATCTAATTTTTAATATTATATTTGGTCATATTTTATATTGATTATTTCGCCGTTTTTGTATATACTGTATTCAGAAGAAAAATGAAAGCCTTACCTGTTATGGAAAGGAGTGTGTTCTATGCGCACCCATGCTGCTGCCCCCATCTTCCCCGCCGCCCCTGCTATCAAGGTACGGCCCCGCCGCCGGGCAGAGGTCCGGGACCCCTACGACGGCCTGCGTCCCTGGTCGGCCATCACCCATGGAGTGGGCGCGGTACTGGCCGCGCTGGGCACCGCCGCCCTGCTGGTCCGGTCGGCCCTGCTGGGCAAGTGGCTGCTGCTTGGGCTGTTTGCCGTTTATGGCCTGTCTATGATCTGCCTGTACACCGCCAGCACCCTGTACCACTGCCTGAACGTCTCCGTTCCCGGGCGGCTGGCCCTGCGGAAATATGACCACTGCTCCATCTACCTCCTTATCGCCGGCAGCTATACCCCCCTGTGTCTCACCGTCCTGCGGGAGGCCGGCGGCATCCCGCTGGTGATTGCCGTGTGGACCCTGGCCGCGGCCGGGACGGTGCTCACCATCACCAAGCTGGCCATCCCCCGGTGGCTCACCAGCGCCATCTATCTGTTTATGGGCTGGCTGGCCATCTTCGCCATCGTGCCCATCTACCGCGCCCTGCCCCCGGCTGGCTTCTTCTGGCTGCTGACAGGCGGACTGCTGTATACCGTGGGCGGCGTGCTCTACGCCGTGAAGTGGCCGGGCCGGGACAACCCCCGCTTCGGCTGCCACGAGATTTTCCACCTGTTCATCCTGCTGGGCAGCGTTGCCCACTTCGTCATGATGGACCGGGTGGTGCTGTGGCTGTAAAAAACCGACCGCCCGGCTGTCAGCCGGGCGGCTAACTTTTTCTGTCAAACCCCTTGCCAAGCGCGAAAAAATAGGGTAAAATAAGTCAGCTAAGCATATCTTATAGTTTATGTAATGGAGGATGATTCCTATGCCTATGATTTCTGCCAGCGATTTCCGCAACGGCGTGACCTTCGAGATGGACGGCAAGGTTATGCAGGTGGTCGAGTTCCAGCACGTCAAGCCCGGCAAGGGCGCGGCCTTTGTCCGCACCAAGATGAAGAACGTCATCACCGGCGGCGTGACCGAGACCTCCTTCAACCCCACCGCCAAGTTCGAGCAGGCCTTCGTGGAGCGCAAGGACATGGACTACAGCTACAGCGACGGCGACCTGTACTACTTTATGGACCCCGAGACCTTCGACATGATCCCCATTGGCAAGGACCTTCTCGGCGACAGCTTCAAGTTTGTCAAGGAGAACATGACCTGCAAGGTGATGTCCTACAAGGGCAGCGTGTTCGGCGTGGAGCCCCCCAACTTTGTGGAGCTGGAGGTCACCGAGACCGACCCCGGCTTTGCCGGCAACACCGCCACCAACAACGTGCTCAAGCCCGCCACCCTGGAGACCGGCGCCGAGATCAAGGTGCCCCTGTTCGTCAACCCCGGCGACAAGATCAAGATCGACACCCGCACCGGCGAGTATCTGGAGCGCTGCAAGGCGTAAATATCCTGTAGGGGCCGGCGCCCTCGCCGGCCCGTCCGTTTATCTGCGGGCCGCCGAAGGCGGCGGCCCCTACGAGGCATTGCCTCAGAAAGGAATCACAACTATGACTATTTCCGAGAAAGTCGCCTATCTGAAGGGCCTGGCCGAGGGGCTGGACCTGGACACCACCAAGTCCAAGGAGGGCAAGCTCATCTCCGTGATGATCGGCATTATGGAGGAGCTGGCCATGTCCGTGGAGGACCTGGAGGAAAACGCCCTCAACCTGGGCGAGGAGATCGACGTGCTGTCTGACGACCTGGCCGATGTGGAGGAGGTCGTTTTTGACGAGGACGAGGACTCTGAGGACTACGACGACGACTGGTTTGAGGTGGAGTGCCCCTCCTGCGGCGCCGACATCCTGGTGGATGACGATGCCCTGGTGGACGGCGAGGTGGAGTGCCCCTCCTGCGGCACCCGCTACGCCATGGAGCTCACCGACGACGAGGAGGAGGACGAGGACGGCGAGGAGCCGGAGGCGTAAATCCTGTTATATTCCGGGCGGCCAGATGGCCGCCCTTTTTTCAAAAATTTTCCGCTCCCGGAAACTTTTTCTTAAAAGATTCGTCTATAGGAATAGAAGCCTGAATAGGAAAGGAGAATCATTATGAAGCGAATCCTCTCATTAGCCCTGTCCTGCATTCTGCTGGCCGGCTGTGCCGGTCCGGGCGGGGCGTCTCAAAATGGAAAAGATACGGATACCGGTGAAGGGAAGAAGGCTGCTCCTATGAGCTGCACCCTGTCTGAGCCCGTCTACCCGGAATTTCCCCAGCAGCCCCAGATGCCGGACGGGGGCAACCAGGAGGCACTGCAAGCCTATCTGGACGCACTTGGCCAGTATCACGACGCCCTGGCGGCCCTCCGGGGGGACAACCCCGGTCTCACTGAGGAACACTGGAAAGTGCTGAACGACTTCGCCGCCAAAAGCATCCCCCTGGTCCTGGCGGAGCACACAGAGGAAAACGCCATTTACTCCCCCCTGTCCCTTTGGTCGGCCCTGGCCATGCTGGCCCAGTGCGCCGACGGAGACAGCCGCCGCCAGGTGCTGGAGGCCATCGGCACGGAGGATACGGCCGCCCTCCAGGACCAGGTGGAGCACATCTGGCGGGCGCTGTACACCGACGACGGGATGAGCGCCCTGATTCTGGCCAACTCCATCTGGCTCAACAGCAATATGCAGGGGGCTTACATCCAGGAGACGCTGGACACCCTGGCCCAAAAGTACTACGCCGGGGCTTACTCCGTCCCCATGGGGACGGGCGAGGCCGACACCGCCGTCACCCAGTGGGTGAATGAGCAGACCAAGGGCCTGATCGGCTCCGACACCCCGGTGGTCCAGACCGACGCGCTGACCCTGGCCATGCTGGTGTCCTCCCTGTACTACAAGGCCGCCTGGCAGAACGAGTTTGTGCCTGACCAGACGGAGATTGACACCTTCACCGACGCCGCCGGAAGCGAGAGCAAGGTGGACTTTATGCACCGGACGGAGGACGCCAGCTTTATCCGGCGGGAGGGCTATCAGGCCGCCAAGCTGTCCACCCGTCTGGGGGAGATGGTCTTTGTGCTGCCCGACGAGGGGGTGTCCCCCGCGTCCCTGCTGAAGGAACCGGACTTCCTCTCCCGGCTGGAGTTCTACGGGGACGCTTGCACCTGGGGCGAGGTCCAGTGGTCAGTGCCCAAGTTTGATGTGAACTCCGACCTGGACCTGCTGGAGGCCCTGGCCGCCCTGGGCATCACCGACCTGACCGACCCGGACAGGGCAGACCTGTCCGCCCTCACCGACCTGGATGCTTTCCTGTCCGACGCCAAACAGCTGGCCCGGGTGAAGGTGGACGAGGAGGGGGTGGAGGCCGCCGCCGTCACCATTCTTTCTGTCAAGAACCTCAACCTCCCGCCCCAGTCCACCGAGGTCTGCGTCATGGACCTGGACCGGCCCTTCCTGTTCGTCATTCGTGCCGAGGGCGTGCCCCTGTTTGTGGGGATTGTGAATCAGGTGCAGGCATAAAAAGGCCCCCTTGTGAAAGGGGGCTGGCACCGCCGCGGGCGGTAACTGGGGGATTCCGTCATCTTGTAAACGGAATCCCCCCGCCACTTCGTGGCCCTCCCCCCTTTGACAAGGGGGGCTTTTTATACTCACTTGATGGTCATTTCCTTGACCTCGCCGTCCAGCAGGGCGGCGAAGTCCTCCAGAGACATGGCCCCCAGATCCTCGCCGGAGCGGCGGCGGACGGAGACGGTGCCGTTTTCCATATCCCGGTCGCCCACCACCAGCATGAAGGGGACCTTCTCCAGGGTGGCCTCCCGGATCTTCTTGCCGATCTTCTCGTTGCGGCCGTCCACCTCCACCCGGAAGCCCTGGGCGTCCAGCTGGGCGGAGACTTTGGCGGCGTACTCCGCGGCCCGGTCGGTGACAGGAAGCAGCTTCACCTGGACGGGGGCCAGCCAGGCGGGGAAGGCCCCGGCGAAGTGCTCGGTAATCACGCCGATAAACCGCTCGATGGACCCCAGCACCACCCGGTGAATCATGACGGGCCGGTGTTTCTGGCCGTCCTCGCCGGTGTACTCCAGCTCGAACCGCTCGGGCAGCTGGCTGTCCAGCTGGATGGTGCCGCACTGCCAGGTGCGGCCCAGGGAGTCGGCCAGGTGGAAGTCCAGCTTGGGTCCGTAGAAGGCGCCGTCACCCTCGTTGATGACAAACTCCTTGCCCATGGCGGTGATGGCGGCTTTCAGGATGTCCTGGTTGCGCTCCCACTCCTCCACGGTGCCGATGTGGTCCTCGGGCATGGTGGACAGCTCGATGGTGTAGCTCAGGCCGAAGACGGAGTACACCTCGTCAAAGAGCCGGACGGTCTCCTGAATCACGTCCTGCATCTGCTCCCGGGTCATGAAGACATGGGCGTCGTCCTGGTTGAAGCAGCGCACCCGGAACAGGCCGTGGAGCGCGCCGGACAGCTCGTGGCGGTGGACCAGGCCGATCTCCCCCACCCGCAGGGGCAGGTCCCGGTAGGAGTGGGGCTCGCTGGCGTAGACCAGCATGCCGCCGGGGCAGTTCATGGGCTTGACGGCGAAGTCCACCTCGTCGATGACGGTGGTGTACATGTTGTTTTTGTAGTGGTCCCAGTGGCCGGAGCGCTCCCACAGCTGGCGGTTGAGCATGATGGGGGTGGAGATCTCCACATAGCCGTACTTCTTGTGGACCTTGCGCCAGTAGTCCAGGAGGGTATTTTTCAGGGTCATGCCCTTGGGCAGGAAGAAGGGGAAGCCGGGGCCCTCGTCCCGGAGCATGAACAGGCCCAGCTCCTTGCCCAGCCGGCGGTGGTCCCGCTTCTTGGCCTCCTCAATTTTGGCCAGGTACTCGTCCAGCTCGTCCTTCTTGGGGAAAGCAATGCCGTAGATGCGCTGGAGGGTCTCCCGGCTGGAGTCCCCCCGCCAGTAGGCGGCGTTGCAGGCGGTGAGCTTCAGGGCGTTGCCCTTGATCCGCCCGGTGGAGTCCAGATGGGGGCCGGCGCACAGGTCGGTAAACTCCCCCTGCTTGTAGAAGGAGATGGCCGCGTCCTCGGGCAGGTCGTTGATGAGCTCCACCTTGTACTTCTCGTCCCGCTCCTCCATAAACGTCAGCGCCTCGGGGCGGGGCAGCTCGAACCGCTCCAGCTTCAGCTTCTCCTTGCAGATCTTCCGCATCTCCCCCTCAATCTGCTCCAGGTGCTCAGGAGTAAAGGCGAAGGGGGCGTCCATGTCGTAGTACCAGCCCTCGTCGATGGAGGGGCCGATGGCCAGCTTGACCTCGGGCCACAGGCGCTTGACGGCCTGGGCCATCACATGGGAGCAGGTGTGCCAGTAGGTGGCGCGGTACTCGGGGTTTTCAAACGTATACTGATTGTTTTCTTCGGACACGATAATTCCTCCTTGTATTGGGGCAGACAAACAAAAACGCTCCACCCCTGATGAAATTCAGGGGTGAAGCGGTAAAGGCTCCACGGTTCCACCCTGCTTACGGCTCTCGCCGTCGCTCGTGAGCGCTGTAACAGGCGCACCTGTCCCGGTCCTCCCGGGCGGCTCCGGAGTGGTACTGGACAACCTCTGCACAGAGCGCTTTCAGCACTTGGCGCTCCTCTCTGGGTGCTTTTTTTGGCCGCTTCTCCGTCAAAGCCATTTTTGACAGTGACATAATATCACCGGATGCGGGAATTGTCAAGCGGGATTGGGGCTTGTCCATTTGTTTATCACACCGGGGTCTCTGATCCCGCCGTAGTATATTTTGACCGCCTGTTCTCCGGTTTCTTCCGGGTACACACGCCGGTTCGGGGCTAAGGGGGCTTTTTTACTCGTCGTTCTCCAAAAAGTAGGAGGCCTCCATGTCCGCCGTGGCCAGGGCGAAGGCCAGAGGGTACATGCGCAGGGCCTGGCCCACGGTGCGGTTGTCCTCCGGGCCGGAAAAGCCCATGTGCCAGCGGATGGCCATGGCTTCCTCCCGGGTGAGACGGATAAAGCCGTTGGTGATGTATACGCTTTTCTCCCCGTGGCCGTAGGGCAGGGGGTCGTCGAAGGTGTAGGAGGGCACCTTGCTCCACTGGCCGGTGGCGTCGTCCTTCACGTTGCGAAAGGTTTTTTTGTAGCAGCCCACCTTGCACAGGTCGTGGCACAGGGCCACGATAGCGATAGACTCGCCGCTGTAGTCCAGGCCATACAGCTCCTGTACCCGCTCCCGCTGGAGATAGTCCACCAGACAGTGGTACACGTTCAGGCTGTGCTCGCACAGCCCGCCCTCGTAGGCCCCGTGGTAGCGGGCGGAAGCGGGGGCGGTGAAAAAGTCGCTTTTGTGCTCCAGATAGTCCAGCAGCTTGTCCGCCCCCTCCCGGGTGATGTTGGCCTTGAAAATTTCGATAAATTCCTCTTTGCAGGACATATGCAGTCTCCTTCCTGATTCAGTGCTGTTCATTATAGCACAGATGTGATAAAATTTCCAGCAGGGGCGGATACCGCTCACACAATAACAATTAGATGGGAAATAAAAGATGATCTACAAAAACATTTTGCCGGGTATTTTTCTGGCCCGGCCCAACCGGTTTATCGCCCATGTGGATGTGGGGGGCCGGACAGAAGTCTGCCATGTGAAAAATACCGGCCGGTGCCGGGAACTGCTCCTCCCCGGGGCAACGGTCTGGCTGGAGGAGAGCGCCAACCCCGCCCGGAAAACCAGGTTCGACCTCATCGCCGTGGAAAAGGCGCGTGAGAGCGGCCCTCTGCTCATCAACATGGACGCCCAGGCCCCTAACAAGGTCTTCGGCGAGTGGGCGGAGACGGGGGGCCTGGGCTTTGCCCCCACCCTTCTGCGGCCGGAGACGGTCTATGGCAATTCCCGGTTCGACTTCTACTGGGAGCTGGGGGAGGTCCGCCGGGGCTTCTGGGAGGTGAAGGGGGTCACGCTGGAGGAAAACGGCACCGCCCGCTTTCCGGACGCGCCCACCCTCCGGGGGGTGAAGCATCTGGAGGAGCTGATCGCCGCCCATACGGCGGGCTACGAGACGGGGGTGTGCTTCATCGTTCAGATGGAGGGGATGGACCATGTAGAGCCCAACGACGCCACACACCCGGCGTTCGGCGAAGCCCTCCGCCGCGCCGCCCGGGCCGGGGTGGACGTACTGGCTCTGGAGTGCGGGGTGGAGCCGGGACGGCTGACGGTGCGGCGGCCCATCCCGGTCATGCTGTGAAGGGCTAAAGTTTTGCGCAAATCCGCCGATATTTCTATAGGAACGAACAGATGAGAGGAGGGTCTGTATGGAGATTCTCGATACAGCGGAGGGAAGAGCGGCTCCAGGTCAGGAAACCCACAGCTCTGTTGACCGGTTTGAAATGGTCCACATATTTGAGGAACGGGAGGAGGAGCTGAAGGTTGAAGCGGCAATGGCCCTGTATGAGAAGGCCGCCAGGGCGCGTATGACGTTCATCCCTTCAGCCCTCCCGGACAACGCCGGCAGCGAGGAGGAACGGGAAGCGGCATCCCAACGGCTGAAGCTCCAGCAGAAGTGCCAGGACATCGCCGCGCTGATTATGGTGGACGAGCTGGAGGATGAGGAGGAATCATAATGGAAATTCGACAGGTATTACGGGGAAAGAACAGCGATTTTGTCTCCGCCCGTCCTGCCCGAAGGGCGGAGGACAGGTCATCTGAGTCCTCCCGTCCCTCCACCGACCGGCTGGAGCTGTCCCGCCAGTGGGTGGAACAGATGGAGGAGCAGAACACCCGGTTCCAGACCGCCCTGCTGTCCGGGGGAGAGCAATCGGACAAAGACACTGGCGGTATTTTGGGCTATATGGAGACCGAGGAGGACAAGCTGGACGCCCTGTCTGAACAGCTGGATATCCAAATGAAGTGCATGAAGATCGCTGCCAATATGATGAAGGGAAAGAAGGTTCCCCCGGAGGACGAGCGGTATCTGATGGAACACGACCCGGAGGGCTACAAGCTGGCCATCTCCATGCGCAGCATGGAGAAAGAAGACGACGAAGAGTGTGAGAGCGTCCTCAAGGACGAGGATAAAAACTCCGGTGAGACCGCCGAAACAGGAGAGACTGCCCCGGCAGAGGGCGGAGAGACCGAATAAAGCGAGACACCTGGCAGGCCTGCTGCGGCCTGCCAGGTGTTTTTAAATCTCCCTGCGCCCTTCCAGGGCGCGGACCAGGGTGGCATCGTCGGCATACTCCAGGTGGCCGCCCACAGGGATGCCGTAGGCCAGCCGGGTCACCTTCACCTGAAAAGGTTTTAACAGCCGGGACAGGTACATGGCGGTAGCCTCCCCCTCGGTGTCCGGGTTGGTAGCCATAATCACTTCCTCAATTCCTCCGGCGGACACCCGCTCCACCAGAGAGCGGATGTGCAGGTCGTCCGGCCCTACGCGATTCATGGGGGAGAGCACCCCGTGGAGAACATGGTACAGCCCCATATACTCCCGGCTTCGCTCCATGGCCACCACGTCCTTGGGGTCGGCCACCACGCAGATGGTGGTCCCGTCCCGCTTGGCGCTGGCGCAGATGGGACAGGGGCCCTCCCCCTCGGTGAGGTTCTGGCAGACGGGGCAGGTGTGGATGTGGGCTTTGGCGTCTATGACGGCCCGAGCGAAGGCGGCCACCTCCTCCTCAGGCAGGGAGAGCACATGGAAGGCCAGCCGCTGGGCGGACTTGATGCCCACCCCGGGCAGCTTGGCGAAGTGCTCCACAAGATTTTCAAGGGCGGGGGGGAAATACTGCATGGGAAGGACCTCCAATAGGGATTGTAGGGGCGCACAATTGCGCCCAAAAGCCCCCCTTGTCAAAGGGGGGAGGGCCGCCGAAGGTGGCAGGGGGATTCCGTTTACAGGAAGGTTTTCGATGAACCGGAATCCCCCAGTCACCGCCTGCGGTGGTGACAGCCCCCTTTCGCAAGGGGGCCTTTTAGGTGCGCAGCGCCTGAATGGCCCCGGGAATATCCGCCGCTCCGTAGACAGCGGAGCCAGCCACCAGCACATTGGCTCCTGCCTCTATCACCAGGGGAGCGGTGCCGGGGGCTACGCCTCCGTCCACCTCCAGCTCGCAGGCGGGGTTATACTTCTCGATGATGGCCCGGACCCGGCGGATGGTGTCCAGCTGGTCCTCCATAAAGGCCTGGCCGCCGAAGCCGGGCTCCACTGTCATCACCAGCACCATATCCAGCTCCTCGATGTAGGGCAGGACGGCTTCGGCCCTGGTGATGGGCCGGAGGGCAACGGCCTTTTTTACGCCGCAGTCCCCCATAATCTTCAGGGCTTCAGCAATCCGGGTGGGGTGGTCGGCTTCCAGGTGGACAGAGAGCAGATTGGCCCCCGCCCTGGCGAAGGTCTCGATGTACCGCACCGGCTTTTCCACCATAAGGTGGACATCCAGAAACATGTCGGTGCATTTCCGGATGGACTTTACCACCGGCACGCCGATGGTGATGTTGGGCACAAAGACCCCGTCCATCACGTCCACATGGAGGTAGTCGGCAGAGGACACCTTTTTAATGTCCCGCTCCAGGTTGGCGAAGTCGGCGGACAGGATGGAAGGCGCAATTTTAATCATATCTAGCTCCTCCTTTATATGGACAGGCGCTGGGGACAGCCCATGCGCATAGGATATTGCAGCGGACAGGAGGCCCCGGATGTGGAGAGCGACTGCTCCAGGCCGAACCCACGGCTCAAACCCGTCCTCAACCGCCCGGCCGGCCCGCCGCTTTTCAGATAGCCGTCCGCCGGGGGCTTTTTTACGCCCCTGGCGGGCGGCAGAGGGCAAACCTAATTGTAGAAATCTCCGGTGTCCGTCTCCACGGCCCGAAAACCGGCAGCCCGAAGCGCGGACAGGATCTGGTCCTTATGCTCGTGGCCAAAGGCTTCCAGAGTGACCCGCAGCTCCACGCCCGACTGGCGGTTGATGTTGACAAACTGGTTGTGCTCCAGCTTGATAACATTGCCGTTGTTGCCGGCCAGAATCTGGGCCACTGCCAGCAGGGAGCCGGGGCGGTCAGGGAGCTGAACGGCAAAGGTGAAGATGCGTCCCCGCTGAATCAGCCCGTGCTGCACCAGAGAGGACATGGTGATCACGTCCATATTGCCTCCGGAGAGGACGCAGACCACATTTTTACCCTTGCAGTCAAGATGGCGCAGGGCGGCCACCGGCAGCAGGCCGGCGTTCTCCACCACCATCTTATGCCGCTCCATCACGTCCAGGAAGGCCTCCACCAGCTCGCTGTCGTCGATGGTGATAATCCGGTCTACATTTTTCTGTACATAGGGGAATATCTTGTCCCCCGGAGTCTTTACCGCAACGCCGTCAGCGATGGTGGTGGCGGCGGGGAGGGTGACCACATGGCCCGCCTCCAGACTGGCCTGCATGGAGGCCGCCCCGGTGGGCTCCACACCGATTACTTCCACATGGGGGTTGAGCAGCTTGGCCAGGGTGGACACCCCGGCGGCCAGCCCGCCCCCACCGATGGGCACCAGAATGGTCTCCACATCGGGCAGGTCCTGGAATATCTCATAGGCAATGGTGCCCTGGCCGGTGGCCAGAGTGAGGTCGTTGAAGGGGTGGACGTAGGTGAGCCCCTCCTCTTCGGCCATTTTTGCGGCCAGCTCGGCGGCGTCGTCAAAGACCTCGCCGTGGAGCACCACCTTGGCCCCGTAGTCCTTGGTGTTGTTCACCTTCACCAGGGGGGTGGTGGTGGGCATGACGATGGTGGCCGCCACCCCGGCGGCCTGGGCGGCGTAGGCCACCCCCTGGGCGTGGTTGCCGGCGGAGGCCGTCACCAGCCCCCGGTCCTTCTCCTCCTGGGAGAGGGTGCTGATCTTATAGTAGGCCCCCCGGAGCTTATAGGCCCCGGTGGCCTGCATGTTCTCCGGCTTGAGATAGACGCTGTTTCCGCAGTTTTTGGACAGGTAGGGGGAGTGAATCAGCGGCGTGGGCCGCAGCACGGCCTGTAAAACGCTCCGGGCCGCCTTAAAGGATTCCAGGGTAAGCATATTGACATTCTCCTCAGTTATCATAGAATCAAACTGTTCTATATCATACTCAATTCAGCTCCACAAGTCAATGTAAATCGGACAAAAATCTTGGTTTTATACAGTCCGCACACCGCAGGACGCCTTTACTTGCACTTTTCGCGGCCAGGGCGTAAAATGTAAGAAATCCGTAAGAGATATCCCCCTTGTTTTGTAAGAAGTTTCTGTTATTCTGGTGCCAGCGAACGAGGAAGGAGCAAGCCCGATGAACGAGACGATTTTGGTGGTGGACGACGACCGGGAGATTGTAGGGGCCATCGCCGCCGCCCTGGAGAAGGAGGGATACCGCATCCTCCGGGCCTACGACGGCATGAAGGCCATCGACCTGGCCCTGGACCCCGACCTGCGGCTGATCCTGATGGACGTGATGATGCCCAAGCTGGACGGGCTGTCCGCCGTGCTGCGCATCCGGGAGCGGCGGAATCTGCCCATTATCGTCCTATCGGCCAAGAGCGAGGAGAGCGACAAGGTGCTGGGGCTGTCCATGGGGGCGGACGACTACGTCACCAAGCCCTTCAGCATGCAGGAGCTGATGGCCCGGGTGCGCAGCCAGCTGCGGCGGTACACACGGCTGGGGGACGTGAACACCGCCCCCGCCGGGCAGATCGTAAGCGGCCGGCTGACCTACGACCCGGACAAGCGCCTGCTGTCCGCCGACGGCGAGCCGGTGAAGCTCACCAACATCGAAACGGGTATTGTGGACCTGCTCATGCGCAATCTGGGCCGGGTGTTCCCCGCGGAGGAAATTTACCGCCGGGTGTGGGGAGAGGAGGCCTGGTCCTCCGAGGGCACGGTGATGGTGCACATCCGGCGCATCCGGGAAAAAATTGAGCTCAATCCTCGTGAGCCAGACTATTTAAAGGTGGTGTGGGGCATTGGATACAAAATGGAAAAAAAGTAAATCAATCATTGGCTTTCTGGCCTTTCTGCTGGGGGTCTCTCTGCTTCTGGAGGGGGCGCTGTTCTTCGGGACTAAACTGACCTCTTCGGGCAGCCGGCGGTGGATCTCCGACAGCTTCGCCTCCGACTGGCGGGACACAACGGAGTTTCGAGGCTTCGTCTCCTCCCGGCTGGAGCGGCTCATTACCATGGGGGCCGGGGGCTGGGCTTACAGCGGTTTCAACTATTACGGTGACTACGACTGGGGCGACGGGAACGGCCCAGCGCCGTCCTCTGGCGCGGAGCGGTGGGCCAAAGGGGCCCATGAACGGATGAAGGAGGACAAGAACATCCTCTACCGTGTGGAGAAGGAGGGGGAGACCCTTTACAGCAACAGTGACACGCTGACCGCCTCTACCACGGCGGCACAGCTGCCCGAGGGGTACGGCTTTCTCCTGCAATTCGACGGGGAGAAGGTCCGGGCCTGGAAGGACGGGACCGAGTTGGACCTCTACGGCGACGGCTACTACCGCTTTACGAGCATCGACGAGCCCTATCAGTGGTATATCCCGGGGTACAAAAACTTCACCGTGGACGAGGCGGGCAGCAAGGTGAAGGTGACCATGGCGGTTATCAACAGCCCGCAAATTTTCATCAAGGGCAGCTACGGCAGCTCCGGGTCCAACGAGTACAACGAGCTGTACTATCTGAAACGGAACCTGGGGGCTTACCGGGAAGAAATTATGGGCCACGCCGTCCGCACGGGCGTGGGCGCGGGGCTGTTTCTGGTGTACCTTCTGCTGCGGAAGGACAAAAAACGGGCGGACATGGCCCTGGCCCGGGGGACCAGGAAAATCTGGTTTGAGGTCAAGGTCTTGGCCGCTGTGCTGCTGGTGTTCTTCTGCCTCCCCCGCCCGGAGTACCTGGGGGATATCTGGCAGGAGCTGACCTACGCCTACGCACCCCAGGCCAGTGCCTCAGCCGAAGCCATCCCCGGAGACGTCTATCTCAACGGCGACATCATAGCGGAGCTGGAGCAGAATGGGATCAGCTATGAGGAGTGGCTGACGGAGAACGGTTTTTATGACAGCTACAATATTCCCCTTGTGGAGCAGACCACCAGCATCGGCACGGCGGTGGCCATCCTCAGTGAAAACGGCGGCTGGCTGCTGCGGGAATATCTGGGGGAGCTGGCGGACCACATCCCGGGCCTGCTGGCGGTGTTCTGGGGGCTGTACCTGCTGATTTTCAATGACTGGCGGTATAATAAGCGGCCCTGGAGACGTGGTGTAATCGCCATGCTGGCCGCCTGGGGGCTGGACCGTCCCGTCCAGAAGCGGCTGAGCCGGGTGTGCGGCGTCACCGCAATGACGCTCCTCCTGCTGGGGGCGGTGAACATGAACCTGCTGGTTTACGCCTCCAGCTACCGGGGCGGCGTCCCCCTGGAGACCGTCTGGGTCATCGTCACCCCCGCCGCCCTGCTGATGCTGGTGTGCGCGGTGCTGATCTGGCGGCTGCATCGGCTGTGGACCGACTTCGGGGCGGTGGCCGACCAGGCCGCAGCCGTTCGGGCGGGCGAGCTGGAAAGGGAACTTGCCTTACAGGAAAACAGCGATCTGTCCGGGCTGGCCGACGACCTGAACCACATCCGTCAGGGTCTGCACCAGGCGGTGGAGGAGCGCACCCGCAGCGAGCGGATGAAGGTGGAGCTTGTCACAAATGTGTCCCACGACCTGAAAACCCCCCTCACCTCCATCATCAGCTACACCGAGCTGCTCTCCCAGGAGCCCCTGGAGCCTCCGGCCAGCGAGTACGTCCAAATCATGGGGGAGAAGGCCCAGCGGCTGAAGGCTATGGTTCAGGACGTGTTTGAGGTGAGCAAGGCGGCGTCGGGACAACTCCCCGTTAAATTGGAACGGCTTGATTACGCCCGGTTACTGCGCCAGACCCTGGCCGACATGGGGCAGGCCATCGACAACAGCGGCCTGACCCTGCGGGCCGCCATCCCCGAGGGGGAGGTGCCCATCACCGCCGACAGCGACCGGATGTACCGGGTGTTCCAGAACCTCATCGGCAACGCCTTGAAGTACTCCCTGCCCGGCTCCCGGGTCTACCTGAATCTGACGGTGGAAGGGGGACAGGCCAGCACCAGTGTGCGGAACACCTCCGCCGCCGAGCTGAAGCCCGGGGCGGACTACACCGCCCGGTTCGTCCGGGGGGACGAGAGCCGCACCGACGGCGGCTCCGGCCTGGGGCTGTCCATTGCGGAGTCCTTTACCCGGGCCTGCGGCGGCACGCTGACTGTGTCTACCGAAGCGGATTTGTTCACCGCCGTGGTGACCTTCTCAATCGAGCAGTAAAAGATTTCCGGGCCTTTCGGCCCGGAAATCTTTTATAATCTTACAGCTTGTCAATCTCCTCCTGCTCCACCACTTTGATGCCCCGCTGGGCCAGGACTGAAGCGGCGGCGGCGTTGTCCTCCACCCGGAAGATCATGTAGGCGTGCTCCGCGTCCCTGCCGCCCAGGAAGGCGTACATATACTCCACATTCACCTTGGCGTCGGTGAGGGCCTGGAGGACCTTGTTCAGCCCGCCGGGCACGTCGGGGATCGCCACCCCCAGCACGGGGGTGATGTTGTTGATAAAGCCCGCGTCCTTCAGGACGGTGGTGGTCTTGTACACGTCGTCCACAATCATCCGGGCGATGCCGAAGTCGCTGGTCTCAGCCAGGGAGAAGGCCCGCATGTCGATTTTGTTCTGGGCAAGCACCCCGGTCATGGCGTAGAGCGCGCCGGGCTTGTTCTCCAGAAAGACGGAAATCTGCTTGATGCTCATGGTTTTCCCTCCTTAAATCTTCCGCTTGTCGATGACCCGCACGGCCTTGCCCTCGCTGCGGACGATGGTCTTGGGGGCCACCAGGGTGACCTTGGCGGCCAGGCCCAGCATGGACCGCAGGCCGTCCACCAGCTCCTTCTGCCGCTTGGCAATCTCGCCCATGTTGTCGGTGAACATCTCGGGGGTCATCTCCACCTGGACGTCCAGGGTGTCGGTGTTCTTCACCCGGTCCACGATGATCTGGTAGTTGGCGGGGTAGCCGTGGTTGAGCAGGACGGTCTCGATCTGGGACGGGAACACATTCACGCCCCGGATAATGAGCATGTCGTCGGACCGGCCCATGGGCTTGCACATCTTCACATGGGTACGGCCGCAGGAGCACTTCTCCCGGGTAAGCATACAGATATCCCGGGTGCGGTAGCGCAGCAGGGGGAAGGCCTCCTTGGTGATGGAGGTGAACACCAGCTCCCCCTTGCTCCCCTCGGGGAGGACCTCGCCGGTGTCGGGGTCGATGATCTCGGCGATGAAGTGGTCCTCGTTGATGTGCATCCCCGTCTGGGCGGAGCACTCGAAGGACACGCCGGGGCCGGACAGCTCGGTCAGGCCGTAGATGTCGTAGGCTTTAATACCCAAAGTATTCTGAATGTCCTGCCGCATCTCCTCGCTCCAGGCCTCGGCGCCGAAGATGCCCGCTTTCAGGGGGATCTGGTCGGGGGTGAGACCCATCTCCTTCATGGTCTCGCCGATGTAGGCGGCGTAGGAGGGGGTGCAGCACAGGATGGTGGCGGACAGGTCCTTGATGAACATAATCTGCCGCTCGGTGTTGCCCGAGGAGGTGGGGATGGTGAGGCAGCCCACCTTGTGGGATCCGCCGTTCAGGCCGGGGCCTCCGGTGAACAGGCCGTAGCCGTAGGACACCTGGCACACGTCCTCGTCGGTGCCGCCGGCGGCCATGATGGCCCGGGCGCAGCAGTCCTCCCACAGGTCGATGTCGTGCTGGGTGTAGAAGGCCACCACCCGCTTGCCGGTGGTGCCCGAGGTGGACTGGATGCGCACGCACTCCTTCAGGGGCTTGGCTACCAGCCCGTAGGGGTAGGCCTCCCGCAGGTCGGCTTTGGTGACAAAGGGCAGCTTGTGCAGGTCGTCGCTGGAGCGGATGTCGTCGGGGGTGAGGCCCTTCTCCTCCATCTTTTTGCGGTAGTAGGGCACATTGTCCCAGACGTGGCGCACCTGCTTCACAAGCCGCTCGTCCTGCCAGGCCTTGATTTGTTCCCGGGACGCGCACTCGATCTCGGGCTGGTAGTATCTTTCCATTGGAATCATTCCTCCCCAAAATAAGGTATGTTTTTATTTTGCCAGCAGGCGGCCCCGGTTCATAGTGACCTTGGTCTTGCCAAAGTCCATGTCAAAAATGGCGGTCACTGTCACCGGCGGCTCGGGCAGCAGGTCGAATACCCGCTCCGACTCCCAGTCCGCCAGCTCCGCAAAGTTCTCTTTGGTAAAGCCGTCATAGGTGGAGCCGTCCGCCCCCATGTCCATATTGATCCGGGCCTCGTAGCCCTTGTCCCCCTGGGTAATGGAGATGGCGTATCTGGCGGAGTTCACAAACTCACTGGGCAGATTCTCCTTAAAAAACTGCTTCAGCGCCTGAGCGTTGGCGTCGTTGACCTCCTCCGCTTTCTTGGCGCCGCCCCCAAAGAGGTTAGAAAAAAATCCCATGATAATCCTTCCTTTCAAAATATAACATGTAAAAATTATTGTGGATCACCATTCAAAAAAGAAATCCAATCATATTCATCCTGACACCGCCTGATACTGTACTTCGACCGATAGCGCTCGATACTGCGGGTATGTCCCGCGGCGTAACAGGGGAGATTATAGCAATCCGGGTGCTGTTTTACATCAATTCCGGAGGACAGCAGCACCTTATGGGCATACGGGAGCCGCTCAAACTGCTCCACCAGTTTTGGCGAGACAGGAGGCTCTATATGGAAAATGATCCTGATGTTATTCAGATCTACACGCTTTTTTCTCCGCTCCCAGGACTTTGCCGCGCTTTGAAAGGTGTCATAGTGGACCAGATCAAGCGTAATGCTTCCATGCTCCGTGTTCAGCCTGCCCACAGGGTAGTCCTCAGCGTGATCTGTTACCTCCTCCATCCCCACCGCAAGGAAGTCCTCCAAGTGTTGGCAGAGCAGGATAAAGTCCTCCCCCGACATAGTCATATTGATTGTTGGAGACAAAAACTTCAAACCCAGATCGTGGAACAGGACACCGCCAACACAATTTCGGGAAATTACGGTGGGGTGGATTTGCAGCCGCGACCTTCTCCAGCGGTTATATATCTTCCGAACCCGGTATACAAAATTCATGCCCGCTTTCCCAGTTCAAAGGCTTTTTTGTTCAGCTCCAGGAACTTGGGGGGCACCATGGCCTCCAGGGATTCCTGCCAGGCCTGGTCGGGCAGGTCGAAGTAGTGGGACAGCCGGCCCATGAGGACGATGTTCACCGCCTTGGCCGACCCGGCCTCCTCGGCCAGGGTCAGACAGTCCAGGGCGTCCACCTTGGCCCCGGCGGCCCGCATCTTCTCCACCAGGTTCTCCGGGTAGCTGGCCGCGCCGGTGATAACGGGCATGGGGTCGATCTGCTGGGTGGAGGTGACAATCTGGCCGTCGGGCTTGAGGTAGCTCAGCCACCGGGCGGCCTCCAGCAGCTCGAAGGAGACGATGTAGTCCGCCTCCCCCTTGTCAATGACGGGGGAATCCACCCGGTCGCCATAGCGCACATAGGTGACCACCGACCCGCCCCGCTGGGACATGCCGTGGACCTCAGACACCTTCACGTCAAAACCCTGCTCCATGAGAAGGTGGCCCAGCAGCTTGGACGCCAGGAGGGAGCCCTGTCCCCCCACGCCCACGATCATGATATTTTTGGTTTCCATATGTTGAAACAACTCCTTATATTGAACCGGCCGAATGTAGGGACGCTTCATGAAGCGTCCGCGTATGCCGGACGGCCATATGTTCAGACGGACGCATCGTGATGCGTCCCTACGAAAACGCCTTCACGCCGCACAGCTGCTCACACACGCCGCAGCCCACGCAGAGGGTGGCGTCCACCCGGGCCTTGCCCTCCTTGATGGAGATGGCGGGACAGCCGATTTTCATGCAGCTCCGGCAGCCCACGCACTTCACCGGGTCCACGGTGAGGGGGGCCTCATGTTTGACGTACTTCAGCAGGGCGCAGGGCCGGCGGCTGATGATAACCGAGGGCTCATTTGCGGCCAGCTCCTCCTTGAGAACAGTGTCGCAGGCCTTCAAATCGTAGGGGTCCACCACCCGGACCCGTGTAAAGCCCATGGCCTTGCACAGCCCCTCCAGGTCAATCTTCCCGGCGGGGTCGCCCTTGATGTTGTAGCCGGTGGTGGGGTTCTGCTGGTGGCCGGTCATGCCGGTGATGGAGTTGTCCAAAATAATCACGGTGGAGTTGGACTGGTTATAGGCGATGTTGGCCAGCCCGGTCATGCCCGAGTGCATAAAGGTGGAGTCGCCAATGACGGCCACCGTCTTGCCCTCGCTCTCCCCGCCCCGGGCCTTGTTGAAGCCGTGGACGGCGGAGATGGAGGCCCCCATGCACAGGGTCATGTCCATAGCGGCCAGCGGGGCCACCGCCCCCAGAGTGTAACAGCCGATGTCCCCCAGGACGGTGCACTTGTTCTTGCTCAGGGTGTAGAACAGTCCCCGGTGGGGGCAGCCGGCGCACATGACGGGGGGCCGGGGAGGGATAGGATCGTCAATGGTCCGGCCGGTATGTACCTCCCCGCCCAGCTTTTCCGCGATGAGATTCTGGGAGAATTCCCCCTCCATGGGCAGCACATCCTTGCCGGAGACGGCAAGGCCTAAAGCTTTACAGTGGTTCTCTATGATGGGGTCCATCTCCTCCACCACAACAAGCCTTTCCACTTTACAGGCGAAGTCCTGAATCAGTTTCACCGGCAGGGGGTTGGCCATACCCAGCTTGAGGACGGAGACGGTATCCCCGAAGACCTCCTTCACATACTGATAGCTGGTGGAAGAGGTAATCACGCCGATTTTGGTACCCCCCATCTCCACCCGGTTGATGGGGGCGGTCTCCGCCCACTCCTGAAGCTTGCGGGTGCGCTCCTCCACAAAGGGGTGGCGGCGGATGGCGTTGCCGGGCATCATGACGTACTTGGCGATGTTCTTCTCATAGGGCTTCATCTCGGGCTCAGCCCGGTCGGAGGTCTCCACAATGGACTGGGAGTGGGCCACACGGGTGCACATCTTCAGCAGCACCGGGGTGTCGAACTCCTCAGACAGCTCATAGGCCAGTTTGGCGAACTCCAGCGCCTCGGCGGAGTTGGAGGGCTCCAGCATGGGCACCTTGGCGGCGATGGCGTGGTGCCGGGAGTCCTGCTCGTTCTGAGAGGAGTGCATCCCCGGGTCGTCGGCTACGCCGATCACTAAGCCGGCGTTGACGCCGGTGTAGGCCATGGTGTACAGCGGGTCGGCGGCCACGTTGAGACCCACATGCTTCATGGCGCAGAAGGCCCGCTTCCCCGCCAGACAGGCCCCGAAGGCCACCTCCATGGCAACCTTCTCGTTGGGGGCCCACTCGCAGTACAGCTCGGGGTACTTGACGGCCTCCTCGGTGATCTCGGTACTGGGGGTGCCGGGGTAGCTGGAGATCACGCAGCACCCCGCCTCATACAGGCCCCGGGCAACGGCGGCGTTGCCCAACATCAGTTGTTTCATGTTGTTTTCCTGCTTTCTGTTTTGGTTTTCGTTGGTTCCGTAGGGACGCATCACGATGTGTCCCTACGCCTCCTCCTTCTCGTGCAGCCCGTGGCGCTGGATGACCTCCCGCATCACGCCTCCCGCGCCATTGTCCAGCATGGACCGTCTCACCCGGCTGATGGTGGCGCTGGAGGCGCCTGTCTTATCCAGAATGTCCAGATAAACCAGCCCCTGCTGTAAGTATACCGCCACGTCAAACCGCTGCTCCAGCGAGCGCAGCTCTGTGGGGGTACACAGATCGTCGAAAAACCGGCAGCACTCGTCCAGGTCCTTCAGCTTCAGAATAGTCTCATACAGAGCCATGCTCCGCTCCCGCTTTTCCGCCTTTGCCATAGCAATACACTCCTTCGTTCCATATTGGTATCCGGGAAAATTCACTTGTGTAAAGTGTAGCACAGGAAAGTGGGGAAGTAAAGAGCCCGCCGGATTTTTTCCGGAGAAACTTTTTCCGCTCTTGACATTCCCCTAAAAATTCGCTATGATACTTTAGCGGTTAAAATCAATAAAGTTTAACGGAGCCCATCCGTCTGGAAAGGAACGAACATAATGCCTATCACCGATCTGTTGGAGCGCAACAGCAAGCTGTATGGCGACGAGGCCGCCCTGGTGGAGATCAACCCCGAGGTCCGGGAGGAGCAGCGGGTCTCCTGGCAGGAGTACGAGCTGATTCAGCCCACCGGCGACGCCCCCTACCGCCGGGAGATCACCTGGTCGGTCTTTGACGAGAAGGCCAACCGGGTGGCCAACATGCTGCTCAGCCGGGGCATCCGCAAGGGCCAGAAGGTGGCCATTCTGCTGATGAACTGCCTGGAGTGGCTGCCCATCTACTTCGGCATTTTAAAAACAGGGGCGGTGGCGGTCCCCCTGAACTTCCGATACACCGCCGACGAGATCGACTACTGCCTGAAGCTGGCCGATGCCGACGTGCTCTTCTTCGGCCCCGAGTTCACCACCCGGATGGAGCCCATTGTGCCCAAGATCAAAAAGCAGATGCTGCTGTTCTTCGTGGGGGAGCACTGCCCCGCCTTTGCCGAGGACTACCTGCGGGCCACCGCCAACTGCTCCAGCCGCCCCCCCAAGGTGCTGGTGGACGACGAGGACGAGGCGGCCATCTACTACTCCTCGGGCACCACCGGTTTCCCCAAGGCCATCCTGCTCCGGCACACCGCCCTGATGCAGTCGGCCCGGATGGAGGCCATCCACCACGAGACCACCCACGGGGATGTCTTCCTCTGCATCCCGCCCCTGTATCACACCGGGGCCAAGATGCACTGGTTCGGCTCCCTGTTCACCGGCAGCAAGGCGGTGCTGCTCAAGGGCAATTCCCCCTCCGCCGTCTTCCAGGCGGCCAGCCAGGAGCGATGCACCATTGTCTGGCTGCTGGTGCCCTGGGCCCAGGACATTTTAGCCGCTCTTGACAGAGGTGAGCTGAAAATCGAAGATTTTCAGCTGTCCCAGTGGCGGCTGATGCACATCGGCGCCCAGCCGGTGCCCCCCTCCCTCATCAAGCACTGGCTGACCTACTTCCCCCACCACAAGTACGACACCAACTACGGCCTGTCCGAGTCCACCGGGCCGGGCTGCGTCCACCTGGGGGTGGACAACGTCCACAAGGTGGGGGCCATCGGCGTACCGGGCTACGGCTGGAAGATCAAGATTGTGGACGAGCAGAATGTCCCCGTCCGGCAGGGCGACGTGGGCGAGTTGTGCGTGAAGGGTCCAGGGGTGATGGTGTGCTACTACCACAACCCCGAGGCCACCGCCGAGGTGCTGGAAAACGGCTGGCTCCACACCGGCGACATGGCCCGCCAGGACGAGGACGGCTTCATCTTCCTGGTGGACCGGAAGAAGGACGTAATTATCTCGGGCGGCGAGAACCTGTACCCGGTGCAGATTGAGGACTTCCTGTCCGCCTACCCCAAGGTACATGACGTGGCAGTAATCGGCCTGCCCGACAAGCGCCTGGGGGAGATGGCCGCCGCCATCATCCAGATCAAGGAGGGCATGACCTGCACTGAGAGCGAGATCAACCAGTTTTGCATGGACCTGCCCCGGTACAAACGCCCTCGGAAGATCATCTTCGCCGACGTCCCCCGCAATCCCACCGGCAAAATCGAAAAGCCCAAGCTGCGGGAACAGTACTGCGGCGTGCGCCTGGTGGAGGCGCAGAATCAGGGATAATTTTACAGGGAGACGGCTCCGGCTGTCTCCCTGATGTTACTTTTTCAGTTGACAGATACGTAAAATACGTATATACTTAAAGTGTACAGAGAAATGGGGTGATCCGCATGCCGATGACACCGAGAGAAATGATTCAGCTCCTCCAGGCCAACGGCTTTGTGTGTATCAGCTCCAACGGCTCCCATCGAAAATTCCGGAATGAGCAGACCGAAAAGACGGTTATTGTTCCCTTCCACGCAAAGGATTTAAAAAAGGGTTTAGAGCAAAAAATATTGAAAGACGCAGGCCTGAAATAAGGGCAGAATCAAAAGGAGGCATACCATGAAGAACACCTATTATCCTGCCGTGTTCCACCCCGAGGAGGTGGGATACTCGGTCTTTGTCCCGGATATCGAGGGCTGCTCCACCCAGGGCGACACCATGGACGAGACGGTGGAGATGGTCAAGGACGCCATCGGGCTGATGCTGGAGGGCTTAAGCGAGTACCCCCAGCCCTCCATTCCCTCCGCCCACTCCCTGGCAGAGGGGGAATTTGTGGTTATGATCCCTTTTAATCCGGCGGAGTACGCCCGTAAAAACAACCGGGCGGTAAAAAAGACCCTCTCTCTGCCCGCTTGGCTCAACGAGGCGGCGGAGGCGGCCCATCTCAACTTCTCCGGCATCCTCCAGGAAGCGCTGAAGGCCAAGCTGGACATGTAGACCTGATAAAAATACAACACCCCGGTGCCTGTATCAAGACGCCGGGGTGAAATTATGCTATAAATACTCCACAAACGTCTCCAGCTGCGTCCAGGACAGCTCCAGGTCCTCAATAGACCGCCAGCTGGGAAAATTGTCCTCCAGCTCCTGCCAGATCAGGAACCAGAAGTCGTATTCGATGCCCAGGTGGGCGGGGAGGATATCCTCAATAATGGTTTTCAGCTCGGGAAATCCCTCCGGCTCCCCGGCCACCCCGGGGAAGGACACCGACACCTGCCCCTTGCCCAGTTCCTTCACCACGGCGGGGATGCCGCAGCCGGTGATGGTGTCGTTGATAGCGGCCAGGGTAAAGCTGTCCCCGCCAATGCGCAGCAGGGCGGCCAGGGCGGTGGCCAGCTTCCGGGGCTGGGCGGCCACCGGCCGGCGGACAAACAGGGCGGCGATCCGCTCCAGCCCCCAGTCCTCAGCCGTGGTCAGGGAGCTCTCCCGCTGGACCTCCTCAATCCGGGCCATCGCCCCGTCCAGGGCCTCCCCCTGGGCATCCAGCTCCCCGCCGTTGAAGGGGGCCGTCAGGTCATAGACCCCCAGGGGCCGCAGCAGGTTCCGCAGATATTCAGCGTGACTCATACCTTCTCCTCCACGCTCAGCGTCCCCAATACGGGCAGCTGATCCTCCCTGATTTCCACATCTGCCCCCGGCGCGGCAATGGCGTAGTTGGATACCCCGTCACAGTGATAAATCAAATCTCCCAGCTGGGCCCGCAGAATATTTTGTCCCAGCAGCCGGCCGGTAAACCAGTCCCGGATTTCTTTCTCCACACCGGCCAGCACCGTCTCCCTGCCGCGGCCCTCCTCGGGCTCTATTGCTACAGCAATATTCACCGTCACGGTTTCCGGGGCCCGGACCCTTAAATCCACAGCGATTTCCCGCCGCGCTTCAAAATAGTCCTCCAGCTCCTCCAACAGCTCCCCATTGGGCAAACCGGCCAGAGTGGCGGGCACCACATCCACCGAGCCCACCCCCCGGGGCCGGGGGATCACCGCTGCCGCGACCACCTGTTCAAAGGACAGCGCCCCCTGCTGATAGAAGGCGCTGTTGGCTCCGTTTGGCAGACGTTTAAAGCTCTCCAGCACCCGTGCCCGCAGCGATGCGTCCTCCTCCCCGTCTGCGCCGCCGGCACAGGGTGACGGATTGGTACAGCTGATAATCCCCACAGGGGCCACCGCCATAGACACAATGGCCCCGGCGGACACATTCCCTGATGTTCCGACGGCCAGCGCCCGCACCGGCACATCCACAGTCAACGCGCCCGTCTCCAGCACGGCAGGGCCGATCGTCTCAAAGCGCACCAGTCCCGCCGTCATACATACCGTCCCCTGGGGGATATCCCGGGGTGAGTCAAGGACCTCCCCGGCGGTAAACCGGACAATCCCCTCCGCCGCTGCCGCCGGTTTACGCTCCAAGCTGCGCAGCTGGGCGTGGCGGTCCAGATACTCCCCCTCCGCCGTCTGTGGAAAGGCCTGCCGGACCACCCAGTCCGCCTGAACATACAGGGAATATACCTGAGCCGCCAGCGCGTACAGTCTGGCGGAAAGATCGCAGCCCTCCCGGGGCTCCAGTCCGGTCCGGTCTCCAAAGCAGGCGAGCATTTCCCGATAAATTTCGTCAACCATCTTCATCTCGCTTCATCTCCCCCCATCCGTTTCCACATCCGAAAGGGGCAGCCGGACGGTCAGCTCCTCCCCCTGCCATTCCAGCTCGACTGTGAGCAGGCCCGTCTCTCCCGCCTGGTCCAGATGCACCGCCTGCACGCTCAGGTCCGGCTCCTCCTGCAGCGCTTCGGCCACATACTGGACCGCCAGCGCCTGACGGGCGGACACCTTTTCCCGGCTCAGCTGATACAGCCGGCTCCCCAGTCTCGGCAGAAAGGGCAGGCCCCCCCGTCGGGCGGTCAGGCGGAACAGCACCCTGGCCAGCACCTCTTCTCCCCCGTCCAAAGCGGTAAGGCCGCCCCTCCCGTCGGGAACATAGTCTCCATCAATCAGTCTCCACTCCACAGCGGCCCTCCTTCAGTTTAACAGATCAATTACGATATCCCGCACAATGTTATACAGCGGCCGTCCATTGATATACACCTCGCCGCCCAATGTCAGTCTCTCCTGGCTCAGGAGGACAAAGCTCTCTCCGCCCTTCAGCATAACCTCCCCGGGCTTCAGCTCCGTCTCGCTCTGAACCGTCCCCAGGATGCAGGGGGATTCCCCCTCCGCGCCGGTTTTCAGTACCAGCACCTTGTCCCCGGAGGTAGGTCTCCAGCTGTAGCCGCCCGGCGCATAGACCGGCAGCCACCGCCGCTCCCCTCCCAGACTGACTCCCGCCGGGTCCCCTCCCAGGGTAACAGTACCGATTTCGGCCGGCGCTTCCCGCACCGGCAGGTTTCGGCTTCGCTCCGATGTCCACATTCTTCTTCACCTCACACTGTAAAATCAGGAGGCGCCAGCTCCATCCGGCTCCAGCAGCCTTTATCGTCCATTCCCACAGTCACTTGAACGGCCCGATACCTGCCGTTCCAGTCCAGACCGCTGCGCTGGACCGTCACCAGTTCTCCGGGCCATGCACAGAACGCCTGTCCCACTGTAATTTCCATCCGTTTCAGCTCAGAGGCCGACTTGTCCAGTTGGAACTGGCCACTGTAGCGCATCGCCTTATATGTGCTTTTTGCCGGCATTGTAATTACCCGCCGGGCCCGGCCTCCACTGGCGGCAAAATCTGTGTTGTATACCGTCTCCACCGCACCGCTCCACCGGTCCCGCATCAACACCTGAGACAGCACCCCATACCGCCTGTCCCGGCGGACCAGCGAAATGACGGGGGAGCTGTCATCCACCACCCGTTCCTGGCTATTGTCCCAGCCGGACAGCACCAGTCTCCCCTCCCGGTCAAACCGGGGGGCGATTCCGCCATAATATCGGGCAAACTCATACACCACCGACCACTCGCTGTTTCCCGTAGCCACAGAAAACCGGGAAACAGCAGGCAGGCTCGCTCCAGGCGCTACGGTGATCCCATAGGGACGCACATGATCCCGGATAATATCCATCTGGGTAGCGGTCTGATAGTCCTGCCCCAAGGCCTCGTTGTCCAGCAGGAGGGCGGCCATCCCCCGGCCGGACACCTCCAGCAGCCGGCCCCCGTTGGTAATGCTCACCTCACACTCGTCCACCACACCGGTAAATACCCGCCTGCCCTCGTGCTCCGCAGTAAAGCTCACCCAGTTCTCCGGCCTGGTGGTGTTGTTCTCGTCCCAAACGCACCGCATCCAAAAGCTATCGCAGGGCGTTCCGGCAGTATAGTCCAGCCGACAGGCCAGCAGTTTCGGCAGCGTCCACTTCACCTGATTCACATCGGTCACATAAGCGGTCAACGCACCCGCACCTCCTCCCCTGCCCGAATCAGATTGGGGTTTTTAATCTGGGGATTCAGGGCCACCAGCTCCGCCAGCGAAATTCCGTACCGCCCGGCCAGCGCCCACAGGGTATCCCCCCTCACCACCCGATGATAGGCGGGCTGGCCGGTACTTTCTCCGCTCCCCCCTCCGGCTGTAGACGTCCCCACCGTCCGGGCGGCCAGCCCGTTGTAAAGGCTGTGCTCCTCCCAAAACGCGAAGGAGTAGCGCACATAGTCAGGCCGGGGCTCCTGCTCCACCCGAAGGGAGACAAAATACGCACTGGCCACCTGCCACAGCGGATGGACCAGCAGCCCCGGCCCGCCCTCATAAAAGACACAGGCCAGCCGCTGAAATTCCATATAGGCTCCCTCCCCCGCAAACTCCCCCTCTCCCTCCATAATTCGCTGCCCCATCCCCAAATCCTGGAGCTGATAACGGTCAAAGGGGGTCTTATGCACCGCTACCGTCCGCTGAAAATCAATGGAGTACACCCGGGGATTGTGGGGCCAGGTGTAGCTCTTATAGCGCATTGGGGTCAAAATCATTCCGCCATTCCTCCTCAGTACAGATAGAAGCCCCCGTCATACCGGCGGCTGTCCCGGCGGAAGGCCCGGTCGGCCTGCTCCACCCAGTCCGGCCCTCTGCTTGAAGCAAACCGTCTCTCCGCTCCAAGCCGGACCTCCCCGGGGAGGTCCGGCCCCGAGACGAATCCTGTCTCCGTTTTGAGCCCCGCCGGACGGCAAACCTCATCCCACCATTTTTCTCTTTTCCCATGGCGCAGAGTTCCCCCGGCAGACGCAGATACCGCCCGGTCCAGCCGTTCCAGCTGGGCCGTCAAAGGGGCCTTCCGACTCTGCTCTGCCCCGGTTTCCGTCTCTCTGCCCGGCTGCCGGACCAATTCCAGCTCGTTTCCGTCCTCCCTGTCTGGGTGAACGTCCCCCTGTTCCGCCGGTTTTTTTGGTAAAATATCCGTATAGTCAACCGCATTCATTTTCCGGTATACGGGTTTTTCTGTATCGTCAACCGCGCTTTCTCCCCCCAAAATATCTTCTGTTTCCTTTGAATCTTCAGCAGCTTCCCGCCTGTCTCCCCCGGTCAGGTTAGACAAACCCCGCTCCATCCGCCGCAGCTCCTCCAGCAGCGCACCCGTTCCATCCAGCAGCTCCTCCAGATAGTCACGCACCTATGCCCCCCCTTCAGCATCTCAAAACGCTCCAAATCGAAGGCGCCGCTCTCCGCCCCCTCCCCCCAGTCCCCTGCGGAAGCCCCGCAGGCCGGACAGCGCTCCTCCAGCGCCCGGGCCCGGCAGCCGGGACATAGTCTCTCCAGCGTCTCCTCTTGGTCCAGCAGCATATTAGTCAGACACCACAGATAGTCTCTGCCCTTCATCTCCCGTGCCCGCCCTTCGGTGGGCAGAGCGTGAAACTCCTTCAGCACCCGCCAGCGCAGCCGCTCGCCAGAGTCCCTGCGGAGTTTTTTTTTACCATCTCCAGCGTCTCTCCGTCCAGCTCCGGCCCGGGGTCACTCTCCCGGCTGAAGGTGCTCCACCGGGCGGCCAGGGCAGAGATTTCCGCCACGGTCAGACCGGCCAGCACCTCCCGGCCGTCCCGGAAAACAGGGGTCCGATCCTCCGTCCGCTCCAGCGCCCGGGCCAGCAGGCAGGCGTTGGAGCATAGCGCCCGCTCCCCGCCGTCCCCGGACAACGTCTCCCCCTCCCGCCGGGCCTGCAATATCTCCAGGGCCGACAGCAGCCGCAAATCGAATCCGTTTTCCAATGATATCCGGTCCCGGCCGGCTAAAATTGACAGGGCCATGGCTTACACCCCCGTCTCAATCCGCCGGGAAGCCACCAGCGTAACCTTTTCCATCACCATACTGCCAATTTCGGCGCTCTCCTGAATCGCACTCCACTGGCAGTCGGTGTAAATAATCTTTTTATCCGGCTTGCAAATCACCAGGGAGAAGCCAGACAGGGAATGAAAGTCGATATTGTCCCTGATGGCCTCGTCGGTGGCGTAGAACCGGCTCAGCTCGATCACATGGACCGCCTGGCCAGCCACGGTGGCCACCGGCTCCGGCTCGCCAAAGGCCTCCACTGCAATGCTGCCCCTGGTAGTTCTGGCGGAGTAGCTCTGCACCACCGCTACGCGAACTCCGTCTGCCTCCAGATAGATATCGCTGCTTGTGGGGAATCCCGCGATACTCATAAACTACCTCCTTATTTTCATACTGTAATGTGCGCCGTCAGCCAGATTTGGTTCAGCCCGTGGGCCACGGCGAAGGAAAAGTCCACCAGGCACCTTGTCGGGTCCGTCTCATCGGCCGTCACCGAAACATTCTCATAGCCGGTAATAATCTCCCGGGCCAGCTTATTCTCCAGCTCCAGCACCACCTGGGACCGGATGGCCCCCCGGCTCTGGACGGTGTTCTTGGCCCGGCGGAACTTGGTCCTCAGAACATCCCGCAGGCCGGGGACCACATCGTCCACCACCCGTATGGCAGACAAATCCCGCCAGGAGGAATCCGCCGTCCCGCCTGTGGTGGTCCGTGTAGTCACGCCCCGCACCACGCTGACCACCCCTCCCAGGCTTTCCATCGGGGTAACGCCCCCCAGGATGAGCCGGTCGATATCCCTGTCCTCCAGCCGGACGGACAGGCCTTCCAGCCCCAGCAGTTCCGCACCCCCCAGAGGGACGGCGGGGTCGTTCTCGCCGGCGATGGCCCCCGCCACGGCGGCGGCCACAGCCAGGCCGGAAGTGGCCGCCCCCGCTCCGTCCACCCCTCCGGGGGCCACCAGCACCACCCGCTCATGGTTGAGCTCCTTGGCCCGGGCAATCAGACCGTCCACATCTTCGTCCTTTCCCCCGGCCACTACACACAGCCGTTCTCTGCGCATGCCGGAAGCCTCCACCACACTGTCCCTCAGCTTTTTCTGCACCGTTACATCGGTGCTGCCGCAGATCATCAGGGCGATATCCTCCACCCCGGCCATCCGGGCAAAGGCTCCCTCATAGCCGCTCTCGTCTGTCACCGGAAGGGCCGCCACTCTGGAAGCCCCGTTTTTCAGAGCCAGCCGGATGAGCTCCGCCATATCCTCACCGCCATCGGAACCAAAGACGGTCACTGCCCTGTCATAGCTTGTAATAATCTGAACCATTCCCGCCGGGGCCTTGGTGTTGACGCCAACCAGCCCCACCACCCGGCCATAACCACTGCCGCTGACCACTGCAGACGCGTCGTAGGAGGAGTAGACCCCCGGACGCTGATGTACCGAAATACTCATTCTTTTACCACACCTCGCAATACAAAATCCACAAATGTGCCGCTTGTATCAGACACGGCGCACAGCCATGCGATACAAACCGTCTCCACCGGCCGCTTCAGCCGCCGGCGTTCCGAATCCCAAACGGTCTGCCCACAGGAAAAGCCCTGTATGTCCATCCCGTCGGGACCTCCCAAAATCAGCGCCCCGGCCAGGTCGTCAAAGGCCCTCTGCACCGTCTCCCCGCCCACCTTTTCCGGGGCGTAAATGTCCAGCCCGAAGGTGAGCTCGGCCCTCTTGCCATACCGCTCCTCCCACCGGCCGGATTTTTCGTCAAACCGGTCGCCCAGATAGTTCTGAAAGCTGGCCGGTCCCGCCCGGCACCCCCGGAGAGAGACAACCACCACCGGCTCCTCCCGCTCCTGCCGGGGGGAGCCCGGCCAGGCGGTAACAGCCCGTATCCCCATGCTGTTCAGATAGTCCGCCATCACCTGACGGATGCCCTCCAATCCTGCGCTCATGCCGTCTCCTCTCCGGGGCAGAGCATTGCCCACCAGTGGGGGCAAACTCCCTCCCCTACCAGGTGGGCGGACCGGACCCGCCAGGTCCGGCTCTTCCACTCCACCACTGTATCCAGGTCCAGGGGATGCCCTGCGGGACCCATGTATCGGAACTGTTCCCGCCGTTCCAATCCCAGCGGACCGGGCGTCTCCTGCTCCCCGCTCCGCTCCAGGCAGGGCTGGATAATGGCCTTACAGTGTACCGTCTCCACCCCCCGCAGCGTAACCTCCTGCCCAAAGCGCTCCAAAATGTCGCTCCACATCCGCTCCATCATCCTTCCACCCCCTGAAACACAAATCCGGTGTCCTCCAGCCAGGGGGCCAGCAGCCCCTCGGCCTGGGCGGACAGGCTCCTGCCCGAACCGCCCCCGCCGCCCTCTCTGCGGACACTCAGATCACCAACCGTAAAGGAGGTCACCTCACCGGCATTCCCTCCTTCGGTCATTCCGGACAGCCGGTCCATCACCAGCATAGCGGCGGCCAGCGGAAAGGCGGGTCCGCAGTCCTCCGGGACAGCCCCCTCCTTCAGCCGGCCGGCCAGCAGCCCCTCAACAGCCTGAACCAGGGGGAGCAGCAGCTCCTCCCGGCCGGCCCCCATCGCCCTGCACAGGGCCAAAATCTGTTCCGTCATCTCACACCTTTAACACCTGGCTGGCCTTGGTAAACACCTTGGCAAAGCCGCTGATGGTGGTAATGGCGGCCCGCTCCAGCTGCCGGTCGATAAGCTTGTCATACTCCACCATCACGTCTCCGCTCTGAACCATCTCCAAAGCAAAGCGCCTGTCCAGTCCCACGGCGGTGCCGGCGGACAGCACGCCGGTGCGCAGCAGTGTCGCGCCCAGCGGCGTAGTCAGCTTTCCGGTACCCTGGAAGTTAAGTCCGGTAAGGGGATTCTGGAACTCGGGCAGCTTGAGCAGCTGGAGCATCACATCACCGGACACCAGCAGGGTATTCATCACATAGGGATCAAACTTCGCCCAGAAATCCACCAGGGTCTCGTAGTCCAGTGTCTCGCCCGTTTCAATGGCGGTCACCTGGGCGGGATTCTCGTTGCCGTCCCCGTTGATGAGCACATCCACCGCGTCCTCCAGGTGGGTCCGGGCGATGTGGGCGCCAATCTGCCGCAGGGTGACGGAAAACAGGTCCAGCTTCTGAAAGCGCACCGCCTCATAGCTGGCCACCAGCATCCGCCCCCTCTTTTTCAGCTTCACCAGATTGGCCTGCACCTTAATGGTGGTGGAGGGAATCCGCTCCCCCTCGGTCACCGGCTTCAGCTTCTTCTCCTCGCCCCCGGTCTCAGAGGAAATGGAGCGGTAATCCATCCCGTCGATTTTGGTAACAGCGGCGGTGATGTGGGGCAGGATATCCCCCTCCTCCATCCCCTGGCGCACCGTGCGGGCGATGTACTCAGGGAAGAGGACGGCAGCGTCTGAGGTGCGGAAAAACGCCTCCACCGGGTCGCTGGTCTCCCCCTTCACCTTAATGTCAAATCGTTTCAGCTGCCGCTGAAAGGCGTCCAGCCCCTCCAGGCTGGTGCCCTTATACCGCTCGCTGGGGTCCTCCCGCTCCAGCACCTGGCTGAAGGACCGCCCGGTCTCCCGATACATCCCCTTGTCCAGCTTCAGATTGTCGTAATAATATGCCATATCTCATAACCTCCTTAAAAATTTACGCCAAAAACGCCCGATTCTCCTCCTCAAACCTGGCGTCCCCGGTGGAATAATTCAGCTGCGTCCGCAGCGGAAACCGCTCCCCAACCCTCCGGGCATAGGACTTTCTCAGCTCCTCCAGCTCCTGAAACGACAGCTTGCCCGCCAGCGACTTCACCGCCTGGCCGTCCAGCTCCCGGTCACACAGCAGGGCCAGCCGGACCACCTCCCCCCGGAGGTCATCCATACACTTCCGCCCCAGGGCGGCCTCCTCCTCCAGCCGCCGGACGTCCTGCGCCCCCTGCCGGGCGGTCTTCACCACCCCGGCGGCGGGCTGGGCGGGGACGGCCACAAAGGAGAACTCATAGGCGTCCCTGGCCCCCTCCAGGTCGGCCCAGCACAGCTGTCCGCCGTACTCCTGCCCCTTCTCGTGGCCGCAGTCGCTCGCCATCCGGTCACAGCCGCACACGGAGCACACGGCATGCTCCACCGCACACCCCACGCTGACCTCCTTCTTGATGCCCCCCTCGATCTCGGCAATCAGGTCCCGATTGCTGTCGGTGCGCACCATGTAGACGCAGCCCTTCAGCCACATGTAACCGTCCCCGGCCGCTGTCACCCGCCCCGGCTCCCGGACAATCTCCGTCTTATAGATCCGTGCGGCCTGTCCTAGGGCTGACCACTGGTGGTCAAAGATGCCCGCCTTGCCCACAAACATGGGGGCCAGCTGCTCCAGCGTCTGAGGGACAAACCGCTCAAAATCCCGGTCGATCTCGTTGTCACACAGCCGAACCGAGAAGGTATACACCTCCTCCGCCCTCAGCGGCTTCCGGGCCAGCGCCCCAATCAGCTCCAAATCCTGGGCTGTCACCGCCGCGTTTTCGCCGCCCACGGTCTCCTTCACAATTTTCCTGTTTCCCTCCTCAATTTTTCGGCCTGAGCCCAGTACAACTCCGCTCTGGCCTCCTCCACCATATCCTGCAGATTGATGTCCTCCCAGACGATCTCCGCCCTCTCTCCAACCCCGTGGAGCCGCAGCCAAAGCTCTGCCACCCGGCACAGGGCGGGCTCCACCGCCCGCCGGATGGCGGTAATCTCGGTGGTGAGCATATCGGCCTGCTGGGCGCTCATCCGCTCGGTGGACGACCAGGACAGCCCCAGCATAAAGGGGGGAATCCCCGTCCGGGCCACCAGCTGCTCCAGAATCTGCCGCACCGGCGCCTGGCTGTCCAGAATGGGCCCGTCCGCTCCGATCACTTTGATGTCCACGTCTCCCACCGCCACAAAATCCCGGACGGAGCCCTCCCGCCCGGCCTGCATGGCGGCTGACCACTCCCGGGCCAGCAGCCCGCACCGCTCCTGAGCAAAAGTCTCCTCCCCCTCCCCGGGCTTACACACCACGGCGAAGCGGAGGTTACCCGCCCGCTCCCAGTTCTGACCGGTGGCCTGAAAGATTTTCAGCAGAATACCGGCCAAAAAGGGCATGGACCGCAGCAGCGACACCCCGCAGGGGGCATCCCCGGTGGGCTGGAAGGGGGTAAAGAGGAGCAGTTCCTGATAAGGCAGCTCCCGATTCTCCCCCAGCCCCGCCCTGCACAGCTGAAAGTCCAGGGGGCTGTCCCCAATCTTCACCTCCACCTGTTCCGGGTCGGCGCACAGCAGGGCGGCAATCTCCGTCCCGTCGGGGGTCAGAACAATCTCCCCCAGCCCGTGGCCGCAGGTAAACAGGTCGTCCAGATACCGGTCCAGAAAGGACTGAATAGCCCAGCAGAAGAAGGACAGCCCGGTGCACAGGGTCTTGCCGCTGCGCACCG
>CANPFP010000010.1 GCA_947573385.1 uncultured Bacillota bacterium | reverse complement strand
TTCTTTTTTGCAGATTATGTGCAAGGTTTTCGCAGCTTGTGCGCAAAGCTACAGCCGAACAATACCGCGAACTTTACACCAAAGCCTTCGCAAAGCTGGCGGACATCTCACAGCAGGCGGAGGAAGCCATGCAGGCGCTGGAGGAGCTTCAGCTGGTTATGGGGGACCAATAAAAATTTTTCCGCAAACCTGGGATTTTCCCTTTACATCAGGAAAAAACTATGATATATTATCCGGGCACAACAGCTGTGCACCGTCCCCCGCTTGGTTTCGGGACATGGCCCGCGCAGGTGCGCGGGGACACACCCGCCCGATACCCGGCCCCAGGACAGAACATTTTGAAAGGTGGAATTTCCCATGATCCGCAAGGACGAAAAGACGGCCGTTATCGAGGCCAACCGCACCCACGAGACCGACACCGGCTCCCCCGAGGTGCAGATCGCCATTCTCACCGCCCGCATCAAGGAGCTCACCGAGCACCTGCGGGTGCACATCCACGACAACCACAGCCGCCGCGGCCTGTACAAGATGATCGGCAAGCGCCGCAAGCTGCTGGACTACCTGATGGCCAAGGACATCGAGCGCTACCGCGCCATCATCGCCAAGCTGGGCATCCGTAAGTAAGATTGTGAAATGTAGGGCGGGCGTTTTCTGCGCTCCGCCCTATGTTCGCATATACCCCGGCGGTTTTTTCTGGTCTTTTAGCAGTTGAATATGGGGTTGCCCCTCTCAGTCAGCCTGCGGCTGACAGTTCCCCCTCTGGGGGAGCTAAGGCGTTGCGGCGGGTGCATGTACGCCTGTCTCTCCCTTTGGGGGAGGTGGCACGGCGGAGCCGTGACGGAGAGGGTGCCCCGACCTCGTATTCAAGTGCTAAAGGGCAGTTGAGACGCCGGAGATACCAATGAAAAGGAGAATCAACATGTCAACAATCATCAAGCACAAGCAGTTCCCCAAGTTCAAGAGCTGGACCATGGACCTGTGCGGCCGGCCCCTCACCATCGAGGTGGGCAAGGTGGCCGAGCTGGCCTCCGCCTCCGCCCTGGTGAAGTACGGCGAGACCACCGTCATGGTGGCCGCCACCGTCTCCCCCCGTCCCCGGGACGGCATCGACTTCTTCCCCCTGTCCGTGGAGTTTGAGGAGAAGCTGTACGCCGTGGGCCGCATCCCCGGCTCCTTCATGCGCCGCGAGGGCCGGCCCTCCCTGCCCGCCGTGCTGGCCAGCCGCCTCATCGACCGGCCCATGCGCCCCCTGTTCCCCTACGACTTCCGCAACGACGTGTGCATCCAGTGCACCGTTATGAGCGTGGATTACGACTGCTCCCCCGAGGTGGCCGCCATGATCGGAGCCTCCGCCTGCGTGAGCTATAGTGAAATCCCCTTCGCCGGCCCCATCGGCTGCCTGGAGGTGGGCTTCTGCGACGGACAGATCGTCCTCAACCCCAACCAGGCCCAGCGCAAGACCAGCCGCATGGACGTGACCGTGGCCGCCACCCGGGAGAAGGTGGTCATGATCGAGGCCGGGGCCGACGAGATTCCCGACGAGATCATGTACGCCGGCATCGTCAAGGCCCACGAGGAGATCCGCAAGCAGATCGACTTCATCGACCAGATTGTCCGGGAGATCGGCAAGCCCAAGATGGAGTACGACCACGCCCAGTTCAACCAGGAGCTCTTTGACGACATCGTGGCCAACTTCATGGACGAGGCCAAGGCCGCCATGGACACCGACGACAAGAACGTCCGGGAGGCCCGCTGGAACGCCATGATCGAGCACTGGCATGAGAAGTATCTGGAGCAGTACCCCGACATGGACAAGTACCTGGAGGAGTTCACCTACAAGTTCCAGAAGAAGATCGTCAAGGCCTGGCTGCTGGAGGGCCACCGGGTGGACGGCCGGGCCCAGAACGAGATTCGTCCCCTGGCCGCCGAGGTGGGCCTGCTGCCCCGGGTCCACGGCTCCGGCCTGTTCACCCGGGGACAGACCCAGGTGCTGTCGGTGTGTACTCTGAACACCCTGGCCGCCTCCCAGAAGCTGGACACCATTTGGGAGGAGACAGAGAAGCGGTATATGCACCACTACAACTTCCCCCCCTACTCCGTGGGCGAGGCCCGGGCTCCCCGGTCCACCAACCGCCGGGAGTACGGCCACGGCTTCCTGGCCGAGCGGGCTCTGGCCCCGGTGCTCCCCTCTGAGGAGGAGTTCCCCTACGCCATCCGCGTCGTCTCCGAGGTGCTCTCCTCCAACGGCTCCACCTCCCAGGGCTCCATCTGCGGCTCCACCCTGGCCCTGATGGACGCCGGCGTGCCCATCAAGGCCCCGGTGGCCGGCATCTCCTGCGGCCTGATTCAGGACGACAACGGCGGCTTTACCACCTTCATCGACATCCAGGGCGTGGAGGACTTCCACGGCGAGATGGACTTCAAGGTGGCCGGCACCAAGTCGGGCATCACCGCCATCCAGATGGACCTGAAGAACGACGGTCTAAGCCACGAGATTATCAAAGAGGCCCTGGACATCACCCGGGACGCCCGGTTTGCCATTCTGGACGAGGTGATGCTGCCCTGCATCGCCGCTCCCCGCCCCGAGGTATGCAAATGGGCCCCCAAGATGCTGTCCATGAAGATCGACCCGGACAAGATCCGGGAGGTCATCGGCAAGGGCGGCTCGGTCATCCAGAAGATCACCGCCGAGTCGGGCGCCCAGATCGACATTGAGGACGACGGCACCATCCACATCGCCTCCCCCGACGCCGCCTCCTGCGACGCCGCCAAGAAGATGATCGAGACCATCGTGTTCGTCCCCCAGGTGGGCGAGCTGTACTACGGCAAGGTGGTGCGCATCCTCCAGTTCGGCGCCTTCGTGGAGCTGGCCCCCGGCAAGGACGGCATGGTCCACATCTCCAAGCTGGCCGAGCGCCGGGTGGAGAAGGTGGAGGACGTGGTCAACATCGGCGACATGATCTGGGTCAAGGTCACTGAGATCGACGAGAAGGGCCGGGTCAACCTGTCCTATAAGGACGCCCTCCGGGAGATCAAGGCCAAGAAAGAGGCCGGTCTGCCCATTAAATAAGCAGCTTTTAAGCGGGACGGCACGCCGTCCCGCTTTTGTTTCCTCCGTCCGCTAATGTTTTGCATCAGGAACCATGCAAAGAGATAACGATTTGCGCCGTCTCTATAGGGACGCTTCACGAGACGTCCGCGTCCCCAAGATTCTGTTTTGTCCGTCTTGTCAAGGGTGACAGGGCGGTTTTATTCTTCAAACAGCTGCTTCTTATGAAACAGCGCCATATCCAAGATAGCCATTGCGTATTTTGCGGGAATACTTTATAATAGCTTAATAGCCAAGTAAGACAATAACCGCCAGCAAGGAGGACAATCTATGCTGTTAAATGTATTAGCCGTAGGCGATGTGGTGGGCGAGGGGGGGCAGGACATTCTGTCCCGCCGTCTGCCTGGCCTGCGGGAGGAGACAGGCGCCCATTTCACCGTGGTCAACGGGGAGAACGCTTCCGGGGTGGGCATCACCCCCGCCCAGGCCCGGCGGATGCTGGAGTCCGGCACCGATGTGATTACCCTGGGCAACCACACCTGGAACCGTATCCAGATCGGGGCCTTTCTGGACAAGGAGGAGCGCATCCTCCGCCCCGCCAACTACGCCGGCCGGGTACCGGGGAAAGGCTTTGGGATATACCAGTGCCAGGGCCTGCGGCTGGGGGTGCTCAATATTATGGGCCGGGTAGACCTGAACTCCAACCTGGACAGCCCTTTCAAGGCCGCCAACTACTTCTTCAACCGGGGGGGCTTCGACCTGCTGCTGGTGGACTTCCACGCCGAAGCCACCAGCGAGAAGGGGGCCATGGGCTGGCATCTGGACGGCCGGGCGGCGGCGGTTTGGGGCACCCACACCCACGTGCCCACGGCGGACTGCCGTGTGCTCCCAGGCGGCACCGGCTTCGTCACCGACCTGGGGATGACCGGACCCGTCAACTCGGTGCTGGGTATCAAGCCGGAGAACTCCTTGAACCTCTTTCTCGGCGGTCTGCCCCGGCGGTATGAAGAGGCGGAGGGCAACTGCAAGCTCAACGCCTGCCTGTTTGTCATTGACACAGAGAAAAAGAAGTGCGTCAGCGTGACGCGGACGGATATTGAGGAGTAGCCCATGTTAAAAATCATCCACGGGGCCGATTTCCACCTGGACAGCCCCTTTTCCGGCCTGACGCCGGAGCGGGCCGCCCAGCGCCGGGGGGAGCAGCGGGAGCTGCTGGACCGGCTGGCGGCACTGGCCAGGGAAAAACAGGCCGATCTGGTGCTGCTGGCCGGCGATCTGCTGGATTCCGAGCACATCTTCCGGGAGACGGCCCAGGCCCTGCGGGAAACGCTGGGCAACATCCCCTGCCCGGTATTCGTCGCCCCCGGCAATCACGACTTCTACAGCTCCCGGTCGGTCTGGGCCGCCCTGACCTGGCCGGACAACGTACATATTTTTTCCGGCGCCGCCCTGGAGACGGTGGAGCTGCCCGGCTGTACTCTGTGGGGCCGCGCCTTCACCGGCGCCCATCAGGATTCCCGCCCTCTGGAAGGACTGACCGTTCCCGATGACGGAAAGCTGCACATCGCCGTCCTCCACGGAGAGGTGGGACAGGGAAGCGGCTACGGCCCAATCTCAGCAATGGACATCGCCGCCAGCGCTCTGGACTACCTGGCCCTGGGCCACGTCCACCAGGGCAGCGGCCTGCAGAGGGAGGGGAACACCTATTGGGCCTACCCCGGCTGCCCCGAGGGGCGGGGCTTTGACGAGCTGGGGGAGAAGGGGGTCCTCTATGTGGAGACCGAGCCGGGCCGGGTGACCGCCCAGTTCGTCCCCCTGGCAAAATACCGCTATGAGATCGCCACAGTGGACATTACCGGTGCGGGAGATGTCCAGTCCGCAATTCAGACCGCCCTCCCAGAGGACACTGAGCACCTCATCTGCCGCCTGATTCTCACCGGGGAAGGACAGTCTCCCAACCTGTCCGCCCTGGACCGTGCCCTCTCCCCGGCGTTTTACGGTCTGACCCTCATCGACCGCACCCGCCTGCCCCAGGATCTATGGACCCGGCGGGAGGAGGACGCCCTCACGGGGCTGTTCCTGCGCACTATGTGGGAGAAGTGCCAGGCGGAGCCGGACAACCCGGTCTGTCAGCTGGCGGCCCGGTATGGGCTGGCCGCTCTGGAGAGGGGGGAGGAGCCGTGAAAATCAAATCCATGACCGCCACCTTTGGCCGGCTGGAGAGGGCCCGGCTGGAGCCGGGGCCCGGTCTCACCCTCATCCACGCCCCCAACGAGGGGGGTAAATCCACCTGGGCCGCCTTCTGGCGGGCCATGCTCTACGGCATCGACACCCGGGACCGGGACAAAAAGGGCTATCTCGCTGACAAGAACCGCTATCAGCCCTGGTCCGGAGCCCCCATGGAGGGAGAGATCACCCTGGACTATGAGGGCCGGGACATCACCATCCGCCGGGGTCCCAGAGGAAACACCCCCTTCGGGGCCTTCTCCGCCGTCTACACCGGCACCCAGGAGCCGGTGCCCGGTCTCACCGCCTCCAACTGCGGCGAACTGCTCACCGGAGTGGGGGCGGAGGTATTCACCCGCTCCGCCTTTCTGGGGGACGGGAATCTGTCCCTCACCGCCGCTCCCGAGCTGGAGCGGCGCATCGCCGCTCTGGTCACATCGGGGGAGGAGGACGTGTCCTTCTCCCAGGCTATGGAGCGGCTGAAGGCCTGGAAAAACCGGCGGCAGGTCAACAAAAGCGTGGGGGACATCCCCAGGCTGGAGACCCAGCTGGCTCAGGTGCAGGAAAATCTGGAGACGCTGGAGCGCTCCGCCGCCCTCACCGCCCGGCTGGAGGGGGAGCAGGCCGCTCTGGCCCGCACCCGGGAGGGCCTGGCCCGGCAGGCGGAGGTCCACCGCCTGCTCGCCCGGCGGAAGCTGTCTGACCGGTACGCCCAGGCGGAACTGGACGGGCAGAACGCCCGGAAGCAGCTGGACGATCTGGAGCGGGAGCTTGCCGCCCGCCCCATCCCCGACCGGGAGACGCTGAAAAAGGCCCAGGGCGAGCTGCAATACATCAAGGTCCTGGAGGGGGAGATCAAACAGGGCTCCGCCGCGCTGGAGGAGGCGGAGGAGACCGCCGCCAAGGCCCGGGAAACCGCGAAGGACGATTACTTCCCCAACATGACCGGGGAGACGGCGGCGGCTAAAGCGGCGGCTGACTGCTCCACTTGGCAGGCAGCGCAGGAAAAAGCCCGGAAATACCAGCGCACCTGCCCCGTGTTTATCGCTGTGGGCCTGGCTTGGTTAATCTTGCTGGCAATTCCCCTTTTCGTGAGAAATGGAATGAATTATATCTCCTTCCTGGCCGTAACCGTGTTCGCATGTAATCTTCTCCTGGCCTATCTGCAAAAAAGGCGGGTCAGTAAGATAAGAAAAGACGCCGCTCAAATTCTAGAACAGTACGGCGTCCAGACCCCGGAGGAGCTCACCGCCCTGGCGCAAAACTATAAGGACCGCTGTCAGGCGGCGGACAAGGCCGCCCACGAGGTGGAGGTCATTCAAAACGCCGTCACCGAGCGGCAGAGCAAACGGGACAGCACAAAGGCGGAGCTGCTGGACTTTGTCCACGGCTTCGCCCCGGAGGTGACTGACCTGTTCGGCTGCTCCGCAGCCCTGAGCCGGGCACTGAATATAGACCACGACCTGGCTCTGGCCCGGGAGCGGGCCGCCGCCGCCCGCCGCCGGCTGGACGACCTGGCCGCCCAGGGAGCCGAGCATCAGGACGGCCCCATCCCGGAGTTGCCCATCCCCGACCTGGGCCCCCAGGAGACCGAACTGGCCCTGGCCCAGGCCGCCCAGCGACTGGAACAGATAAACGCCCAGCTGAACCAGGCCCGGGGCACCCTCAGCGCCATGGGGGACCCCGCCGTCCTGTCCGCCCAGAAGGAACGGCTGGAGGAACGGCTGGCCCGGCGCAGGCTGGAACTGGAGGCCATCTCCCTGGCCATGGACGCCCTCACCCAGGCCAACGCCCGCCTTCAGGAGCGGTTTTCTCCCGAGCTGAACCGGCTCACCGGCCAGTATATGGCCCGGCTCACCGGGGACAAGTACCCGGCGGTGTCCCTCACCCGAGAGCTGGAGGGCTTTGTCCGGGAGGGGGACGGGGTGCTGCCCCGCTCTGCCCTGTACCTGTCCCGGGGGACGGCGGACCAGCTCTACCTGGCTCTGCGGCTGGCGGTGTGCCGGCTGTGCCTGCCCGAAAAGCCCCCCATCCTGCTGGACGACGCCCTGGCTTCCTTCGACGACGGCCGCCTGACCTACGCCCTGGAGCTTCTTTGGGAGCTGTCCGGGGAGCAGCAGCTGCTTCTGTTCACCTGCCAGAAGCGGGAGGGCGAGGTGCTGGGCAGCGCCCCGGGGGTGACAAAAATAGCGTTGTGAAGGCTCCCTTCTCCTGAAAAAGCCTTCTCCTGTTGCTTTTTTCCTTGAAACCGGTTATAATACCACTCACGACACAAGGAAACGAGGTGTTCCAATGGACGAATACAACGACCTCTCCCAGAAGCCGGAGGAGGAGAAGCCCCCCCGCCGGCCGGGGGCTGACCTGTATGAGTGGCTCCAGCTGTTTTTGGGCTGCGTGGTGGCAGCGGTGCTGCTGTTCAACTGCGTGGCCCGTCTCACCAGGGTGGACGGCAGCTCGATGGACAATACCCTTCAGGACGGGGAGATCATGCTCATCTGGTCGCTGGGCTACACCCCGGAGCAGGGAGACATTGTGGTGTTGAACAAGACCCCCGCGGTACTGGCCGGCTGGCCCGGCCCCCGCGCAATTGTCAAGCGCGTAATTGCTACCGGCGGGCAGACTGTGGACATTGACTACGGCGCCGGTATCGTCTATGTAGACGGCTATCCCCTGGATGAGCCCTATATTTTGGAGGAGATGTATCTGCCCTACTCCTCCACCATGCAGCAGACCCACTGGGAGGTCCCCGAGGGCTCCGTCTTTGTCATGGGGGACAACCGAAACGGCTCTACCGACAGCCGCGATGTCCAGATTGGCACTGTGGACACCGGCTACATCCTGGGCAAGGCCGTTCTGGCCCTCTGGCCCATGGACCGCTTCGGCACAGTATAACAAAACGCCCCGTCTCTGGCCGGAAAATCCCGGCCGGGACGGGTGTTTTGTATTTTATCTTGAAAATGCTCCCATTCCCTGATATAATAGGTAAGTTAATATGAAGTAATGCGCCCTGCGGAGCGCTCGCAGATGAGAGGTGATGCCCGGTGAAATACAAACAGTGGCAGGTGGCTGCGCCCTGTCCGGATGGACAGCTGGCCCTGGAACATGCCGGGTTTCCCCCTCTGCTGGCCGGGCTGCTGTCCGCCCGGGGGGTAGTCCGCCCGGAGGACGCCCGGCGGCTGCTCAACCCGGATTCGGAGCCCATCCCGGACCCCATGCTTCTGAAAGACATGGACCGGGCAGTCCGCCGGATAAAGCTGGCCCTGGAGCTGGGAGAGCTGATCGCTGTCTACGGCGACTACGATGTGGACGGCATCACCTCCACCTGCCTGCTCACCCAATTCCTCACCGCCCGGGGGGGACACATTATCCCCTATATCCCCAGCCGCCTGGGTGAGGGCTACGGCTTGAACCAGGAAGCGGTCCAGGCCCTGGCCGAACAGGGGGTCGCCCTCATCATCACAGTGGACTGCGGCATCACCGCCGTAGAGGAGACCGCCCTGGCGGCCAGCCTGGGGCTTGACGTAGTGATTACCGACCACCACGCCTGCAAGGAGGTGCTCCCCGCCGCCGCCGCGGTGGTGGACCCCCACCGGCCCGACTGTCCCTACCCCTTCAAGGGGCTGGCCGGGGTAGGGGTGGCTCTGATGCTGGCCCTGGCGGTGGCCGGCCCCTCAGAGACTTCCTCCGTGCTGGACAAATTCTGCGACCTGGCCGCCGTGGGCACAGTGGCCGACGTGATGCCTATGACAGGGGCCAACCGGGCTATTGTCAGTCTGGGGCTGCGCAGGCTCAACCCGCCCCGGCGGCTGGGACTGGCCAGCCTGATCCGCTGCGCCGGGCTGGAGGACCGGCCCGTCACCTCCGTCTCGGTGGGTTATACCCTGGCCCCCCGGATCAACGCCTCCGGGCGGATGGGGATGGCGGAGGTGGCGGCGGAGCTTTTCCTGACCCACGACCCCGCCCGTGCGGAGGAACTGGCCGCCCAGCTGTGTGAGCTCAACCGGGAGCGCCAGGATATCGAGGGGGAAATTTTTCAGCAGTGTGTCCAGCATCTGGAGGAAACTCCCCAGCAGGGGGCCATTGTGCTGGCCGGAGACCAGTGGCACCAGGGGGTGGTTGGCATTGTGGCTTCCCGCCTGGCAGAAAAGTACGCCTGCCCCTGTTTTATGATTTGTTTAGACGGCGGTATGGGCAAGGGCTCCTGCCGCTCCTGGGGGGACATCAACCTCTTTGAGCTGCTGTCCGCCTGTTCGGGGCTGTTGGAAAATTTTGGAGGCCACGCCCTGGCCGCCGGCTTTACGGTGAAGGAGGAGAACATTCCCGCCCTGGCCCTGGCCCTGCGCCGGGCAGTGGCAGAGAGCTGCCACGGCCAGCCCCTGCCCTCGGTGCTGGATATCGACCTGGCCGTCGCCCCCCACCACCTGACGGTGGAGGCGGTGGAGGCTCTGGACCTGCTGGAGCCCTGCGGCACAGGCAACCCCCGGCCGGTGTTCCTCCTCCAGGGGGCCCAGGTGCACACCATGTCCCAGGTGGGCCGGGGCCGGCATCTGAAGCTGCGGCTGGAGAGCCGGGGGGTCCCGCTGGATGCCATCTACTTCTCCAGCCAGGGGGCCGACCTGGGTCTCTACCCCGGCTGCCGGGTAGACGTGGTATTTTACCCCCAGATCAACGACTTCCGGGGGGTGCGCACCGTACAGCTCCAGGTGGTGGACCTGCGGCTGGCCCCCTCCCGGGCCCAGCTGGAGCAGGCCATCTATGACAAATACAGCCGGGGGGAGAGTCTCACCTGCGAGGAGGCCCGGTTCCTCCTCCCCAGCCGGGGGGACTTTGTGGGGCTGTACCGCTGGCTGGAGCGGCAGTCCACCGGCTGCACCGTGGTGGAGGACACCCCCGCCCGCATTGCCCGGGCGGTCTCCCGGGCCACGAGACAGCGGGAGGTGCCCGCCCGCACCATGCTCTGCCTGGAGGTGCTGGAGGAGCGGGGGCTCATCAGTCTGAACCGCCGCACCGACCGCATCCAGATTACCCTGTGCCAGGTGGAGCAGAAGGTGGACCTGGAGGCATCGGAAATTATCAGGCGCCTGCGGAAGATATTGGAGGGCGGCCTGTAGGGTCGCATCATGATGCGTCCGCCCGCCGTTGAAAAACAGGCTGCCGAAGGCGGCAGCCCCTACAAAGCCCCTTTAGAGAGGTGACAACATGGACCCCATTTTAGAACGCTATCACACCCTGGAAAAACGGGTGCTCACCTACATGCCCAGTCTGGACACGAAGGTGCTCTTTGACGCCTTCACCTACGCCGACACCGCCCACCATGGCCAGCTGCGCAAGAGCGGCGAGCCCTATATCATCCATCCCATCGCCGTGGCGGAGATTGTGGCCGACCTGGAGCTGGACATCGACAGCGTGGTGGCCGCCCTGCTTCACGACTGCATTGAGGACACCGCTTCCACCCACGAGGAGATCGCCAAGCGGTTTAACCCTACGGTGGCCGAGCTGGTGGAGGGGGTCACCAAGCTGACCAAGATGCAGTTCGTCACCAAGGAAGAGGAGCAGATGGAGAATCTGCGCAAGATGCTCATGGCCATGAGCCGGGACATTCGGGTGATCCTCATCAAGGTGTGCGACCGGCTGCACAATATGCGCACCATGGAGTACCAGTCCCCCCGGAAGCAGCGGGAGAAGAGCCTGGAGACCATGGAGATCTACGCCCCCATCGCCCACCGCTTAGGTATGCAGAAGATCAAGTGGGAGCTGGAGGACCTGTCCCTGCGCTATCTGGACCCGGTGGGCTACAAGGAGATTGAGGACGAGCTCGTCGCGCGCTCCTCCGCCCACGAGGAATTTTTGGCGGGCATCCAGAATCGCATTGAGCAGCGCCTGAGCCAGGAGGGTCTCCACTGCACCATCTACGGCCGGGTGAAGCACATCTACTCCATCTACCGCAAAATGTTCGCCCAGAACAAGACCCTGGATGAAATCTTCGACCTGTACGCCTTCCGGGTGATTGTCAGCGACATCCCGGAGTGCTACAACGTGCTGGGCTGCATCCACGACATGTTCAAGCCGGTGCTGGGCCGGTTCAAGGACTACATCGGCACCCCCAAGCCCAACATGTACCAGTCCCTCCACACCACCGTCATCGGCCGGGAGGGCATCCCCTTCGAGGTGCAGATCCGCACCTGGGAGATGCACCAGACCGCCGAGTACGGCATCGCCGCCCACTGGAAGTATAAGCAGGGGATGGCCAACAAAAAGCTGGGCACCGAACACGAATTTGAGTGGGTTCGCAAGCTGCTGGAGGGCCAGCAGGACACCGACGCCGAGGAGTTCGTCTCCACCCTGAAGGTGGACCTCTTTGCCGACGAGGTCTTTGTCTTCACCCCCAACGGCGATGTAAAGAGCCTGCCCCAGGGGGCCACCCCCATCGACTTCGCCTATAATATCCACTCCGCCATTGGCAACACCATGGTGGGCGCCCGGGTGAACGGCCGGATGGTGCCCTACGACTACAAGCTGTCCAACGGCGACATCGTGGAGGTGCTCACCTCCAAGTCGGCCAAGGGTCCCAGCCGGGACTGGCTGGCCCTGTGCAAGTCCAACGAGGCCCGGAACAAGATCCGCCAGTGGTTCAAGAAGGAGCGCCGGGAGGAGAACATCGCCACAGGGCGGGCGGCTTTTGAGTCGGAGCTGAAGCACGCCAAGATGACCCTGGCCGCCGTCACCGCCGAGGAGGTCCTGCCCCATCTGCTCCACAAACTGCGCTGCGGCACCCTGGACGAGCTCTACGCCGCCATCGGCTACGGGGGCACCACCGCCGCCAAGTCGGTAGCCCGCATCCGGGATGAGATGCAGCGGCTGGGCCGGCTCCAGGCGGAGAAGGCAGCGGCCGCCGCCCGCACCCTGGAGGACAGCCTTATTATGCCGGGCAACGCCGCCCCGTCAGACGCCCACGGCCCCGTCAAGCCCAAGCACTCAGACTCCGGCATCGTTGTGGAGGGGCTGGGCAACTGTCTGGTGAAGTTTGCCAAGTGCTGCACCCCCGTTCCCGGCGACCCGGTGATCGGCTTCATCACCCGGGGCTACGGGGTCTCGGTCCACCGGGCCGACTGCCCCAACGCCCATCCCGACCGGCGCAAGCCCGAGGAGGAGGCCCGGTGGGTAAAGGTGTCCTGGGTGGACAGCAAGCTGCCCAACTACAAGACCTCCCTGGAGCTGTCCGCCAAGGACCGGGATAACCTCACCCTGGATGTGGCCATGGCCCTGTCCACCGCAAAGGTGAAGGTGTCCGCCCTGTCCGCCCGCTCCATGCCCGACGGCCACGCCACCATTAACATCGTGGTGGAGGTGAAGGACAAGGGCGAGCTGGAAACGGTCATCAACAAGCTGAACAACATCCAGGGCGTCTACCATGTGGCCCGGGCTTCGGGGAAATAGAAAGGACGTGATCCCATGCGCGCAGTTGTCACCCGGGTCAATTCCGCCTCTGTCACCATTGCCGGCAGGGTGGAGGGGGCCATCAACAAGGGCTTTCTGGTCCTGCTGGGGGTGGGTCCCCGGGACGACGAGACCGTCTGCGACAAGCTGGCGGAAAAAATCTGCAATCTGCGGATATTCGAGGACGAAAACGAGAAAATGAACTTAAACCTGGAGCAGGTGGGAGGCGCGCTGCTGGTGGTGTCTCAGTTCACCCTGTACGCCGACACCTCCTCCCGCCGCCCCGGCTTCTCCCACGCCGCCAAGCCCGACCTGGCTATCCCGCTGTATGAGCGGTTTATGGAGCAGTGCCGCCAGCGGGGTTTTACTGTGGAGCACGGCCAGTTTGGGGCGGATATGCAGGTGGCGTCCGTCAACGACGGGCCGGTAACCATCCTGTTCGATACGGACAAGGCGTAGCAGCGGCCTGTGGCCGTTCGCCTGAACCGATATACGCAAAACGGACGGACAATGTCCGCCCCTACAGAGGAGGTTTCCCCATGTTTTTCTTTGGCAAGCCGAAACCCGACCCCAGCCAGCCCCATCAGGACTGGCCCTGGACGCTGAATCTGGGGGGCAGGCCGTCCATGCAGCTAAGCTGGGACATTCTGGAATCCGAGCTGCGGGCGCTGAATCTGGATGACCCGGACAGTTTCCTCATCCTGGAGCAGCAGGACCCCGGCGACTCCAAAAACTACTGGTTTATCCAGAGCTCCATCAACCGGGCGGGGCCCAAGCCCGGCTGGTACACCGTAGAGATTGGCTGGGGCTCCCGGCAGGGAATGGCCCTCTGGGATTTGGACGTTCAGACGGTGGAGGAGGTCATCCCTTATTTCCGCACCGCCTATAGCCGGAAGCCGGTGGACCGCTCCGGATTTGAAGATATGTCTGACATGCTGGGCTGAACAGGAGGAGCTTATGAACATCAAACTGATGCAGGTGGGACCCATTGGCACTAACTGCTATATTCTGGAACACGACAACAAAATCGCCGTGATTGACCCCGGCGACGAAGCGGGGCGCATCCTGGGTGAGCTGAAAAAATCCGATGCGCAGGTGGAGTATATCCTTCTCACCCACGGCCACTACGATCACACCACCGCCGTGCCTGAGCTGCACCGGGCCCTGCCCCAGGCCAAAATCTATATCCACCAGGCCGACGCCAACGGTGCGGGCAGCCGTCTGTTCCCCCTGGCGGGGCAGGTGGACGATCTTCTGCTCTATGACGAGGGGGACACCCTCCCTCTGGGGACGCTCACCATCGAGGTGCTCCACACCCCCGGCCACTCCCCCGGCTCAGTCACCTTGAAGGCGGGGGACGTGCTGTTTACCGGCGACACCCTCTTTGCCGGCGACTGCGGCCGCACCGACCTGCGGGGGGGCAGCTGGGAGGAGATTCTGGTCTCCCTGGGCCGTCTGGGTAAGCTGGAGGGCAATTACCACGTCCTCCCCGGCCACGAGGGCACCTCCGACCTGGACACCGAGCGGAAAATCAACCCTTACCTGAAACAGGGCATGGCGCTGAAGTGAATTACCTCGCTATCCCGTTCAGAATTTCCCGGCGCAGGCCCAGGCCAAAGAGGTAGTAAGCCCGGACCTCACAGGACAGGTGGCCGGTCAGGGCGGATTCAAATTCGCTGTATCTCTCATAGCCGATAAGGTCCATCAGCTCCGCTGCGACTCTGTTATATTCCTGCTCCGCCTGGACATATTCTGGAATACTGCTGCAAAAGCTGGCAATCTCTCCCGGGATTTCCGGGTTGTCCAGAAATAGGGTTTGTAATATACTTTGGTTCATAGGGGCACCTCCACTTGCAATTTGTGTTCGTCTCCATTATACTCGTAAGTTATGTTCGTATCAAGGGGGATTTTATGGCAAATTTAGGAGAACGGCTGAAACTCCTGCGAAAAGAAAAGGGCCTGAAACAGGTGGAAATGGCCGAACAGTTCAGCCAGAGCCCACGGGCATATCAATATTACGAGGCGGGCACCCGCCACCCCGAATACGACCATCTGCTGGCCCTGGCCGACTTCTTTGACGTCAGTCTGGACTATCTTGTGGGCCGCAGTGAGACGCGGGAGCGGCAGCCATGAAGCTGTATTTTGAGACCTCCAACTTCCCCTGGTCGCCGGAGCGTTACCACTACGCAGCGGAGCAGATGATGCTCACCCTGTTCCCCGGGGAGCGGCCCGAGTACCCGGAGGGTCCCCCGCCCAAAGTCCTGAGCGGGGAGGGAAACGCGGTCATTTTCACCCTCCGCCGGGGAGAAAAACAGACCAGCGTCAGCGCCCTGGTGTTCCGCAATCAGGAACGCTTCGACGGGGTGCGCCGCTTTCCCTCCGAGGAGCTGGACCGCCCCCCGGAACAGGTCTACCACACCGTCCAGCACGCCCTGAAGCTGGCCTTCTACAAGGCGGGCACCGCCCTGCTGGGGACCCAGCCCCCCTGGGGGGCGCTGACCGGAGTACGTCCGGTGAAGCTGCCCACCCGGGCCCTGCTGGCCGGCCAGACGGAAAAGCAGGCGGAGATGGAGCTGAGAAAGGGGTATTTTGTCTCCCCCGACCGGGCAAAGCTGGCGGTGGACTGCGCCCGGGCCAGCGTGGAGACACAGCGGTCGCTGAAGGAGGGGGAGGTGTCGCTGTATATCGGCATCCCCTTCTGCCCCACCCGGTGCGCCTACTGCTCCTTCGTCTCCGCCGATGTGGGCCGCACCTTGAAGCTGGTGGAGCCCTATGTAGAGGGCCTGCTCCGGGAGGTGGCCGAGACGGGCCGGGTCCTGCGGGAGACGGGGCTGACCATCCGCTCCTTCTACATGGGGGGCGGCACCCCCACCACTCTGTCCGCCGGACAGATGGACCGGCTGCTGACCCAATGTGAGGAGTGTCTCCCTCTGGAGGGCTGCACCGAGTACACCGTGGAGGCCGGCCGGCCGGACACCATCACCCGGGAAAAGCTGGCGGTATTGAAGGCCCACCGCATCGGCCGCATCTCCGTCAACCCCCAGACGCTGGAGGACCACGTGCTGGAGGCCATCGGCCGGAAACACTCCGCCGGGGACATCCGGGAAGCCTGCTCTCTGGCCCGGGACGTGGGCTTTGACTGCATCAACATGGACCTGATCGCCGGCCTGCCCCGGGACTCCTTCCCGGGTTTCCGCCGCTCCCTGGAGGGGGTGCTGGCCATGGAGCCGGAAAACATTACCGTCCACACCCTGGCCCTGAAAAAGGGCTCCACCCTGATGGAGCGCGGCGGAGCGCTCCCCGGCGGGGAGGAGGTGGCCCGGATGCTGGACTGGTCCCAGCAGATTCTCACAACAAACGGTTATATCCCCTACTATTTATACCGTCAGAAATACATGTCCGGCTCGCTGGAAAATGTGGGCTGGACCCGGCCGGGGGCGGAGAGCCTGTATAACATCGTCATGATGGAGGAGCTGCACACCGTGGTCTCCCTGGGGGCCGGCGGCGTGACCAAGCTCATCGGCGGCGGAAAAATCCTCCGCCTTGCCAACCCCAAATTCCCCCAGGACTACCTGTCCGGCCTGGACAGGGGGCTGGAGCAGAAGGCGGAGATCGGGGCGTTTTACCGGACGTAGGGACGCATCACGATGCGTCCGTCTCTCCATTGGTATACCCTTTTTGCGAACGCTTCGTGAAGCGTCCTTACCGATTTCAACCAAGAGAGGAGATTCCTATGGCCTACCAACTACAGGAGATCAACCGGCGCGTCCGGAGCGGCGCGGCGGAATTTCTGGCCGAGTGCGACGAGAGCTACGCCCAGCGGGTATCGCTGGCGGCGGACAGAATCCTGTCCAATTTGGAGCACAGCCCCATCGTGCTGCTGTCCGGTCCCTCGGGCTCGGGCAAGACCACCACGGCCATGAAAATCGCCGAGGAGCTGCTCCGCCGGGGGGTGAACTCCCGGGCGGTGGCGATGGACAACTACTTTCTCACCCAGGACCCCGCCACCGTCCCCCGCACCCCCGACGGCAGCATCGACTACGAGTCTCCTCTGTGCCTGGACATGGATCTGCTCAGCCAGCACTTCGCCGCCCTGAGCCGGGGGGAGGAAATTCTTATCCCCAAGTTTGAGTTTGCCCGCCAGATGCGCAACGACAGCCTGGGCACCCCGCTGAAGCTGGAAAAGAACGAGATCGCCATTTTCGAGGGCATCCACGCCCTGAACGACGACATCGCCGGCCGGCACCCCGCAGCCGCCAAGCTGTACATATCCGCCCGGTCCAACATCAACGAGGGGGCGGTCCTGCGCTTCAAGGGCACCTGGATGCGGCTCGTCCGCCGGGCGGTGCGGGACTACAGCTTCCGGGGTGCCGGCGTGGCCCAGACGCTGGCCATGTGGGCCAACGTGCGCCGGGGGGAAAAGCTGTACATCTCCCCCTTCCGCAGCAAGGCGGATATTGTCTTCGACTCCTCCCTGCCCTACGAGGTGCCGGTGATGAAAAATTACGCCCTCCCCATTCTCCAGAGTGTTCCCGGGGACAACGAGCGCCACGACGAGATGCTGGAGCTGGTAAAGGCATTTGAGCATTTTGAGTCTATCGACCCCGCGCTGGTGCCCCGGGACTCTCTGCTCCGGGAGTTCATCGGCGGCGGGCGCTATAAGTACCACTGAAAAGTCTCCTTTTCAGAGAAGAAACCCTCTCCGTCACGGCTTCGCCGTGCCACCTCTCCCAAAGGGAGAGGTAAAAAAGCTCCCCCTCTGGGGGAGCTGGCAGCCCAAAGGGCTGACTGAGAGGGCACCCCTACAGATATTCCATCGTTCGGAGTGATACCAATGCCATATTTACCCACCTACGACTCCCGGGATCCCCGGTACAAAACACCTTACGGGGCAGTGTCCTCGGGAACGCAGGTAAGCTTTACCCTCCGTCCCCCCCGGGCGGAGTGCTATTCCCACGCCAGCCTTACCGCCCGGTTCGAGAGCCGCTTCAACGAGATCGTGGTGTCAAAAATGTCCTGGCAGGGCCACGAGCTGGGGCAGGACCTGTTTTCCACCAAGCTGGACACCGCCGGCTATGTAGGGCTGATCTGGTACTCCTTCCGGCTGGAAAAGCTGGATGGCCGCACCCAGGACCTGGGTCCCTACCAGCTCACCGTCTACGACGGGGAGGAGGATATCCCCGCCTGGTTTGGCGAGGGGACCACCTATCAGATTTTCCCCGACCGCTTCTGCCGCAGCAAAATTCCAGACCCGGAGGGCATGGTGGGGGGCCGGTGGGTCCACCAAAGCTGGGGGGAATTCCCCGAGTACCGCCCCAACGACCGGGGCGAGGTGCGCAACCGGGACTTCTTCGGCGGAGACTTTCAGGGCGTGCTGGAGAAGCTGGACTACCTCCAGAGCCTGGGGGTGGAGACCCTGTACTTCAACCCCATCTTTGAGGCGGCGGAGAACCACCGCTACGGCACCGCCGACTACAGCCGGGTGGACCCCATGCTGGGGACCAACGAGGATTTTACCCGGCTGTGCGACGAAGCCCACCGGCGGGGGATGCGGGTGATGCTGGACGGTGTGTTTAACCACACCGGCTATGTGAGCCGCTACTTCAACGGTGACGGCTTCTACCCCGAGACGGGGGCAAAGCAGAGCCAGGACTCCCCCTACCGCTCCTGGTTTAGCTTTACCCAGTGGCCCAACAAATACGACAGCTGGTGGGGCATCTACTCCCTGCCCGCCGTCAACGAGAACGACCCCGGCTACCGGGACTTCATCTTCGGCGGCGAGGACAGCGTGGTCCGCCGGTGGCTGAGGGCGGGGGCGGACGGCTGGCGGCTGGACGTGGCCGACGAGCTGCCCGACGACTTTGTGGCCGGTATCCACGCCGCCGCCCGGGCGGAGAAGCCCGACGCGGTGATTATCGGCGAGGTGTGGGAGGACGGCTCCACCAAGGTGGCCTACGGGGTGCGCCGGAAACACATCCTGGGAGGGCACTGCGACGGGCTGATGAACTATCCCCTGCGCTCCGCTATCCTGTCCTTCTTCCAGGGGGGCGGCGGGGAGGCCTTTGTTAAGGGGATGGAGACCATCCGGGAGAACTACCCCCCCTTCGCCTTCTACTCCGCCATGAACTCCCTGGACACCCACGACACCCCCCGCCTGCTCACCCTGCTGGGGGCGGGGGGCGAGTACCGGGACCAGACCAAGGAGTGGCGGGCCGGCTTTACCCTGTCCCCCCGGCAGCTGAAGAAGGGCCGGGCCCTGCTGAAGGCCGCCGCCCTGCTGCTGTTCTGTTTTCCCGGCTCCCCCACGGTGTACTACGGGGACGAGGTGGGGATGCAGGGCTTTGAAGACCCCTTTAACCGCCAGACCTTCCCCTGGGGCCGGGAGGACCGGGAGCTGCTGGAGTGGTACCGGGCTCTGGGCCGCCTGCGCAGCCGGCACCCCGCCCTGCGCCGGGGCTCCATCCAGTACCTTTTGGGGAAGGGTCCTCTGCTGGTCTTCCTCCGGGAGACCGGAGATGAACAGCTGCTGTGCGCCTTCAACGCCGGGGGCGAGGAACACGCCTTTTCCTTTGACAAGGGCAAGCTCTTCCCTCTCATGGGCCGGCCCCAGTTTTCCCAGATGGACGGGCTGTATACCATCGCCCTGCCCCCCCGGTCGGGCGCGGTGTTCTCCATCAAATAAATGCGGACAGAGACAGCTCACGGGCTGTCTCTGTTTTTCTGTATCATGTTTTCCCCAAACGCTCCCACAAGATCAGGCGGATGCAGCTTGGAACTGATCGCCCGTCCTCCTCCGCCAGTCGCTTCAATGTTTCGTACAGGTCCAGCGGCATCCTGACGCTGACGATCTTCCTGGGACCTTTTTTCATACGAATCACCTCAACTTATTCTAACCTATTTCAGGGTAAATGTAAATACCCTGTTTTAGGTTAGACTATAGTTAAATTTGAGGTGACTTACATGTATCCCAGGATTCGTAATTTCCGTGAGGATAAGGACTTGACCCAGACCGAAATCGCAAAACTGCTCGGCATGTCACAGACCGGTTATTCCAAATATGAAACCGGTGAAAATGATATTCCAACTCCAATTCTGATTGCCCTTGCCAAAATTCACAACACCAGTATCGACTACCTGCTGGGACTGACGGATGTTCAGGAGCCCTACCCCCGGGCGAAAAAATAAACACAACAGCCCCGCCAGGCGCTTGCCGGCGGGGCTGTGCTCTAACTATTTTATTGCTGGCTCTCTGGTCTTCTCTGTATCTTCCTTCCGGCCCGCGGCCTTGGCCCACTCGCAGATAGGGATGGGCGCCATAGCCAAAGCCAGCACAGTAAACCACTGGGGGGCGTTCATGGGGGTCACAGAGAACACCCCCTGAAGGGGGGGCACCAGCAGAACAGACAGCTGCATGGCCAGTCCCGCAAGAAAGGCCCGGTTCATGGCCGGGTTGGACAGCACCCCCTGTGCAAAGAGGGACCGGTCCTCACTGCGCACATTGAAGGCGTGGAACAGCTGGCACAGGGTGAGGGTGGCGAAGGCCATGGTGTTGGCGGCAGCCCCCTCCATCCCCGGGGCGGCCAGACGTGTAAACCCCAGAAAGTAGGCCGCCAGGGTGAGCCCCCCCACCATCAGGCCCTGCCAGGCCAGGCGAAGGGAAAACCTTCCGTCAAAGAGGCCGGCGGAGGCGTCCCGGGGGTCTTCCTCCATCACGCCCTCCTCCACCGGCTCCACCCCCAGGGCCAGGGCAGGAAGGGAGTCGGTTACTAAGTTAAGCCACAGCAGCTGCACCGGTACCAGGGGCATCTGCCCAAAGCCCAGCAGCGTGGCGGCAAAGATGGTAAAAATCTCCCCGATGTTGCAGGAGAGCAGGTAGTGGATGGCCTTGCGGATGTTGGAGTAGATCCCCCGGCCCTCCTCGATGGCGGCCACGATGGTGGAAAAGTTGTCGTCGGTGAGGATCATGTCCGCCGCCCCCTTGGCCACGTCGGTGCCCACCACCCCCATGGCGCAGCCGATGTCAGCCGCCTTCAGGGCGGGGGCGTCGTTGACGCCGTCCCCCGTCATGGCCACCACCCGGCCCCGCTTCTGCCAGGCCTGGACAATGCGCATCTTGTGCTCCGGGGACACCCGGGCGAAGACGGCGAACTTTTCAATGTCGTTCTCCAGCAGCTCCTGGGGCATAAAATCCAGCTCCGCCCCCGTCACCGACCAGTCTCCGGGGCGGGCGATATCCAGCTCCTTGGCTACCGCCACTGCGGTGGCCCGGTGGTCGCCGGTAATCATCACCGGCCGCACCCCCGCCAGGTGGCACCGGGCCACGGCGGCGCGGACCTCCGGCCGGGGCGGGTCCATCAGGCCAAAGAGACCTAAAAAGGTGAGCTCCCGCTCCACCTCGCCGGGCTGGGGATTTTGGGGCAGGGCGGAAAGCTCCCGCCGGGCCACGGCAATCACCCGCAGGGCCTTACCTGCCATCTCCTCGTTGGCGGCCAGGATGCGGGCCCGGTCGCTCTGGGTGACAGGCCCCCTTGCTGTGTTGACACACCGGTCCAGCAGCACGTCCGGGGCCCCCTTCACAAAGGCGGTCCAGCCCCCCGACCGATCGGTATGTATGGTGGTCATCAGCTTGCGGGTGGAGTCAAAGGGGATATCGGCCACCCTGGAAAGGTGCTCCAGCTCCCGGTTTTGATCCACCCCATCCCGGGCGGCGGCCACCACCAGGGCCCCCTCGGTGGGGTCGCCGGAGGCGGTGGGCGCCCCGGCCTTCCACTCCAGCCGGGCATCGGAGCACAGGGTCCCCGCCAGCATGGCATCCCGCCGCCGGGTGCCGGGGGGAAGCCACACCTGCTGCACCGTCATTTTGTTCTGGGTGAGGGTGCCCGTCTTGTCGGAGCAGATCACCCCGGCGCAGCCCAGGGTCTCCACAGCGGGCAGTTTCTTCACAATGGCGTTCCGGGCGGCCAGCCGCTGGACGCCCAGAGCCAGCACAATGGTGACAATGGCGGGCAGCCCCTCGGGGATGGCGGCCACCGCCAGGGAGACGGCGGTGAGGAACATATCCAAAAGCCCCTTCCCCTGGAACAGCCCCACCCCGAACATCACGGCGCACACCGCCAGGCACAGGAAGGACAGGGACCTGGAGATTTCCCCCATCCGTTTCTGGAGGGGGGTGTCCCCCTCGCCGCTGTCCAGAAGCAGGCCCGCGATGCGGCCCATCTGGGTGTCCATGCCGGTGGCCACCACCAGGGCGGTGCCCCGTCCGGCGGTGATAAGGGTGCCCGCAATAAGCATATTCACCTGATCCCCCAGGGGGGTGTTCTCCGGGAGAGCTCCCCTGGTCTCCTTCTCCACCGGCAGCGACTCCCCCGTCATGGCCGACTCGTCGGCCTGGAGGCGGCTGCACTCCAGAATCCGGGCGTCGGCGGGGACCTGGTCCCCGGCCTCCAGCAGAATTACGTCCCCGGGCACCAGGGCGGTGGCGGAAATCTTCCGGGGAGCCCCCTCCCGCAGGGCGGTGGCCTGGGGGGAGGACATCCGCCGCAGCTCCTCCAGGGCCTGCTGGGCGTGGTCCTCCTGAGTGATGGAGATTACCCCGTTGACCACCACGATCACCAGAATAATCACCCCGTCCAGCCAGTCCTCCCCGCCGCTGGCCGCCAGGGACAGGGCGGCGGCGGCCAGCAGCACCAGAATCATGGGGTCCTTCAGCTGGCCCAGGATGCGCAGCAGAAGCCCCGGGGGCTGTGGCCGGGCCAGCTGGTTGGGGCCGTATTTCTCCAGCCGCTGGGCCGCCTCCCGGCCGGTGAGTCCCCCGGGCCGGCCGCCCACATCCTCCATCACCTGGGACACACTCCGGCTGTGCCAGTCGCCCATGGTTGCATCTCTCCCTTCCAGTTTATTCCAGTATAGCGGTGGCCTGTCCAATTTTTAGGGGAAATGTGTCGAGAGATAAAAAACATCCCGCCGGGGTATGCCCGACGGGATGTTTGCACTATTGATACCAGCTGTACTCCTCCGCCGGCAGGCGGGTGTACTCCTCCTTTGTGTCGTCTTCATACATCCGTGCAGGCATGGGAATTCCCCGCAAATATGCCCAATATTATTTTAAAAATATGTTATTCCCTATCGGACACTCAAGCAAAAAAGTGAGGTCCATGTTATCACTGTGCGCTACGCACCCAGCCAATTTTAAACTTTCGCCCCGGGGCTGTTTTCATCCCTTCATTTCCAACAGGGTCCTGGCCACGTTGTCCGCCCACAGCCGGCCCCCGGCGATGGCTTCACTGAGAGAATTTCCGTGTCCCCCCACCTCCACCAGGATGGACCCTGGGCACAGCTGCTGATTATACCGGCTCTTGCGCAGGACGGTGGGCCGGACCAGGCTGGTATAGCCCTTCACCAGGTTTTGCTGCAAGCTGAGGGCAAAGGCCATATTGTCCCTCCACCGGGGGTGGTCGGCTCCGCCGGCATCGGTGCCCAGCACCATCATCACCTGGGCCACCTTCTCCCCCGCTTCAACAGACACCATTTTATAAATTTCTCCCTCACTGCCCACCAGGGCGTCCCGGTGGACATCGAAGACCACTTTAATGGAGGGATACCGCTCCAGCCACTGCTCCACCACCGCCTTGGAGCGGTCATAGGCTCCGTTATAGGCGGGGTAGTCGCACAGGGTGGTGTCGTGGATCACCTGAAAGCCGTAGGCCCGGAAGACGGTGGCTATCTCCTCTCCCACCCGGACCACGTTATGGGCGCAGTCGGTGGTGCGGTAGGGGTCGCTCTCCTCATAAGTATCCCCGTCGGTCATGGAGTAGGCCTCGCTGCCGTGGGTGTGAACAATGAGAATCTGCGGTCCCTCTCCCAGGGGCACATCCACCGTCCCCTCCCGGAGGAGAGAGGAGTCCAGCTCCTGCCCGGTGCGGTTATAGACATACACCCCGCCGTCCCGGAGGTACTGGCTGCCCTCCTTCCCCTGGCCGGTCATCTCCACAATGCCGTCGCCGCCCGATGGCTGAAGGTCGGGCTTGTCTATGTCCTCCTCCCCGTCCCCCATGTCCGGTTCCTCCTGCCCCGGCGGCTCTCCCCCTCCGCCGGCCCGCAGCTGCAGCACCGCTTCTTCCCCCTGTTCCAACAGGGGGGAAGCCTTTAAAAGCATACGCCGCCAGCCGCTGAGCCCCTTTTCCTTGCCGGGGAGCTCCCCCAGCTGAGAGGTAATCAGGGCCACTGCCAGGGCGGGCTCCTCCCCCAGCGATTTGAGCTGTCCCCCCACGCCGGCCAGGTCCGCCGTCAGGCTGATCCCCCAGGCCGCCGTCACCGCCAGCCCCAGCGCCACACCCCGGCGCAGGGCGCGCCAGCCTGTCCCTCTGTCTGCCATAGTACCACTCCTTATCCTGCGTATGTCTCTGCTATAAGGAGCATATGCCCGGCCCAACCCGGGTATGACAAAAAAGGGACGGCTCCACCGCGGAGCCGCCCCTTCTGGCTGTTTTACCAATAAAAAGGCATATCGAAGTTGGCAAAGTCAAGGTACCAGGAGCCCCCGACTTTAATAACAGGAACGGTAACCGTTGTTTTTTCTTTATCCCCGTCCGCTTCCAGCGTAAGCTTTACGCTGAGCTTCTTGGCGTCTTTCACCTTCACATCGTAGTTATCATCATAGGATTCTTTCAGTCTCTTCAGCTCTTTATTGGAGTAATCGTCTGTGTCTGTGATCTTGTAAGTGACCTTCCACTTGTCATACATATCGTTAATGTCATCCAGCAGATCGTCCAGCTCATCATCCAGATCTTCGGTCAGTTCCTTCTTGGTCACATCCTGCATATCGCAGACTTCCTCAATAACCTTATCCGGAACCAGTGCAACAATGGACTTGGCATTCCCCTTGGTAACACCGTTAACCAGTTTCTTCACCACGTCCTTCTCGCTCCGGCCGCCCAGCAGCACAAACAGTAAAACAGCCACTGCCACGACGATAGCGGCGGCGCCAATCAGGACGATATTGGGCTTTTTCGCGGGACGCACCGCGCCGGCGGTTCCGGCGCTCTCTCCGCCCCCGCTGCTCAGCGGCGCACCGCAGGACTGACAAAAGGTTGCGTCATCCTTGTTCTGCGCTCCACAACTACGACAAAACATACTTAATTTCTCTCCTTTGCATTTTTATGCTCTGTAAACCGAATTGCAATAAAAATTCCATCCGGTTTTGTTTGAGTATAGCACAAACCAAGATATATGGCAATACTTTCTGTCGAATCCTGGTAATTTCCTGTCAAACTTTTCTCCGCCCCTTGTACCCAAACGAAAAAAATAGTATAATATATTATTATCCAGTTATACCCTTGGAGGTTTTTATGGAACACACCACTGTTATTTCTCCCGAACAGATTGCCGCCCAGCTGGACTGCTGCCAGGCAGTGGCCCGGCTCACCGCCCAGTGGGACGAACAGCCCCTGGCCTTTGTAGACACCTACGGCTGCCAGCAGAACGAGGCCGACTCGGAGCGCATCCGGGGCTTTTTGACAAAAATGGGCTTCGGCTTCACCGGCGACGAGGAGCAGGCCAGGATCATCGTCATCAATACCTGCGCCATCCGGGAGCACGCCGAGCAGCGGGTTTTCGGCAATGTGGGCGCCCTGGTCCACGTGAAGCGCCGGCACCCGGACACCCTCATCTGCCTGTGCGGCTGCATGGCCCAGCAGCCCCATGTGGCGAAAAAGCTCCGGGAGTCCTACCGCCATGTGGACCTGGTCTTTGGCCCCCACGCCCTGTGGAAGTTCCCCGAGATGGTCCACGGCCTTCTCACCCGGCGGGGCCGAACCTTCTCGGTGGAGGACGAGGCCGGCTCCATCGCCGAGGGCATCCCGGTGGTGCGGCAGGACAATATCAAGGCCTGGGTATCCATCATGTACGGCTGCAACAATTTCTGCTCCTACTGCATCGTCCCCTACGTCCGGGGCCGGGAGCGGTCCCGGCAGCGGTCGGATATCCTGGCCGAGGTGCGCCGGCTGGTGGAGGAGGGGTACAAGGATATCACCCTCCTGGGCCAGAATGTCAACTCCTACGGCAGGGACCTGGCCGAGCCCGTCGACTTTTCCGACCTGCTGGAGCAGGTAAACGCCATCCCCGGGGACTTCCTCATCCGGTTTATGACCTCCCATCCCAAGGACGCCACCCAAAAGCTCTTTGAGACCATGGCCCGGTGCGAAAAGGTGGCCCCGGTGCTCCACCTGCCCTTCCAGGCGGGGAACGACCGGATTTTAAGGGTGATGAACCGCCGCCACACCCGGGCGGAGTATCTGGAAAAAATAAAGGCCCTCAAGGCCCTGATTCCCGATATCACCCTCACCTCCGACATTATTGTGGGCTTCCCCGGGGAGACAACAGCGGAGTTTGAGGACACCCTGCGGGTGCTGGAGGAGGTCCGGTTCGACGCCCTGTTTACCTTCATCTTCTCCCCCCGCCCGGGCACCCCGGCGGCGGAGATGGACGACCCCATGCCCCGGGAGGAGAAGCTGGCCAACTTCAACCGCCTCACCGCCCTTCAGGATTCTATTTCCGAGGAAAAGCACGCGGCCTACGTGGGGAAGACGGTGCGTTGCCTGCTGGACGGCCTGTCCGACGACGAGCGCTACGACCTCACCGCCCGCACCCCCGGCAACCGCCTGGTCCGGGTGGTGGGCGACCCCGCCGCCCTGGGCCAGTTTAGGGACGTGAAGATCACCGGGGCCAACAAGTGGTCGCTGTTTGGGGAATTGGAATAATTTGGCTCCTTAGTTGCACGTTTTCGTGCAATTATCGCACCTATAAAGTAAATGGTAAAGTAAATGAAAATGCTAATGTTATTGTAAATGTGCCGCAGCAGGCGGCGCACAGAGAGAGAAAGAAGGTAGACCCCCATGGCGGAGCTTACCCCCATGATGCAGCAATATCTGGACATCAAGGCCCAGAACCCAGACAGCATTTTGTTCTTCCGGCTGGGGGACTTTTACGAGATGTTCAACGAGGATGCCAAGCTGGTATCCAAGGAGCTGGACCTGACTCTGACCACCCGGGACCGGAACAAGCCGCCGGACCAGCGCACTCCCATGTGCGGGGTGCCCTACCACTCCGCCGACAGCTACATCGCCCGGCTCATCGCCAAGGGCTACAAAATCGCCATCTGCGAGCAGACCGAGGACCCCGCCCAGGCCAAGGGCCTGGTGGACCGGGACATCATCCGGGTGGTGACGCCGGGGACGGTGATCGCCTCCTCCATGCTGGAGGACAGCAAAAACAACTACATCTGCGCCATCTACGCCGACTCTGCGGCCTGCGGCCTGTGCCTGTGCGATATCTCCACCGGGGAGGTGTACGCATCCTCCTTCCCCGCCGGGGCGGAGGGGCTGGGTCACCTCCAGAACGAGCTGGGCCGGTTCCATCCCGCCGAAGCGGTGCTGTCCTCGGGGGCCTGGAACACCGACGGTCTGGTCCCCTTTCTCAAAGACCGGCTGGACTGCCTGTGCGAAAACGGCGGCGAGGCCCGGTTCCGCATGGGGGCGGCGAAGCCGCTGGCGGAGAAGCAGTTCAAAACCGGCCTGGCGGACATCCCGCCTCAGGACGAGGCCGCTATTCAGGCAGCCGGGGGCCTGCTGGCCTACCTCTACGAGACCCAAAAGACCGACCTGAGCCACATCTCCGCCCTCACCTACTACACCGCCGGCCAGTTTATGGAGCTGGACCTCACCGCCCGGCAGACGTTGGAGCTCACCGCCACCATGCGGGGCAAGGAGAAGCGGGGCTCTCTGCTGTGGGTGCTGGACAAGACCAAAACCGCCATGGGCGGGCGGCTGCTCCGGGGCTGGCTGGAGCGCCCCCTGCTCTCCCCGGTTCAGATTGCCCGGCGGCAGCAGGGGGTGGCCGACCTGGTGGAGGACGCCATCACCCGGGAGGAGCTGGCCCTCACCCTCCGGGAGGTCACCGACCTGGAGCGGCTGGCCGGACGAGTGGTCTACGGCTCCGCCGGCAGCCGGGACCTGGCCGCCCTGTCCGCCGGGCTGGGCAGGCTGCCCCATATCCGGGACCTCCTCTCCCACTGCCCCTCCCCCCTCCTGCAGGAGCTGCTGGGGCAGCTGGACGACCTGCCTGAGCTGCGCGCTATGCTGGACAGCGCCCTCCGGGACGAGGACGAGAAGCCCCTGCCCTTCTCCGTGCGGGAGGGGGATTTTATCCGCCCGGGCTACAACGCCAAGGTGGACGAGCTGCGCTCCCTGCTCACCAACGCCAACGGCCACATCATCGACATGGAGGTGAAAACCAAGGAGCAGACCGGCATCAAGAACATGAAAATCACCTCCAATAAGGTGTTTGGCTACTACATCGAGGTGGCCAAGTCCCAGACCGGGCTGGTTCCCGACCACTGGACCCGGAAACAGACCACGGTAAACGCCGAGCGGTACATTTCCCCTGAGCTGAAGGAGCTGGAGCACGCCATCCTCTCCGCCCAGGACCAGGTGACCGCCCTGGAGTACCAGCTCTTCTGCCAGCTGAAGCAGGAGGTCTGCGCCCAGGTGGACCGGATTCAGAAGACCGCCGCCGCCCTGGCCCAGGTGGACGTCCTCCAGTCCTTCGCGGCGGTGGCCGCCGCCGGCGGCTACTGTATGCCCCAGGTGGACAATTCCGACACGCTCACCATTGTGGAGGGCCGCCACCCGGTGGTGGAGAAGATGCTCAAGGGGGCCCCCTTCGTCCCCAACGACACCCACATGGACGGCGGGGACGACCTGGCCGCCATCATCACCGGCCCCAACATGGCGGGCAAGTCCACCTACATGCGCCAGGTGGCCCTCATCGTCCTCATGGCCCAGATGGGCTCCTTTGTCCCCGCCCGCTCCGCCCGCGTCGGGGTGGTGGACCGGGTGTTCACCCGCATCGGGGCCAGCGACGATTTGGCCTCCGGCCAGTCCACCTTTATGGTGGAGATGACCGAGGTGGCCGCCCTGCTGAACAACGCCACCCGCAAATCCCTGCTGATTCTGGACGAGATCGGCCGGGGCACCTCCACCTACGACGGCATGGCCATCGCCCGGGCGGTGCTGGAGCACTGCGCCGACAAAAAGCGCCTGGGGGCCAAAACCCTCTTTGCCACCCACTACCACGAGCTCACCGCCCTGGAGGGGGAGATTCCCGGCGTGAAGAACTACAACATCGCCGCCAAAAAGCGGGGGAGCGACGTGATTTTCCTGCGGAAGATTGTCCGTGGCGGGGCCGACCAGAGCTACGGCGTGGAGGTGGCCAGGCTGGCCGGGGTGCCCGACCGGGTGGTCAAGCGCGCCCGGGAGATTCTGGAGGAGCTGGAGAGCGGAAACGCCCTCGTCGACGGCGGGCGGCCACAGGCCTCCCTTACAGACCAGGTGTCCCTCATGGACCTGGGCGGCGAGACCGTCCTGAAAAAGCTGCGCATGACCGACGTGAATATCCTCTCCCCCATCGAGGCGCTGAACCTGCTGGCGGAGTTGAAACAGGACCTGAACACGTAGGGGCGCACATTGTGCGCCCGTCGGTCACAGCTCTGTCTATTACGGGCGGACAATGTCCGCCCCTACACAGAAAGGACGCTTCCCATGAAACACGCAAAACACCTCATCCCCCTCCTAACCCTCTGCCTGCTCCTGGCCGCCTGCGGGCCCAAGCCCACCGAAGCCGTGACGCTGGACCTGGACTACATCGCCAACACCCTCTCCGACAGCGGGTACTTCCCCCAGCCCCTGGAGGCCCAGGACCCGGAGCTGGTGCCCGGACTGCTGAGCCTCTACGAGGACCGGATCAATGCCCAGCCTGAGGACATCGCCCAGGCCCGGTTCACCATGTCTCTGGGGATGGTGGCGGACCAGTTTATTCTGATGGAGGCCAAAGACTCCGGCGCCTCGGACCGGCTGGAGGCGGCGCTGTTTACCTACGCGGAGGACCAGAAGTCCGCCTATGAGTTCTACGCCCCCGACCAGGCCGCCCGGATGGACGACCCCATTATAGAGCACACAGGGAACTACCTCCTCTTCGCCGTGGGCCAGGACCGGGACGGGCTGGCCAAGCTGTGCGCCGCCCTGATGGACGGGCAGGAGGTGAATCTGGCCGATTTCCAGCCCGACCTTCCCCCCGCGCCGGATGTGTCAGAGCCGGACGTGTCCGAACCGGATACCTCCGTACCGGAACCCCCCGCCCCTCTCACCCAGGAGGACAAGGCCGCCGCCCGACAGGCCGCCCTGGACTACTACGCGGGCACCGTGTTTGAGGTGGACGCCCTCACCGAAATTGAGCCCCGGCAGGGGGAGATCACCTTTCAGGTGTCCTGCTCCAAGGGGGGCGTGAAGGTGGACCCGGACCGGACCATCAGCCTGGAGCGGAAAAACGGCGCATGGTCGGTGGTCAGTGAGGGGTACTGATATGCACCTCCACACCCACTACTTTATGAACCTGCGCCGCCCGGCCAGCCGGCTGGAGATTGTCACCATCGTGCTGGACGCGCTGGCCGTTTTCTTCATGCTGATTTTTGGGGTGGGGCATGTCATTGCCATCCCCATGCGCAGCGGGGAGCCCTGGATGCTGGGGGTGACCGGGCTGTTGCTGCTGTTCGCCGCCATGCCCTGTATGCTGATTGCCCAGTTTCAGGGCCGGCGGCGGGAGTGGCTGCGGTGCAGCGGCTTCCCGGTACAGGGGCGGGTGGTCAGGGTGACACACCACCCCTCCGTCAGCTATGGAAACCAGCGCCACCCCTGGACCGTCCTGTGCGAATATCGCTACGAGGGCCGGACCTACACCGCCCGCAGCACCTTCCTGTGGGACGAGCCAGCGGGTTCAACCGCGAAAATCTTTCTGGACCGGGACCGGCCCGGGCAGGCCTGGGTAGACCCGAAGTCCTTACAGTACAAGATAAATTTGAGGTAAATTATGCCAAACATTCAAGTATTAGACCCCCATGTGGCCGACCTGATTGCCGCCGGCGAGGTGGTGGAGCGGCCGGCCAGCGTGGCCAAGGAGCTGATGGAGAACGCCATCGACGCCGGGGCATCCACGGTGACGGTGGAGATCAGCCACGGCGGGATGACCTTCCTCCGGGTGACCGACGACGGAAAGGGCATCCCGGCTTCTGAGCTGAAGACCGCCTTCCTCCGCCACGCCACCAGCAAGCTGCGCACCGAGTACGACCTGGAGTCCATCGGCACCCTGGGTTTCCGGGGGGAGGCCCTGGCTGCCATCGCCGCCGTCTCCCGCATTGAGGTGCTGACCCGCACAGCGGACACCGACCTGGGCGCTTCTCTGGCTCTGGAAGGGGGCGTTTCCGGTCCGATGGAGGAAGCCGGCTGTCCCCTGGGCACCACCCTTGTGGTGCGGGACCTGTTTTTCAACACCCCCGCCCGGCTGAAGTTTATGAAAAAGGACGCCGCCGAGGGGGCCGCCGTCTTCGCGGTGGTCCAGCGGGTGGCCCTGTCCCACCCGGAGGTGAGCGTGAAGTTCATCCGGGACGGCAAGCAGGAGCTGCTTACCCCCGGAGACGGCCAGCTGAAAAGCGCCGTCTACGCCGTGCTGGGCCGGGAGCTGGCTCTGGGCTTTCGGGAGGTGCGGTCTGCCGGAGAGGACATGTCGGTGGAGGGCTTCGTCTCCCTGCCCGCCTGCTGCCGAGCCAGCCGGAACTGGCAGTTCTTCTTTGTCAACGGCCGGCAGGTAAAGTCCCCCCTAATGACCGCTGCCCTGGAGGAGGCCTATAAAAACCAGAAGATGGTGGGCAAGTTTCCCGGCTGTGTCCTTCATCTGCGCACAAAACTCAACGCCGTGGATGTGAACGTCCACCCCGCCAAGACGGAGGTAAAATTCGGCGGGGAACGGGCTGTGTTCTCGGCGGTGTACCACGCCGTCCTCTCCACCCTGGAGGGGGACCCCTCCCACCCCCGGGCGGTGCTGAAAAACACTGAGATTCCCGGCGTGCGGAAGGCGGATACGGTGACAGAGAATCAGCTGCGCATCGGTGGTGCTCCCGTCTCCCCCTTTATGGGGGAGACGGCCCAAAGAGCCGGAGGAGCCCCTCTCAGTCAGCCTGCAGCCGGCAGCTCCCCCAAAGGGGGAGCCAAGGTCTCCCTCCCCCCCGTGGTCCGGGTCCACGACAACAGCTATACGCCCCCCGTCCTGCCGCAGGAGAAAAAACCTCCTTTGGAAAGGAGACGCCCCAGCTCGCAGGCTGGGGCGGAGGATTGCGTTTCGCACAGCGAAACATACGATGCAGGGGCAGCCGCCCTCAGCCGCCCGCCTGTCAATATTCCGCCCATTGAGTGTTCGCCGGTCAGTGTCCCGTCTCTGGAGAACCCGCCGGTCAGTGTCCCGGCCTTAGAGGGCGGGCCGGCGAGGGCGCCGGCCCCTACATTACCGCACATTCCACCTGCGGCGGGAACGGAGGAGTTTCCCTGGCGGCTGGCCGGGGAGGTCCTTAACACCTACATCATTGTGGAACGGGGGGACACGGTCTACCTTATTGACAAGCACGCCGCCCACGAGCGGATGAACTTCGACCGGATGAAGGCGGAGGGCTACGACCCCATGGCCCAGACCCTGCTCACCCCGGCCGTCTGCCGCCTGACCCCGGACCAGCGGGAGGTACTGCTGGCCCACCGGGCGCTGCTGGAGGAGTTCGGCTTTGAGGTGGACGAGCTGGGGACCGACCTGGCGGTGCGTCAGGCCCCCTTTGACGTGGACGTGGAGGAGATCCCCGCCGCCCTGGAGGAGCTGGCCGTCCGCCTGCTCACCGCCGGGTCCGCCGACCCCGCCGCTGCCCGGGACGAGCTGCTCCACACCATGGCCTGCAAGGCGGCCATTAAGGGGGGCTGGCACAGCGCCCCCCAGGAGCTGGAGCGGGTGGCCGGAGCCGTCATGTCCGGGCAGGTGAAATACTGCCCCCACGGCCGCCCGGTTGCCATCACACTGACACGCAAGGAGCTGGAAAAGCAGTTTAAGCGGGCGTGAAAGGAGGTCCCCCATGTCCTGGAACCACTCTCTCTATATCTATCACAAAAAGCAGGGCGGGCAATTTCTGGCCGACCGGGATTCCGACGACGGGATGCTGATACTCGCCTTCAAAGACCATCCCCTGGTGGTGGACATCGCCACGGAGGGCGGCGGGCGGTTTGGCCCCTTTTCTTACGTCCGCGCCCGTCTCCCCGTCGCCCTGGCCAGGCCCTACGAGCTGACCATCGGGGCGGAAAAGGCCCTGTCCGGCGGGGTGAACACGGTGCTGAAGGCGGTGCCCGGCGTGGCCGGTTACTCGGCGGACTTCGGCTGTCCCGAGGTGACCAAAAAGCGGCTCATCCGCACCGAAAACGTCCCCTTCACCAAGCTGGTGCTGGGCAGTCTGGAGCTCCGCAACGCCCTGCTGGCCTGTCCGGGGGACAAGGTGGAGGTCCGGCCCGGCCCGGGGGATGAGGGACTGCACCTGATTACCGTCACCACCGCCGCCGCAGTCAACAGTCTCAGCAACAACGGCGGGGACTGGTATCTGGGCGGCGGCGAGTATACCGAGATATACGGCAGTGAGGAGGACAAGGCCAAGGAGAGCCGGCGGGTGGAGAAGGAGTTTTTCCCCCGGATGGACCGCTTTCTGGCCCTGACCCGGGCGGTGTACAGCGCTGTTACGCAGTGGCCGATGTGAACCCGCCGAATGATAGACAGGACAGGAACAGAAAGCGGCAGAGCAATCGACCATATTTCTATCCCCAAGGAGACGAACACTATGCCCCCAAAAATTCTGGTCATCACCGGCCCCACGGCGTCGGGCAAGACGGCGCTGGCGGTGGAGCTGGCCAAAAAATACAACGGCGAGGTGGTGTCCGCCGACTCCATGCAGATTTACCGCCGCATGGACATCGGCACCGCCAAGCCCACCCCTGACGAGATGCAGGGCATCCCTCACCACATGATCGACGTGGCCGACCCGGAGGAGGACTTCTCCGTGGCTCGGTATGTGGACATGGCGGCGGCGGCGGTGGACGGCGTTCTCGCCCGGGGCAGGCTGCCCATCCTGGCGGGGGGGACGGGGCTGTATATTGACTCCCTGCTCTCGGGCCGCACCTTCGCCGCCTTCGACGGAGCCAGCCCCCTGCGCGCAGAGCTGGAGGAGCGGTACGCCCGGGAGGGGGGCGAGGCCCTGCTAAAGGAGTTGTCCGGCGTGGACCCGGAGTCCGCCGCCCGGCTCCATCCCAACGACGCCAAGCGGATCGTCCGGGCCCTGGAGGTGTGGCTGACCACCGGGAAGACCATCACCCGGCACAACGAAGAGACAAAAGCCCTCCCGCTCCGTTACAAGGCCCTCACCCTCAACCTGGACTTTGAACGCCGGGAGGATATGTGGGAGCGCATCGACCGCCGGGTGGACCGGATGATGGAAGCCGGGCTGACGGAGGAGGTCCGCGCTCTGCTCCGCAGCGGCGTCCCCTCCGGATGCACCGCCATGCAGGCCATTGGCTATAAGGAGATGGCCGCGGCGATCCAGGGAGATGGAGATATCGCCGCGGCAGCGGCCCAGATAAAGCTGCGGTCCCGGCAATACGCCAAGCGGCAGCGCACCTGGTTCCGGCGCAATTCAGAAACAAAAAAACTTTTGTGGGGACCTGTCCCGGATTTTGCGGACGTGCTACAGCGTTCGACAGCATATCTGGAAGAAATTGGTATATCATAGTGGCACCCGCGGGGCCTGTCCCCGCGCAAAAGAAATAAGGAGTGTGCTACATAATGACAAAGACCAACAACCTCCAGGACATTTTCCTCACCCAGGCCCGCCGGGAACGGCGGAGCGTCACCATGTTCCTGATGAACGGCTTCCAGATGCGGGGCTGCATCACCGGCTTCGACGCCTTCACGGTGGTTCTGAACAGCGACGGCAAGCAGCAGATCATCTACAAGCATGCCATCTCCACCATTGTCCCCGAGCGGCCCATACCGCTGACCGACCCAGGGGAGGATATGTAGAGGGGCGGCGGTCTCCACAAAAACAGCGAAAGAGAGAACCCTATGAAACAAGGAAAACCCCTGATTACTTTTGTTATCCTGGCCATAGCCGTTGTTCTTGGCCTTTACTTTGCCTATTACACCTTTAACGCCCTTAACGAGCCCTACCGCACCACCCAGGTCTACACCTACACCGCCAACGACAGCGTGATGGCGGAGGGGCTGGTTGTGCGGGATGCGTTGCTGCTCCCTGCCCAGAACGGCATTCTGGAGGTCACCCGGGCGGAGGGGGAAAAGGTGGGCAAGGGACAGCAGGTAGCCCTGGTCTATCAGAACAGCACAGCCCAGGCCAACCAATCCCACATCGAGGAGCTGGAAATGGACATCCGGCTGCTGGAGGAAGCCATCGCCCAGTCCAGCGGCCTGGAGTCCGCCGCCCAGCTGGACGAGGAAATCCTTCAAGCTGTGGTAGATCTGCGCTCCTCCTACGCCCTGGGGGACTGCACTCAGCTGCGCAGCCAGGTAATGGGTGTTAAAAGCAGCGTGCTCAAACGGGGCTACACCTACGGAGACGGTCTTACCTCCGCCGACCTGACCGCCCGGCTGCACCAGCTCAAAACTGAACTGGCCGTTCTCACCAAGCAGTCCGCCCGGGCCACCACTCGTGTTACCGCTCCGGTGCCCGGGGTGTTTTCCAATCTGGTAGACGGCTACGAGTTCCGTCTCACCCCGGAAAGCGTCTACCAGCTCACCCCTGCCAGCCTTCAGGAGCTTATCGACAACCCTGCCGGCGAAGACAGCAGCTCCATAGGCAAGCTGCTCACCTCTGACACCTGGTATTTTGCCGCCAACCTTCCCCAGGAGTCGGCCGCCCGCCTGGAGGAGGGGGACATCGCAACCCTCCGCTTCTCCGGCGAGCTCAACCGGGACGTAAACATGAACGTGGACCGCATCGGTCCCACCGAGGGCGGAAAAACCCTGGTTGTTTTCTCCTCCAACCGGTACCTGACCCTCACAACCCTGCTGCGCCACCAAACCGTGGAGCTCATCTTCGAGAGCTGGTCCGGTCTGCGCATCCCCAAGGAGTCCCTCCATCTGGAGACGGTTCCCCTGTCCGGGGACTCCAGCTCCTCCTCCACTGAAACCGTCAACAAGCTGGTTGTCTACGCCCTGATTAACGGCCGCAGTGAGATGCGGGAGGTGGAAATCATTCACGAGGGCGCCGACTACTATGTCGTCCGCCCGGTGGGCTCCGGGCGCAAGCTTCTGCGGGACGGCGACACCATCATCACCGCCGCTATCGGCCTTCAGGACGGCCTGCTGTTGGAGGGATAACAAAATACAGAGAGAAGGAATTGTTATGGACCTGTCCCAAAATGTGAAAACCGTTCAGGAAAAGATCGCCGCCGCCGCCCTTGCTGCCGGTCGGGACCCAGCCGGTGTGACCCTGTGCGCCGCTACCAAGGTGCAATCCGACGAAGCCATCCGGGCCGCCATTGCCGCAGGTATCCGGGTGTGCGGCGAGAACCGGGTGCAGGAGCTCACCGCCCACCTGGAGACGGACGCCTACGCCGGAGCCGAGGTCCACTTCATTGGCCATCTCCAGACCAACAAAGTACGGCAGGTGGTGGGCCGGGTATCTCTGATTCATTCGGTAGACTCAGAGCGGCTGCTTCGGGCCATCGACGGCCAGGCAGAAAAGCTGGGTATTGTTCAGGATATCCTGCTGGAGGTCAATGCCGCCCGGGAGGAGAGCAAAGGGGGAATCCCTCCCGAGGGCCTGCCCGGCCTGGCGGAACTGGCCCTGAGCTGCCCCCATATCCGCCTGCGGGGATTGATGGCAATTCCGCCTGTTTCAACGGTTCCGGGGGCCAACCGAAAATATTTTGCCCAAATGCGGCATTTTCTTGTTGACATAATTGAGAAAATGTCGGATAATTATAGTGTTATGGACTGTCTATCTATGGGCATGAGCGGCGACTATGAAGACGCTATCGCCGAGGGCGCCACCCTGATTCGGGTGGGCACCGCCCTTTTCGGCCCCCGTCCCCCTGCGGCGGGCACCGCCCACTGACGGCTATCTGCCCATATTTTCAGATTATACTTTGTGAGAAAAGAGGACTTAATTAATGGGAATTTTTGACGAGTTCAAGCGGCTGGCCCATCCCTATGAAGACGAAGATGAAGACGATTATGATGACTTCGACGTATCCCCCCGCCCGGTAGAGCGCCGGGAGCGGGTCGAGCGTGAACGTCCCCCCCGGGACAGCGGCTACAGCAGCTACAGCTCCCCCTCCGTCGATGACGACCGCCGTTCCAACAAGGTGGTCAACATCCGGGCCGCCACCCAACTCCAGGTGGTGCTGGTAAAGCCCGAGCGGTTTGAGGACGCCTCCTCCATCGCTGACCACCTGCGGGAAAAGCGCACGGTGGTGCTCAACCTGGAGTCCACCAACGGCGAGATCGCCCGCCGCCTGCTGGACTTCCTGGCCGGAGTGTCCTACGCCAACGAGGGCAAGATCAAGAAGGTGGCCATCTCCACCTACATCATCACCCCCTACAACGTTGACATTCTGGGCGACCTGATCGACGAGCTGGAGAACAACGGGCTGTATTTCTAAAGAAAAATACGCCCATGGGTAATGGCGGCTGAGACCGCCCCGACATAGATTATTTGGGGGATTACTATGCTCACACCACAGGAAGTATCCGAGCGCGCCTTTCAGAAGGCGTCCTTCGGCGGCTATAACATGGCCCAGGTGGATGAATTTCTGGACATTCTCACCGGGGACTACTCCGCGCTGTTCAACGAAAACGCGGTGTTGAAAAACAAGATGAAGGTGCTGGTAGACAAGGTGGAGGAATACCGCTCCACCGAAGAGGCCATGCGCAAGGCCCTGCTGGCCGCCCAGCGGATGGCCGATGACCTGGTGAAGGAGGCCGAACGGAAGAAGGACGCGCTGCTGGCCCAGACAGAGAAGGATGTGGTCACCCGCCGGGCCGAGCTGTCCCGGGCTCTGGAGACCGAGGAGTACCGCCTGAAGAAGGCCCAGGAGCAGACCGCCGCCTTTGTGGAGAAGG
>CANPFP010000009.1 GCA_947573385.1 uncultured Bacillota bacterium | reverse complement strand
AGCCGCCGCCACCCTCTGCCGCCTGATGGAGAGCACCCACCTGATTTGGAACTGATAACGGCAAGCGGGCCGCCGGGGCGGCGGCCCGCTCTATGTTGAAAACAGTAAGAAAGGACCTGAGCAAATTGACCAAGATCGACATTATTTCCGGATTTTTAGGGGCCGGCAAGACCACCCTTATCAAGAAGCTGCTGGATGAGAGCTTTAAGGGGGAAAAAATCGTCCTTATTGAGAACGAATTCGGCGAAATCGGCATTGACGGCGGCTTTTTGAAGGACGCCGGGGTGGAAATTACTGAGATGAACTCTGGCTGCATCTGCTGCTCCCTGGTAGGCGACTTCGGCGCGGCCCTGAAGCAGGTGCTGGCCGACTATGCCCCCGCCCGCATTGTCATCGAGCCCTCCGGGGTGGGAAAGCTGTCTGACGTGGTGGCCGCTGTGGAGCGGGTCCAGGCCGAGAGCCCCGACTTGCACCTGAACAGCTTTGTCACCGTGGTGGACGCCGCCAAGGCCAAGGTGTATATGAAGAACTTCGGCGAGTTCTTCAACGACCAGGTGGAGCACGCCTGCGCCATCATCCTGTCCCGCACTCAGAAGATCGACCAGCACAAGCTGGACGGAGCGGTGGCCCTGCTGCGGGAGAAGAACCCCAAGGCCGCCATCCTCACCACCCCCTGGGACCAGCTCACCGGGGCGCAGATACTCACCGCCATGGAGGGCGGGCAGGATCTGGCCCACGAGCTGATGGAGGAGATCGAGCACCACCATCACGACCATGAGCACCATCATCACGGGCACCACCACGATCACGACGGCCATGACCACTCTCACTGCGACCACGAGCACGGCCACTGCGAGCATGAGCACCACCATGAGCACGGCGACACCTGCACCGCCTGCTGCGGCCACGACCACCATCACCATGACCACGACGCCGATGAGGTGTTTACCTCCTGGGGCCGGGAGACCCCCCGGAAATACAGCCGTGAGGAGCTTCAGGAGGCCCTGTCCGCCCTGGCGCTGGGAGAGGATTACGGCTATATCCTCCGGGCCAAGGGGATGGTCCCCTGTGACGACGGCACCACCTGGCTCCACTTCGACCTGGTGCCCGAGGAGTTCCAGATTCGGGAGGGCGCTGCCGACTACACCGGCCGGCTGTGCGTTATCGGCTCCGATTTGAAGGAGGACCAGCTGGAGAAGCTGTTTTTGCTGGTGTAAATCATCTGTAGGGGCCGCCGCCCTCGGCGGCCCGCATTTTTCAGGTCTCATACCGTTCTGAACGGGGCGCCGAGGGCGGCGCCCCCTACAAAATATCCCCACGAGGTGAATAGATATGCCTGATTCACGGATACCGCTCTATTTGATCACCGGCTTTCTGGATGCCGGCAAGACCACCCTGCTCACCGACACCCTGAACATGGATTACTTTAATGACGGCCAGCGCACGGTGCTGCTGATGTGCGAGGACGGCGAAGAGGAGTATAATCAGCAGTTTCTCTCCGGCCGCAACTGCCGCCTTGTCCCCATCGAGAACCAGGAGGGGCTGAACACCGAATTTCTCAAGGAGGTGGACCGCCGCTACCAGCCTGAGCGGGTGCTGCTGGAGTTCAACGGCATGTGGCCGGTGGACGTGCTCCGCAAGTGCCGCCTGCCCAGAACCTGGGGACTGTACCAGGCCATCCACGTGGTGGACGGCTCCACCTTTGAGATGTACCTGAACAATATGCAGTCCATGTTCATCGACATGGTGAGCGAGGCGGACATGGTCCTGTTCAACCGCTGCACCCCCGACATGCCCCTGGCCGGCTGGAAGCGGTCGGTGCGGGCGGTAAACCGGATGTGCGAGATCGTTTTTGAGGATATCAACGGCGAGGAGCTGGAGGTGGAGGATATCCTCCCCTACTCCCTGGAAGACCAGCACCTGGTCCTGGAGGACGCCGACTACGGCATCTGGTATCTGGACATTCAGGAGCACCCGGACCGCTACGTGGGCAAGACCATCACCTACAAGGCCCAGGCCATGACGGGGATGAAGCTGCCCAAGGGGTCCTTCGTCCCCGGGCGCAACGCCATGACCTGCTGCGTGGAAGACATCCGCTTTTTCGGTTTCCTGTGCAAATATGACAAAGCCCGCGCCCTGCGCAAAGGGGAATGGATCACCGTCACCGCCGAGATTAAGTGGGAGCACGCCGACGTCTACGAGGACGAGGGCGTCGTTCTCTACGCCCGGAGCGTGGAGAAGGCGGAGACCCCCGAGGACCCATTGGTATACTTTCGATAAAAAATTGGCGGCCCCTCCAGGGGGCCGCCAATTTTTGTTAACCCGCGATAAATTTGTCCCAATACCCCATGATGAAGATAAACAGCACAATCACAGGCAGGACATAGCTGACATAGAACCGCACGCCCTTGGGGAAGGCCAGACCCTGGCCCTCATTGGCCTCGGCCAGGAAACGGTCCCAGCCCCAGCCCTTCCGGCTGGTGCAGAACAGCACATAGAGCAGGGAACCCAGGGGCAGGATGTTCTGAGAAACCAGGAAATCCTCAATCCCGGAGATATCCATTCCCAGTATAGTGACTCCGGACCACAGGTTGGACCCCAGCACACAGGGCATGGACAGCACCAGCACACCCACAAAGTTAATCAGCACCGCCTTCTTCCGGGACATCCACCACCGGTCCATGGTAAAGGAGATGATATTCTCAAAGACGGCGATCACAGTGGACAGGGCGGCGAAGGACAGGAACAGGAAGAAAGCCGCCCCCCACAGCCGGCCCATGGGCATGGCGTTGAAGATGTTGGGCAGGGTCATGAACACCAGAGGGGGACCGTTCTCGGTGGCCACCCCGTAGGCCGAGCAGGCGGGGAAGATAATCAGCCCCGCCACAAAGGCTACGCAGGTGTCCAGCACGCCGATGCGCAGGGCTTCCCCCGCCAGCCGGTGCTCCTTGCCGATATAGCTGCCGAAGATAGCAATGGCTCCGATGCCCAGAGACAGGGTGAAGAAGGCCTGGCCCATGGCGGCAAAGACCGCCTCGCCCAGAATCCAGTTGCCCTCAGCGTCGTAGGCCAGGTTGTGGAAGTTGGGCTGGAGGTAGAACCGCAGGCCCTCCTCCGCTCCATCCAGCAGGACGGAGTTCACCGCCAGCACCACCATCAGGGCCAGCAGGCACACCATCATCACCTTGTTCACCCGCTCCACGCCGTTGCGCAGGCCCTGGACACACACCAGCATGCCGATACACACCACAATGACCATATACAGCGTCATGGTGCCGGGCGCGCCCATCAGCTCGACAAACTGTCCAGCCACCCCTTCGGTATCCAGGCCCACAAAGTCTCCCCGGAGCATTTTGACAAAGTAGTACAGCAGCCACCCGGCAATGACGGTGTAGAACATCATCAGCAGGTAGTTGCCGGCAAAGCCCACATAGCTGTACCAGTGCCACTTGCTTCCAGTGGGCTCCAGCCGCTGGAAGGACAGGGCAATGCTCCGCTGGCTGGCCCGGCCGACGGCCAGCTCCATCACCATGACGGGCAGGCCCAGGATCACCAGGAACAACAGATACAGCAGCACAAAGGCCGCCCCGCCGTACTGCCCCGTGATATAGGGGAAGCGCCACACGTTACCCAGGCCGATGGCGCAGCCCGCCGAGATGAGCACAAAACCCAGGCGGGAGGAAAATGTTTCTCGTTTCTCCATTGTCAATCTTAATCTCCTTTTACTGTACTAAAAATCGGGCAACTGTCCCGGAATTCCATCCAGCGCATCCAAAACAAAGTCAATTATGGTCAGCAGGACCTGGTCCGCCTTCTCCCTGCACCGGTCCGGACAGCAGCGGTACAGAGCATACAGCCGGTCATAGGTCTGCTGGATAATCCCCAAAAAGCCCTGACGGTACGACGGCTGGAGGTATTCAAATTCATTCCGGGGCAGTCGGTCTGTCGGAACGGTATCCTCCATCTCCTTAACCGCCCGATTCATACCTGAATCCGCTCGATACCGTCCACGGCAGCCTGGACCATCCCCGCAATGTCCAGCCCCTGCTCCGCCATCTCCAGCTCTTCCAGCGTGGGACGCAGGCGGGGATGCCGGGGGGTAAAGACAGTGCAGCAGTCCTCATAGGGGAGGATGGAGGTCTCAAAGGTGCCGATTTTACGGGCGATTCTCACGATGTCCTCCTTGTCCATCCCCACCACCGGGCGGAGAATGGGCAGACTGGCCACCCCACCGGTGACCGCCATGGCTTCCATGGTTTGGCTGGCCACCTGACCCAGGCACTCCCCTGTCACCAGAGCCTTGGCCCCGCAGCGCTGGGCCACTCTCTCTGAAATACGCACCATAAACCGGCGCATCACCAGGGTAAACAGCTCCTGGGGGACGGACCGGCGCAGCTCCTCCTGGATGGTGGTAAAGGGGACTACATGGACGGTGAGCCGCCCGCACCAGGGGGTAAGCAGCCGGGCCAACTCGATGACCTTCTCCTTGGCCTCGTTGGAGGTGTAGGGGTAGGAGAAGAAGTGGACCATCTCCAGGGCCACCCCCCGCTTGGCGATCATCCAGGAGGCCACCGGGGAGTCGATGCCCCCGGACAGCAATGACACCGCCCGGCCGTTGATGCCCACCGGCAGCCCTCCCGCTCCCGGCTCCGGGTCGGCGTGAACGAAGGCGGCGTAGTCCCGAATCTCAATATGGACGGTGAGCTCCGGGTTGTGGACATCCACCTTCAAATCAGGGTAGAGCTCGTCCAGCTCGCCGCCCACATACTGGCTGAGCTGGATGGAGGTCATGGGAAAGGTCTTGTCCGCCCGCTTGGTCTCCACTTTGAAGGTGCGGGCGGCGGACAGCTTATCGTCCAGATACTCCCGGGCGGCAACGAGAATGGCATCCTTATCCTTCTCACAGGCCCTGGCCCGGCTGAGACCCACCACACCGAACACCCTGGTCAGCGTCTCCCAAGCCCCGTCCATGTCGCACTCGTCGGTCATGGGCTCCACATAGGTAGTGGACTGGCGGGTGTACACCCGGAACTGGCCTAGATTGTTCAGCCGGCGGTAGATGTTGGCCTGAAGCTTATCCTCAAAGCTGCGGCGGTTCAGGCCCTTGAGCACCATCTCCCCCAGCTTGAGGAGTATCATTTCATTCATAACGATTCATTCCTTTTTCTTTCCCAGTCTGGGATCGCCTTGGCCTGCTCATACAGGCGGACATAGCTCTGGTGCCGACTGGGAACAATCTCCCCGGCCTTCACCGCCGCCAGCACGGCGCAGCCCTTCTCCTTCACATGGGCACAGTCCTGAAACCGGCATTCCCCCAGGTAGGGCGAGAACTCCCGGAAGGCGTATTGCAGTTCCTCCTTCCGGGCCAGCTCCATTTTGTCCACATCGAAGGAGGAAAAACCTGGCGTATCCGCCGCCAGCGCCCCGCAGGACAGGCGGAAGAGCTCCACATGGCGGGTTGTGTGCCGTCCCCGGCCCAGCTTGTCGCTGATTTCGCCGGTGGCCAGGTCAAAGTCCCGCTCCAGGGCATTTAAAATGCTGGACTTGCCCACCCCGGAGTTGCCGGTGAAGGCACACACCCTTCCGGCGATGGCCTGACGCAGCTCTTCCAGTCCCTCGCCGGTCTGCGCGCTCACCCGCAGGGTGGGAAAGCCCGCCTTTTCATAAATGGCGGCCAGCTCATCTCCAGATTCCAGGTCGCACTTGTTGACGCACACCAGGGTCTCACAGCCCCGGGCGGCGGCGATGGCGGCCACCCGGTCGATGAGAAAGGGGTCGGTCACCGGCACCGCCTGGGAAGCTACTACCACCAGCAGGTCGATGTTGGCCACCGCCGGACGGTAAAACTCATTTTTTCGGGGGAGTATCTCGTCCAGAGCGCCGACGCCGTTTTCCAGGGGGGTAAACCGCACCCGGTCCCCCACCAGGGGGGAAAGCCCTGCGTGGCGGTGCTTTCCCCTGGCCCGGCAGGCAACCACATGCTCCCCATCATCCACATAGTAGAAGCCGCTGAGGGCCTTTCGGATTACGCCCTCACTCATTCGTCAAAGTTAATGGGGATGGTACCGCTGGCTACCCCGTTGATATAGACGGCCAGCTCTCTTATACCCAAACCCGTTGTTCCGCGGACCTGGACCTCCACTGAGGTGTCCATAGTGGCGTCTGCCACGGCGCTGCCCACCTCCACACCGTCCATGAGCAGCCGTACGGCAACGCTGCCCTCAAAGCCCTCCAGAGACACCGTGACGATCTTGGTCACCTCCTGGGGCTCAGGGGGCTCCGGCGGCTTGTTGGCGGGGTCGGGTCCCTTGCTGATAATCACGTTGACCTCGGTGCCCTCGGTGACCTGGGCGCCGGCTATGGGATACTGGCTGACCACCTTGCCCTCCTCCACATTTTCGTCGTGCTGGGGCAGGAACTGACCCACGGTCAGATTGTGCATTTTGATAGCGTTTCTGGCCTCTGTCTCTGTTTTGCCCTCCAGATTCGGCATGTCGAAGGGCTGGTCCGCCGGCCCCTTGCTCACCACAATCTCTACCTCCGTGCCCAGGGGCACATCAACCCCCTCCAGCGGGGTGTAGGAGATGATGAAGCCCTGCTCGACAGTCTCGCTGTTTGTATAGGAGGGTACGCCGGCCTTCAGTCCAATATTCCGCAGGGCAGTAGAAGCCGCCTGGTAGTCCATGTCGTCCAGACGGATCATCTTTACCGTCTCCGGGCCGCCGCTAATGGTCACCTTAATTTCGGTGACGTTCTCCCCTACCTCTTTGCCCTCCTTGGGCTCCTGGTCGATGATGGTGCCGGGGTCTGCGTCGTCGGCCACGGTGTCCCCCTCGATGAGGGTAAACCCGGCCAGCAGCTCGGTATCGTCCTTGATCTCCTCATAGACCTGACCCACCAGATCAGGAACAGTGTGGGTCTCCGGCGGGGCCAGCATCCCGGCAAAAATGGTCTTCCACAGGAAGGAGAAGGTCAGCCCCACAAAGAGCAGCACAGCGGCCACGGCCAGCAGCACAGGCCAAATGGGCCCCCGGCGGCGGGGATAGTCCTCGTCGTCCTCATACCGGCGGCGGCGCTGGGGCGGGTAGTCCCCTTCGTCCTCGTAGCGGCGGCGCTCCCGGCGGTGGGGGGACGGATAGTCCTCCTCGTCCTCATACCGGCGCTCGGGAACGGAGCGGCCGGAGGTCTGGTGGACGGGACGAACCTGGGTATACTCCTCCTGGTCCCCCTCCGGCTCAAACTCGGAAGCGCTGTAGTCAAAATTGATGCTGGGGTTTTTGCGGAACTCCTCCAAGTCGGCCAGCATCTCGTTGGCAGACAGATAGCGGTTGTCCGGATTGGGGGCCATAGCCTTCATGGTAATGGCCTCCAGGGCTTCGGGGATGGTGGAGTCCAGCTCCCGGGGAGAGAGGGGAATGGAATTGATATGCTGGATGGCCACCGACACCGGGGTGTCTCCCTCAAAGGGCAGGCGGCCGGTAATCATCTCGTAGAGCACCACACCGGTGGAATACAGGTCGGACCGGCTGTCGATATGGCTGCCCCGGGCCTGCTCGGGGGAGATGTAATGGACCGAACCCAGGGCCTCCTGGGTCAGGGTGCTGTGTCCGCCGGACGCCACCCGGGCAATGCCGAAGTCGGCCACCTTCACGCTGCCGTCCCGCAGCACCATGATGTTGTGTGGCTTAATATCCCGGTGGATGATCCCCCGGCTGTGGGCATGTCCCAGGGCCTTGGTAATCTGGGTGATAAAGTGGAGGGCTTCCCGCCAGTTGAGCTTGTTGCCCTTTCTCTGCATGTACTGCTTCAGGGTAATGCCGTCGATAAGCTCCATGACAATGTACTCCAGCTCAGAGGACCGGCTCACGTCATACACAGCCACAATATTGGGGTGAGAGAGCATAGCCACGGCCTGGGACTCATCATGGAAGCGGCGGCGGAATTCGGCGTCCTGGGCCAGCTCCTCCCGCAGGATTTTGATGGCTACCAGCCGGTTCAGCCGGTGGTCTCTGGCCTTGTAGACCTTGGCCATGCCGCCCGTTCCCACAAGCTCCAATATCTCATATCGGTTATCGAGTAATTTACCGATGTAAGGATCCATGGTAAATATCCTCCTATTCTTAGCGTTTCACCAGTACAACCGTCACATTGTCCGGCGCGCCCCGGCTCAGGGCAATATCCAGCAGCCGCTGGCAGCATTGGCAATCCTCGCCGCCGTGGATAACCTCGTAGAGCATCTCCTGCTCGTTGACCACATTGCTCAGCCCGTCGCTGCACAGCAGAAGGTAGTCCCCCTCAGCCAGCGGCTGGCGGAAGCAGTCGGCCATGAGCATCGGCTCCGCCCCCAGGGCCCGGGTGATGAGATTTTTATGGGGGTGTGTGCGGGCCTGTTCCCGGGTCAGTTCGCCCCGCTCCACCAGGTCCTCCACCAGGGAGTGGTCCCGGGTAACCAAAACAATCCCCTCAGCGTTAATGTGGTAGGCCCGGCTGTCCCCTTCGTTAAGAATAACCGCCTCTGACGGTCCGGCCAGCGCCGCCACCAGAGTGGTTCCCATGCCGGTACACGCCTCGTCATGGACGGAGCGATCAAACACCGCATGGTTTGCCGCCGAGGCCGCATGGCCCATCCGTTCCTCCACAGCGCCGCTCTGGCCCGGCTTGAGAAACTCCTCCATAAACCGCTCTACCGCTATGGTGCTGGCTACATTGCCCGCACGGGCGCCACCCATGCCGTCGCACACCAGGGCAATCGCCCTGCCGTCCTCCAGCACCTGGGCCGCGTATGCGTCCTGATTCTGCTGCCGCACCGCACCGCGGTCGGTAATTCCCCATACCTGCATAGCGCTCAACCTCGTTTCTGCCGGCTCCCCGGCTCTGTCGTATTCATCGCCTTGCGGCGCAGCTGGCCGCAGGAGGCATCAATGTCGCCCCCCAGCTTCCGCCGGACGGTGACGGTCACACCATGCCCCTCCAGCCGCTTCTGGAACGCCGCCACTCGGCGGCTGGGCTTTAACGGACTTTCCTCCACCTCATTGAGAGGAATGAGATTCACATGGGCCGGAACGCCCCTCAGCCGTCTGGCCAACAGGTCGGCCTGCCAGTCGGCATCGTTCACCCCGTCGATCATGGCGTATTCATAGGAGATGCGCCGCCCGGTTCTCTCAAAGTACCGGCGGCAGGTCTCCATCAATTTCTCCACACCCACATGACTGTTGACGGGCATAATTTTGCTCCGGGTCTCATCATCCGGGGCATGGAGGGAAACCGATAACGTTAATTGTAACCCATACTGGGCCAGTTTGTCAATTCCGTCCACTAAACCGCAGGTGGACAGGGAGATATGCCGCATCCCGATATTCAGCCCGTCTGGGTGGTTTACCAGGGTCAAAAAGCGCAAAACCGTGTCAAAATTGTCCAATGGCTCCCCAATTCCCATCAAAACGATGTTGGAAACAGGCGCTCCACTGTCAATTTGGGTAAAAAGCACCTGATCCAACATTTCTGCGGGAGTCAGGTCCCGGACCTTCCCCGCAATGGCAGAAGCGCAGAAAGCGCACCCCATCCGGCACCCCACCTGGCAGGAGATACACACCGTATTACCGTGCTGGTAGCGCATCAGCACCGACTCCACGCAGTTGCCGTCGGCCAGCTGCCACAGATATTTGATGGTGCCGTCCTGGGCCGACTCCTGCTTCCGGGCCACGGTGGGCGGGGTCAGGAGTGCCGTCTCCTCCAGCTTCTGCCGCAGGGCCTTGGACAGGTCGGTCATCTCCCCGAAGGAGGTGACGCCCCGATACAGCCACTTGAATATCTGTTTGGCCCGGAAGGCGGGCTCACCCAGCTCCTTCAGCCAGACAGCCAGTTCCTCGGGAGTCATTGATTTTATGTCAACCAAAGGGTTCACCCCTCTTTGCGCAGTTTGCAGATAAAGAATCCGTCGGTCCCCTGGCGGTGGGGCCAGAGGGTGAGCAACCCTGTCCGGCCATCCTCCACACACTCGGGTAAACGGAAACCCTCCGCCTTGAAGTCCGGGTGGCCCGCCAGAAAATCCAGGGCCACCTCCTCATTCTCCCGGCGCAGGAGGGTACAGGTGGAGTAGACCAGCACCCCGCCGGGTTTCACATACCGGGCGGCGTTGTCCAGAATGGCCCGCTGGACCTGGGGCAGGTCCGCCAACGGCCCCGGGTCCTTGTAGCGGATATCCGGCTTCTTCCGGATAACTCCCAGGCCGGAGCAGGGGGCGTCCACCAGCACCCGGTCAAAGGCGCTTTCCCACTCGGGGCGGAACGCCTTACCGTCGGCGGTCATGGGGGTAATATTTTCAAGGCCCAGGCGGTCCGCCCCGGCCTGAATCAGCTTCTTCTTGTGGGGGTGGAGGTCACAGGAGATCACCTTGCCCCTCCCCTCCATCTGGATGGCGCAGGCAAAGCTCTTGCCGCCGGGGGCGGCGCAGCAGTCCAGCACCCGCATGTCCGGCTTGGGGTCCAGCGCCAGGGCGTCCAGCTTGCTGGCCGGGTCCTGAACATAAAACAAGCCATCACGGAAGGCAGCCAGCCGCTCCAGATTGCCCGTTTTGGACAGAATCAGGCAATCGGCCAGCCAGGGGTGGGGCTGGGCTGTGACCCCCTCCCCCGCCAGCGCTTCGGCCAGCCCCCCCACCGTGGTTTTGGTGGTGTTGGCCATAGCGGTGATGGGGGCCTGGCTGTTGTTGGCGGCCAGCAGTCTGGCTGTCTCCTCGCTGCCCAGGGCGGTAAGGAACTCCCTCACCAGCCATTCCGGGTGGGAATAGAGGGTGGACAGGTAGCTCACCGGGTCGGTCTGGGGGACGGTGGGCAGGCCGCCCAGGTTCCGCTCCAGATTGCGCAAAATGCCGTTGACCATCCCCGCCGCCCGGGGGTTTTTGCAGTACTTTCGGGTCAGCTCCACCGAGGTGTTCACCGCCGCGCTGTGGGGAACCTTGTCCAGAAAGAGCATCTGGTAGGCCCCCAGCCGCAGGGTCTCCACCACCCGGCCCTCCATCCGTTTCAGGGGGAGATTGGAGAAGTGGGACAGATAGAAGTCCAGCAGCAGCCGGTTTTGCAGCACGCCGAAGCACAGCTGGGTGGCCAGGGCCCCGTCCCGGCTGTCCAGTCCGGCGGAGGCCAGCCGCTTTTTCAAAATGGCGTCCGACCATCCCCCCTGCCGCTGGCAGTCGTTCAGCGCCAGCAGCGATACCTCACGGGCGTCCATCCTTCTCACCAGCCTTTCTTCTTCTTTTTCTTGAAAGAAAAAGAAGCAAAAAGAACTTTGGGAAAAACTTCGTTTTTCCTCTATACCCCTAAACAAAGAATTGCGTCCTCATGGGTAACCGCTATTACCCAATCCATAGTCCCATCAAACAGATACGCGTCGATATCCTCCCAGAGCTCCAGTTGCGCTACATAGTCTACCACCGCACCAAAGCTGGCGGAGTACAACATACGGATTCGCTCCGAATAGAAAAACACCTTTCTATCCCTGGGAATTCCCAGCTGCGTGATCTCCTCCGTGGGAAGACAACGGGGCTTGTACTGTGGAAGAAGGGAGTTCCACATCAGCCCCACCTGTCGCAGCCGTTTTCGGTCCACATAGCGGTCCCGGAACCGTTCCATGAGCCACGGAGCATTTAAAACGCGGTCATAGCCGGTAAAATCATACACGTCACACCTGAATCGGATTTCCTGCCAGGTAGGCGGCAACGGACATTCTCTTTTTGCCCGGGGCCTGGAGCTCCAGAATGCGCAGGACCTGGCCGTCGCCGCAGGCCACGTCGATCCCCCCCCAATCGGCGGCAATTACAGTGCCGGGGAGGGCGTCGGTGTGTTTCTCCACCACCTGAGCCCTCCATAGCTTCACCGGCTCACCGCTGATGATGTCGGTAGACGCCCCCGGCCAGGGGTACAGGCCCCGGATCTGGTTGAAAATTTCCTGTGCGCTCCGGGTCCAGTCCACCGGGGACATTGCCTTGGAGAGCATGGGGGCCTGGGTGGCCTGGGTGTGGTCCTGGGGGGTGTAGGTAGCTGTTCCGGCCTGAATTTGGGCCACAGCCTCCACCGCCAACTCCCCCCCCAGCTGGGCCAGGCGGTCATAGAGGGCGGCGGCGTCCTCCGTCTTCCCGATTTTGACCGCCTGTTGGAGGATGATGTCCCCCGCGTCCATTTCCCGGACCATCCGCTGAATGGTGACACCGGTTACCTGCTCCCCGTTGAGGATGGCCCAGTTGATGGGGGCGGAGCCCCGATACTTGGGCAGGAGGGAGGAGTGGACGTTAATGCACCCCTTGGGGGGCAGGGCGAGAATCTCATCGGGGAGGAAGCGGCCGTAGGCCGCCACCACAATCAGCTCCGGGGCCAGCTCCTGCAAAATGGACAGGGCGGTCCCGTCCCGCAGAGTCTCCGGCTGATAGACGGGGATGCCGCGGGCCAGGGCCCGCTCCTTCACCGGGGTGGGCTGGAGCTTGTTGTGGTGCCGGCCCACCGGCTTATCCGGCTGGCTGAACACGCCCACAAGCTGATGTCCTGCCTCTGCCAGCCCCTCCAGTGAGGGGACAGCGAAGGCAGGGGTGCCCATAAAGACAAGTCTCATCGTCTTCTCCTTCCCCGTCTCTCCCGCTTCGGATGGTTCGCCTGCTCCCCCTCCTGGGCCAGAATCTCATCCAGCTCCTCGGCGGTGTACAGGCGCTCGGTGAGCTCGGTGTACATGTGGCCGTCCAGATGGCTGATCTCGTGGCAGAAGCAGCGGGCGGTCATGTCCGTCCCCTCCATCTCAAACCACTGGCCGTTCCGGTCCTGGGCCCTGATCTTTACCCAGTCGGGCCGCATCACATTGCCCCACATGCCGGGCAGGGACAGGCAGCCCTCCCAGCCGGGCTGCTCCCCCCGCTGGTCCAGAATCTCCGGGTTGACCATCTCCAGCATGCTCTCGTCCTCCAGCAGCACAATGGCCGCCCGGCGGAGGATGCCCACCTGAGGGGCCGCCAGCCCCATGCCGTTGGCCTGGGTCAGGGTCTCCTTCAAATCGTCCAGCAGGTCAGCCAGCTTGTCATCAAAACGGGTGACAGGGTGGCACACCTTATTCAGCGCGGGGTCGTCCTGGGTCAAAATCGTCCTGATTGCCATACTTACTTCTCCTTTGGGCTTTTTCTTTCAATCTCCCTCTCTGAGAGACTTTTGGGATCGTCCGATTTTTAGCTGTTATACGGGTCTACATCTGCATAGACACAGACGCCTTTATTTTCTTTATCCTTCTGAGCCGCCTGAAGCACATATGCCAGCAGGGTACGGAACGCCTTGTCCGGCTGGCCAGTGAGGGTGAGACGGTAGCGGTAGCGATTATTTACCTTGACCACAGCAGCGGGTGCGGGACCCAGCAGCTGCCAAGGACCAGGCAGCTTGGGCAGATCCCGCTCCAGCGTCCGGCGCAGGCGGGAACAACACCGCAAGACCGCACCTTCCTCCAGCCCGGAAGCGGTAATGACTATGTGCTGGGCAAAGGGCGGATCATTCCGCAGGCGGCGCAGTTCAATCTCCCGTGCATAGAAGCCGTCGTAGTCCTGGAGGGCGGCGCAACGGATCACGTCGTTTTTGGGGGTGAAGGTCTGGATCACCGCCCGGCCCTGCTTCTCCCCCCGGCCCGCCCGGCCCACCACCTGGGTCAGGAGGGAAAAGGTCCGCTCCCCCGCCCGGAAGTCGTCCACATAGAGGGACAGGTCGGGGGCCACCACTCCCACCAGGGTGACATTTTCAAAATCCAGGCCCTTGGCCACCATCTGGGTGCCCACCAGCACGGGGATACGCTCTCTGCGGAAACGGTCCAGCAGCTCCTCGTGGGGGTGGGCGGCGGAAACGGTGTCCGTGTCCATCCGCAGCACCTCCGCCCAAGGAAACAGGTCCCGCAGCTCCTCCTCCACCCGCTGGGTTCCGGTGCCCACAAAATTGAGCAGTCCGCCACAGGTGGGGCACGCTGGGGGCAGGGGCTGGGAGTGGCCGCAGTGGTGGCACATGAGACGGTTGTTGGCCGAGTGGTAGGTCAGCTTTACCGAGCACCGGGGACACTCGGGCACCTCCCCGCACTCCCCGCAGGACACCATTCGGCTGGCCCCCCGGCGGTTTAGGAACAGGATAGACTGCTCCTCCCGCTTGAAATTTTTCTCCAGCTCCTCCCCCAGAACGGAGCTGACCGCTCCGGCGTTGCCTTGGCGCAGCTCCTCCTTCAAATCCACCACCAATACCTGGGGCAGGGCCTTCCGGTTGTAGCGTGTTTTCAGCTGAAACAGCCCGATCTGGCCCTCCTTTGCCTGATACATGGTCTCCACCGACGGGGTGGCCGAACCCAGCACCAGCAGTGCCCGATTCTGAACACAGCGGTATTTGGCCACATCCCGGGCGTGGTAGCGGGGGACGTTTTCCGATTTGTAGCTGCCCTCCTGCTCCTCGTCCAGAATGATGAGACCCAGATTGTCCAGGGGAGCAAAGACGGCCGAGCGGGTGCCAATCACCACCGGAGCTTCCCCCCGGCGGGCCCGCTTCCACTCGTCATACCGCTCCCCCGCCCGGAGGGAGCTGTGAAGCACTGCCACCTGTTTTCCAAAGTGGGCGGCAAAAATGCGCAGCAGTTGGGGGGTGAGGACGATCTCGGGCACCAGCACCAGGGCGGTGCGGCCCCGGGCCAGGGTCTCCTGAATGAGCCGAATGTACACCTGGGTCTTGCCGCTGCCCGTCACCCCGTAGAGGAGAGCGGCGGAGGCCCTGCCCTGTCGGGCCAGGGCGTCCAGTCCCTCAAAGGCCGCCTGCTGCTCTTCATTGAGCACCGGGGGCTCCGCCGGGGCCACGCCCTCCAGGGGAGTACGGCGCAGCACCTCCTGCTTCTCCAGCGTCAAGATACCGCTTTTCTCCAGAGATTTTAGGGTAGCCGGGGAGGCCCCGGTAAAATAGCACAGGTCCTTGGCGGAAGCGGCGCCCAAAGCACACAGCAGCTCGGTCACCGCATAGCGCAGAGGGGCAGCCTTGCGGCGCTGACGCACCATAGCCATGGCGTCCTCTGCCGGAACAGACAGCACTGCCAGCTTCTCTGTCTTGTCCGAAACTGCCCGCTGGACTCCGGTCTCAAGGGCGGCCACACCGGACTCGGTCAGCCTGCGGATGGCGGGATTGGGGTCTCTGGCCCCGAAGGCCAGACGGATCTGCTCCATATCCCCCTTACCGCCCCAACTCCACAGCAGGTCCAGCAGCTGCCTGACGGCAGCGGAGCCCTCCGCCGCATTGTAGGCCCGCTCCCGGTCCACCCCTGGCCGGATGGCCACCTGATCCCGGAGGGAGAAGTACAGCCCTGCTGGCAGCATGGCTTTCACGCAGTCATAGACGGTGCAGAAATACCGCTCCCGCATCCACAACGCCAGCCGGATTCCTTTTTCATCCAATACCGGCTCTGAATCCAAGGCCGCCTGTATAGATTTCAGCGCCCCGCCAACTGACGGGGCCTCCCGAATCGACAATACCAGCCCGTCCGACCCCCGGTTCCCCGCCGCGAAGGGCACCAGCACCCGCATTCCGGGCTGAAGCCGCTCCTCCAGCTCCCGAGGCACCATGTAATCATAGGGCTTATCAATGGCGTACACCGCCCTGGCAACGGCCACCTTCGCTATTTTTTTTGACACGGCCGCCACCTCCCGTAAAAACAGGGGGCGCCGCCCCCTGTTATTCCTCCGGCCGCTCTAATTCTCCGGCCCTGTTGTCCAGCTCGCCGTTGGCTACCGCTTGGATGGCGATGCTCACTGGCTTCTCCTCCAGGGGTTCGCCGGCCATCTCGGCGTCGCGGGCAATACGGCGGGCCTTGCAGGCCACCACGTTTACCAGCTCGTAGCGGCTGGGCACCTTTTCCAGCAGGTCCTTCATGGCAGGATACAGCATCATAATAAAAACTCCTTTTCAAATTTTTCCCCAAACGCCCCTCTCCCGAGGAAGACATATCTCTATTGTTACGCGAACTGCGTCAAAATAGACTTCCGGTTGTTCACCCGGCACTCCGCAGCGGTGAGGACGGCCTCAATCTCTGCCACGGCCCCGGACACCTTGTCGTTGATGACCAGGTAGTCGTAGTTTGGAATTTCCCGAAACTCCACACGGGCCTTCTCCAGCCGGCCGGCAATCACATCCTCGCTGTCGGTATTCCGGCGGTGGAGCCGGCGTGACAGTTCCTCAAAGGAGGGAGGGATGATAAAAATAAACAGGGCGTCGGGACACCGTGACCGCACCTTAGCCGCCCCCTGAACCTCAATGTCCAGCAGCACATCGACGCCGCTGTTCAGCTTGTCCTGGATGGTCTTCAAAGATGTTCCGTAGTAGTTGTTTACATACTCGGCGTATTCCAGCAGCTCGCCGGCGGCAATCATCCGCTCAAACTCCGCCCGGTCCACAAAGTTGTAATTTATCCCGTCCTGCTCCCCCACCCGGGGCTGCCGGGTGGTGTAGGACACAGAGAAATAGATGTTGTCCCGCTGGCTGAGCAGCTCGGCGATGACAGTACTCTTGCCCACGCCCGACGGCCCGGACAGCACAATCAGCTGACCTTTATCCTTCTTTCGCTGCACGGTTACTCCTCCTCTCCGCTGTCCGGCTCCCCGCCCTCCAGGCGGCCGGCAATGGCCTCAGTCGAAAGGGCTGACAGCACCACGTGGTCGTTGTCCATAATCAAAACCGCCTTGGTTTTTCGGCCGTAGGTGGCATCAATGAGGATTCCCCGCTCCCGGGCCTCTTGGGTCATACGCTTGATGGGAGCGGACTCCGGACTGACCACCGCCACCAGCCTGTGGGCGGATATCAGGCTGCCAAAACCGATGTTGATGAGCTTCAAAGGGGTCCCCCCTTACTCAATATTCTGCACCTGCTCCCGAATCTTCTCAATCTCTGCCTTAATGTCCACTACCTGGGCGGAAATCTCAATATCGCTGCACTTGGAGCCAATAGTGTTGGCCTCCCGGTTGAACTCCTGAATGAGGAAATCCAGTTTCCTGCCGGTGGCCCCGCCCCTGGAGAGCATCTCCCGAAGCTGACCGATGTGACTGCGCAGGCGGACGGTCTCCTCGTCCACCGCCACCTTGTCGGCAAAGATGGCCGCTTCGGTAAGAATGCGGGCCGGGTCTATTTGGGTGTTGGACAACACCTCATTCATCCGGGTCTCCAGCTTGGCACGGTACTCCGCCACTGTCTGCGGGGAGCGCTGCTCTACCAGAGTCACCTTCTCCTCAATGGCCGCAGTCCGGGACAGGATATCCTCCCGCAGCCGTTCCCCCTCCCGGGTGCGCATCTGATCAAAGTCGGCCAGCGCCCGGTCCAGCACGGAACAGACGTCTCCGGCCATCTCCTCTACGTCCTCCTCCGCCTTCTCGGCCAGCAGCACCTCCGGGAATCGGGACAGCAAAGAGACCGAAATCTCTCCGGACAGGCCATAGTCCTTCGACAACTGCTTCAACGCGGCGTAGTAGCCGTCGGCCACCGGCTTGTTGACGGACACCTGTACCTTTTCCGCCCCGGCGCTGTCCATAGTGACGAATACATCTACCTTTCCCCGGGAGATGGTCCCCTGTACCCGGGTTTTAATGGCGTCTTCAGCAAAGAGGTACAGCCTGGGGATACGCACATTGCAGTCCAGATAGCGATTGTTGACGGAGCGCAGTTCCACAGTGATGGTACAGCCATTGAAATTCTCCTCGGCCCGGCCATACCCGGTCATGCTTTTAATCAAAGTCTGTCACTCTCCTTAATGTCCTCCTGCGCGGAACAGACGGGCGCGCAAAAGGGTAATAAGTCGGGATAATCCAATGTCGTAGACGATAAAAATCAAGCTGCCCCCCAGATAAACCAGCAGCGTGTTTTCGGCCAGCCATCCGGGAGTCTCCGGGAGAAACAGCTCCTGAAGGATAAACCAGAACAGGGTCAGGGTCAGGTTGAACCAGGACAGCTTTAGTCCCCATTCCACCGCCATATGGCCAATCGTCTCAATGCGGCCCTTCACCACCGGATACAGGCCCAGAAAGGCCAAAAACAGCAGGGCAACCCCCTTGTCCGGCAGCAGCACAAGCCCCAACAGGGCTGCCGCCGCCCAACACAGATAGCCCGCGGCCCGGCCGGCATACAGGGTGACGGCCACAGGAAACAGCCCGGCGGCAGCGGTAAGGCCAATCCGCCCGGAAGGGGCCACACAGGCCAGCCACAGTACTGCCAGACTGCCCGCAGCCATCACGCCGCTCAGCGCCGTACCGGCGCTCCGCTTTCGTTCCGGCCTGTTCATTCAGCAGCGGCCTCCCCCACACAGGCAGTTAAGGCACATCATGGTGGTACAACAGTCCATCGCGTCCATCCCTGTGGAATAGCCCGCGGGACGGTAGCCGCCCATGGTCCCCCGCTGCATCACGGACAGGGCCTGGCGGTACTCCATGTTGTTGGGCTCCATCTGTACAGCCCGGACATAGTTCTGCATGGCCTCGTCCATCCAGCCCTTCCGATAGGCGATACTGCCCGACAGGAAGTACCACTCCCCGTTTTTCTGGCCCACCTCGTAGAGCAGCTGCTCCGCCTGGTTCAGGTCGCCCATGTTGATCAGATTGCGGATGTTGGCATAGACGGGGTCGCCGGAGGAGTAGCTCCTCTGCTGGTAGCCTCCATAACTCCCCGGGGAACTCCCCGAATAGCCCCCCGACCGCTGCTTGGTGATGGTGTCGTAGGCCTCGTTGATCTCCTTCATCTTCTCCTCGGCCAGGTCGGCCAGGGGGTTATTCTGATAGTTGTCGGGGTGATATTTTCGGGCCAGCTCCCGGTAAGCCTTCTTCACCTCGTCGTCGCTGGCGTTCTGACTCACGCCTAAAACGCTGTATGGGTCTCTCATGTGTCGTTTCTCCATATCTTTTGTTTTTTTATGTGGTACCAGGTCCCATCAAACACGGCCCTCTCCACCAGAGGGAGACCGAGATACACAATATTTTCCAGCAGAGCCGTCCGGCAGCCGAAGTCCCCCAGCTGGAGGGCGGCTCCCATCTGGGCCAGGGAGTTGTCCATGGTCAGCCGCAGGGCCCCGTCGTCCCCAGCCGGGCCGTAGCGGGCGGCCACCGGGTTGTACCGGCCGGACTGCCTGTCCTCCTCCAGATCGTCCCGGGCGTCGGCCAGGTAAATCCACCGGCCCAGGTGATACAGCAGCTGGGCCAGCACCCGCCCCCGCTCCCCCTCCCGGGGGGCGGCCGACTGGAGCAGCCTGGCAAAGGTGTCCGCCGTCCGGTCCAGCGAGGGACAGCCCTCCCGCTCCAGAGCGGACAGCTCGGCCAGGCAGTCCCGCACCGTCCCGTCAAAGGTGGGGCAGCGCCGGGCGGCCTTCCGATAGGCGGGCCGCAGCAGCAGGGACAGCGCCCGGGCGGGCAGGCCCTTTATCGGGCCCTCGTCCTGCACCCCGTCCCGCAGCTTCCACCAGGCCAGGATCACGCTCTCGTCGGCGGCCAGCTCCAGTGCGGGACTGTCGGGACACATGGGCAGCTTCCGCAGGGGGTTGGCGTGGCACCGGCCCCGGCAGGGGGTGAAACCCTCCTCCGGCTCCCACAGCAGCAGGGCGAGAAAGGTAAAATCAAAGTTGAGAAGCATGGGGGCAATCAGGCCATACCGCCGCCGGAGACAGCGGCACAGGCCGCAGTAGGTCGCCCGGTACAGGTCAAAATCCTTACATTTCAGCTCCGGCCGGAAGGGGCGCACATAGCCGAACATCCCTTACCCCCGCCGCAGCTGCTTCAGGATGGCAAACTCCGGGGCGGCGCTCCGGGTGATGGCCCGGTTCATGAGGAAGGCGGGGATAAAGCCGGCAGCCAGCCCCAGAAGGGCTGTTACCATGGCGGTCAGCTCACTGAGATGGAGCAGATTCGTCCCCAGGGCGTAGCCCACCCCCAGCCCCACACAGGGCAGGAGGAACACCGCCACCGAGGGGCTGATGTTGTGTCCGTCGGAGGGCTCCACCTCCACAAAGTCGCCGGGTTTGGCCCCGATGCCGTTGGTGGCCAGGGCCAGTATCTCCTGGGGCGGCTTGGCCGAGCAGCCGGCGCAGGCCCCGTCGCAGTGCAAGCCGCACTCCATCTGCCGCAGGAGGGACACCTCGGCCACTCCCTCCCGGACAATTTTCTTTACAATCGCGTTTTGAACCATAATATTCCCCGCTTATCTGCTGATATTAACCGAAATGCTGTATTCTCCAATCACGCCCACTGTGCTGGTACCGTCCAGATAGACATGGGCGCGCACCTGCTGGGTCCCCTCGGTAGTCACATCGGACAGGTTGGCCACAACGCGTATCTGGCTGGCGTCAATGTTCGCCAGCTCCTCCGCCGGCCCCCGGACCGTTATCAGAACGCTCTGGGTCACCACATCTACGGTGTAGCCGTCTGGCTTGTTGGTGGTGCGGATATTGGACACAACAAAGACCTCGGTGTCCAGACCCTCCACTGTCACCTTGACAGTGGCCGTGGTCAGGCCGCTCTCATTGGTCAGGCTGGGATCCAGGGTGATGGGCCGGGTAAAGGAATTGGTGCCCACCACATCGGATAGATTAATAGAGCCCAGCGATATCTCCTCCAGACCCTCCAGGTCGGCCTCGGAGCCGGAGACCACAATGGTCGGGGGATCAATGTCCCGCACGGCGTCATCTTCGGTGGCGCCGCCGCCGGGCAGAAGGTTGACGGTGAGGGGCACTTCCTTCATCATCACCACCGGCACCACCACATAGGCCGTCTCGGCGCTGAGGGTAAGCTCCAGATCGTTCAGGGGCTTGCCCTGCTTGTCCAGGGGGGTCAGCGGCAGGTCACCGGCAAAGCGCTCGCTCAGCTCCTCGGCCTTGAGAATGGCCACCACTTTATCCACTTGGTTGACCTGTTCCACAGGGCCGCTGACCACCACCTGCTCCGGCTCAATGGCTATGGTACCCATCTGATAACCCTCGGCCACCCTGCCCTCCAGCTGAAACTGGACATCAAAGGACTTGGTATACAGCTTTTCCACTTTTACGGTGACAGTGGACCTTTGAGCGGTCAGGTCATCATAATTGATGTTCTCCGGCCATACCTCCCGCCAGCGCAGGGTGTTCTCCCCCTCCACACAGCTGGAGACATCCACCCGCACATACAGTCCGCTTCGGTTTCGAATCAGATTGGTACGGGCACTGTTGGGCCCCTCCACCTGGAGCTCCACTACCTGGGGAGATATTTCAGAAACAGCCAGACCCTGGCTGGTCAGAACGTTGTTTCCTGTGGTCTCCACCCGCACATTATGGATTGTAGCGGTGCCGTTTGGGTCCACCGCCGCCCGGATATAGGCCCAAAAGACAATCGCCAGCAGGATGGACAGCAGAATATACACCCATCGGCTCTCTCTCAGCCGCACCATCATAGCTGGTCACCCTCTTCCTTCCTGTTCTGGCCCAGAAGCAGACCCACCAGCGGGAACTGCCCGCCCTTCTTCTCCTCCTGTTTGTCGTTGAGCAGCTCGTTGCGCAGCAGCCGCTCCAGCGTCTCAGGAGCCAAATGCCGTTTGAGCATCCCGCCTACCGCGGCAGAGATGGAGCCCGTCTCCTCCGAAACGATGACCACCACCGCGTCGGAGTGCTCGCTCATGCCGATGCCCGCACGATGGCGCATACCCAGATCCCGGCTCAGGTTCACGTTGCCCGACAGGGGGAGCATACAGCCCGCCCCCACGATTCGGCCGTCCCGGACAATGACCGCCCCGTCGTGAAGTGGGGCCTTGTTCCAAAATATGTTCTTCAAAAGCTCGCTGGACACCCCACAGTCCAGGGCGGTACCCGTTTTGATGACGTCGTCCAGAAGGTTCTGCCGTTCAAAGACCATCAGGGCTCCCACCTTATCCCGGGACAGGTCGGTATATGCCTCGGTGGTCTGAGTAATGGCGGTCTCCACCTCCTGCCCCGCCTCCTTGCCGGACGCAAAGACAAAGCCCAGACGGCCGCTGCCCATCCGCTCCAAAAAGCGGCGGATCTCCGGCTGAAAGAGGACCACCAGCACTAAAAGTCCCCACTGCACCACCTTGTCCAGCAGCCAGCTGGTAGCCGTCAGGAACAGGACCTTGGATGAGACAAACATAGCCGCCATCAAAATCAGAACGCCCCACATCAGGCGGCCTGAGCTGGTCTTGCGCAGCATCCACAATAGCTTATAGATAATAAAGGATAAAATCGCGATGTCCAAAATATCTGTCAGCTGAATCTGAAGCAGGGGAAAATTGGACTGTAAAAATATTTGCAGATTGTGAAATAGCTCTGCCACAGCACCCACCTCGTCTTCTTTCAATACAGCGCAAAATACTTCATCATGGTATTATACGATATTTCCAGCGGTTTGGCAACCGAAAAGGCAAATTCCAACATGAAAATTTTATGAATACTTTCCCCGCAAAAAATGCCCGAAAGGGAGAGACAGAACGCCACCCCTTCCGGGACAATCAATTCAGCCTTTTGCCGCACAGAGCTCCTGAACAATCTGGAGGAATCTGTCAATCTCCTGACCTGTATTAAAGGCAGAGACGCTGGCACGCAGGGTGCCCGTTTCCAGGGTGCCCACCGTCTCGTGGGCAAGGGGCGCGCAGTGGAGCCCAGCCCGGAGGGCCACTCCCCGGCTGCCCAGAATCTCCCCCACCTCCTCGCAGTCCCGCCCTTTTATACAGAAGGAGAGCACTCCTGTCTGAACATCCGGATCCTCTGCCTGGAAAACTGTTATACCGGGTATACCTCGAAGCCCCTTTCCCATGTTCTGGATAAGCTTGGTCTCCTGGGCGGCGATATTCTCCACTCCCATGTTGTTTACAAACCGCAGGCCCTCCAGCAGGCCGGCGATGCCAGTAACGTTGTGGGTACCCGCCTCCAGCCGGTCAGGAAGGAAATCGGGCATAGCCTGCTGCCTGGACTCGCTGCCGGTCCCCCCTTCCAGCAAAGGAGCCGGGTCAACACCGCACAGCAGCAGACCGGTTCCCTGTGGGCCGTACAGTCCCTTGTGGCCCGGCATAGCGATGAAGGCCGCTCCCAGCCCGGTGAAGTCTACAGGCACACAGCCCGCCGACTGGGAGGCGTCGATAATCAGCGGAATGCCCCGCACCCGGCACAGCGCGGCGATGCCCTCAATGGGCAGGACAAATCCGAAGACATTGGACACATGGGTGCACACTGCCAGGTCAGCCCCCTTGTCCAGCTCCCGGCGGAAGGCCGCCAGCACCGCCTTCTGGTCAAAGAGAGCCCCACGGGCCACCCGGATATCCACCTTCAGAGCGTGAAGGGGCCGGGTGACGGCGTTGTGCTCATAGCCGGAGATCACCACCCGGCTGCCCGGCCTGGCCAGGGTCTTGATGGCAATATTCAGTCCGTGGGTGGCGTTGAAGGTAAATACCACCCGCTCCGGGTCCTTCACATGAAACAGCTGGGCCGCCGTCTCACGGCAGGCAAAGGCCTTCTCCGCCGAAGCCATGGCGGGCCAATGCCCTCCGCGTCCGGGACTGGCCAGATGGTTGATGGCCCAGGCAGCGGCAGTGGCCACCGCAGCCGGCTTCTGCATAGTGGTGGCAGCGCTGTCCAGATAAATCATAGGGCCACCTCCTGGTAGCTGCCATCCCCGGCGGTGATATAAACCCGCTTGGGGGTAAGCCCTACCCGCTGCAAAATCCGCAAAGAATCGGGGAGGTTCCGCTGGGATATTTTTACCGAGTGGCTGCACCCCTCGCCGGAGATGCTCTTTGGGGAGCGCAGCACCCGGGCTGTGATTCCCGCCCGCTCCAGCGCCGCAGCGGTACGCTGGGCATAGGTCAGTGAACGGCACACAATTAAATAATAGAGCATGGCATAGTTCCCTTCTCAGGGTGAAATCAATTCACCCCGCAGAAATAGCCGGGAGGGGAACCTGCGTTCCCCTCTCGTAACCAGCTTATGCAGTTGTCTGGGCTGTTGACACCGATTCCCCGCCATGTGAAGACTTCCCGCCAACCAGCCGGGGCAGTTCATCACAGGGTGGCTTTTGCTCTCAGTGCTCCGTATCTACAAACACAATACTGGAATCTCCCTTCCGGGCCTGCTCCAGCACAGCCTGGGCCAGTATCTGAAAAGAGACATGTGAGGACGACGCCCCGGCGAGGGCGTCAACGCTGCCCTCGCCCTGTCCCTCCAGGAGCTGGCCTGCGTAATATCTGGTGTATTCATTGGGATAGGTCCCTTGGACATGAAGCATGGTCTGCATATATGCGTTATCCCAGCTCTTGATAAATCCGCTGGCGTTCTCCGCGTTATACTCTACAGAGATAATATTTCCGCCTTTTACCAGGATGGTAATGTACTCCTTCCAGCCGTGGCTGAATTCTTTCGCCTGGGCCGTATAATATCCATCCTGAAGCCCCTTCTGATCTCCGCAGGCTGTCAGCAGCGATGCCATCAGCAGCAGGCTTAAAAGTATAGCACAAATCCGTTTCATCTGCTGCACTTCTCCTTTAATATAAATTTCTTCACCTGGGCTTGCAGCGTCTCGGCCTCTTTGGCCAGAGAGCCGCTGGACTGCTCCGTCTCCCCCGCGTTTTGCAGGTTGCGGTCTGCAACGGAAGAGATCGCGGCAATCCGCTCCTCCATCACAGTTAAGGCGAGCCCCTGTCCCTGCACTGCCGCCGCCAGCTGATCCGAGATTGCGCTGATCTGTGTGGAGACATCGGAAATCGCCTGGAGGGAATCGGCGGTATCCGCTGTCAGCACCACGCCTGTCTGAATGATCGTCTTAGTGTTATTGACCATCTCAGTTGCGCTCTGTGCGGCCTCGGCGCTTTTTGCCGCCAGCTGCTTTACCTCATTGGCCACAACGGCAAAGCCCTTTCCGGCCGCTCCGGCCCGGGCCGCCTCCACAGAGGCGTTGAGGGAGAGGATGTTGGTCTGGAAGGCGATATCCCCAATATCCTTTGCAATCTTGGTAATCTGCTGCGCGTTGGCGCTGATGTCATCCATAGCAGAGGACAGGGCGGCCATCTGCGCATTGGCATTTTGAATGCGACGGGCGATTTCCTCAGTCTGAGAACGGGTTTGATCGCTGCTGTCCGCAACATCGGCCAACCGGTCCTTTACATGGGTTACCTCGTGAACCAGTTCCTCGGCAGACTGGTTCTGCTCCATAGACGCCTGGTGCAGCTGAGCGGCCTGGCCGCTCAGCTGCTCTGCCATCGCGGTAAGCCGGTTCGCCGCGGCCCGGAACCCAAGGAGGGTTTCGTTCATAGACTGGGTAATTGTGTGCAGGCTGCCCCGGATCAGCTCAAAATCCCCCTTGTAGTCAACCTGGGGACCGGTACGCAGATCACCCTCCGCAACGCGGGTCAATACCTGCTGAATATCAGATATGTACCGGTTTATGCTCTCCAGCGTATCGTCCAAAGTCTGTGTCATAACCTCCAGCTCATCTCCGGTACTGACGGGAAGCACCTCTGTGTGCAGGTCGCCGTTAGAGAGGGCCACCATCCGGTCCGTTACCCGCTTCACCGGGCGGGAGATGGAGCGGGCAAACCGCAGAATCAGCAGGACAGAGACCGTAAGGCCCGCCAGAGTGGCAAAGATGGAGATCAGCATGGCTCCGTTGATAAAGTGGCTGTAATCCGACTTGGGGATCTGGATGACCAGCGACCACTGGGTCCCCCGGACGGGAGAGAAGGCCACCAGCATCTTCTTCCCATCGACGGTATACTCCATCGCTCCCGTTTCATCGGTGGTGATCCGTTTCGCCGCGTCTCCGCTGCCGCCGCTGAGCTGGCCCAGCGTACTCTGATTCAGAACAAGGGATTGGCTGGGATGGCCGGTAACGACACCCTCCCGGTTCACCATGTAGGCCATGCCGCTCCTGCCCAGATTGATACTGCTGATGACATCGTTCAGCAGGTCATATTTATAGACACCCATCAAGTAGAGAGCGGTCTCGCCGTTTTCCTTCACCGGCATCCCCATCACAATACCCAGCTTGCCCTGGAAAATTGTAGAGGAGTCAAGCGTCAGGTTATCTGTCTCCTTCAAAAGGGTGAAAAAACTGCCCTCCAGCTGTTCCGGTGCGCCGTCGATTCCCTGTACCAGCCACCCATCCAGGTCATACAGGGCGACAGTATAAAATTCGTAGGTCTCCGCCGCTTCCTTTAAAACATCGCTGCGGTTTGCCCTGGTTGCGGCGGCGTTCGGACGGGGCTCCTCCCCATCCGGGCCGGCGGTCATCACCGTCTCCATCGCGTGGTCGTTGGCCAGGGTCATCATGCGGTCGGCCAGCATATGGATGTTGGCCTCCACCGTCTTGGCCGACTGCCGGGCCATGGGCTGAAGGCTGTCCAACAATATACTGTTGGCCAATGACTGCAGGGACATGGCCATAATTACGCAGCATATGACCACCAAAATCAGAATGTTAAGTGTAGTATTGCGCAATATCCGCCCGTTCAGGCTCCGTTTTTTTCCCCGCCCGGCGAGGGAGAACGCTTGCTTTCCCGTCACGTTCCTGTCGCTCCTTTTCTGGCTAATTTTTGTCAATAGACTACAAGAAAAGCCGCTCGCTCCATCAGTCAAAAATAATGCGCTGTACTGAACCGGTGGTCGATAGACTTTAGGATTACTATAGCATAGATTCCCTGCTATGAAAAGTACTTTTTTATTTGCGCTGCTGTACCTGGATTTTTATTTCTTATCATTGACGCAGTGAAACCCATATGGTATTATGACAGGGATTTTCTGACTTTTGCAGCCACGCTGTAAGAAGAAAACGGAGGACAGGCATATGGATTACGCAGGGGAAGTCTTACTGACCGAAGGAGACACTTCGTTCATTAAAGCCCACGAACAGCACAGTGGTATACAGAGCGTTCAAAATCTGGAGACCATCATCAACGAGGGGCTTCGTGTCGCTCTGCTGGAGGAAACCCCGGACCAGTCGCTCCAGGTACTGCTGAAGTATCTGGGAAGGGCGCTGAACGGGGAGCGGACCTATATCTTTGAGCAAAACGAGTCCGGCGGCGACGACAACACCTACGAGTGGGTGGCGGATGGCGTGGAGCCGGAGCAGGAGAACCTTCAAAATGTCCCCCCGGAGGTGTGTGCCAGCTGGTATCGGAATTTCAGTGTCGGCGGACATATTGTTATTGAGAGCGTGGAGGATATCCGCAAGTCGGACCCGCTTCAATATGAGAACCTGAAGCGGCAAGGCATCCATTCCCTTGTGGTGGTCCCCCTGTATGACGGAAAACAGATCATCGGTTTTTATGGCGTGGACAATCCCCCTATAAAGTCACTGGAATATGCGTCAAATATACTACAGACGGCAGCATACTTTATTGTGTCCTCCCTGAAGCGGCGCAATCTGTTCCGGGAGCTGCAAAAAAGGAGCTATCTGGAGGGAAGGCGAAGCCTGGAGGACATTCTGGAGGGCGCCAGAACCGGCATCTGGACCATTGAACTGGAGGAGGGCTGCCAGCCCAGGATGTACGCAGACCGAACCATGCGGATTCTGCTGGGCGTACCGGATAACATTGGGCCGGAGGAGTGCTACAAGCACTGGTTTGAGCGCATTGATCCGGACTATTTGCAGATGGCCCAGGAAGCGGTCCAGGAAATATTGAGGGCCGGACGGGCCGAAGTAATCTACCCCTGGAACCATCCTGAGCTGGGTAAAATTTATGTCCGCTGCGGCGGCGTGCCGGACAGGACATTCAAAAAGCCGGGCGCCTGCCTGAACGGATACCATCAGGACATCACAGAGACCATGATGACCAGGAAAAAACAGGAACAGTCCATCATGGAGCTTCTGGAACGGGTGAGACAGGCAAATTCGGCAAAAAGTGAATTCCTCGCCCATATGTCTCACGATCTCCGCACACCCATCAACGGAATTCTGGGGATGCTGACCATTCTGGAAAAGAGCCTGGATGACCCGGAGCGGCAGAGGGATTGCTGGAAAAAGATCCGCGTGTCGGCAGAGCATTTGCTGTCTCTGGTGAACGATGTTCTTCAAGTAAGCAGACTGGAGAACGGCTGGCCAGCGGCGGTGGAAGAGCCCTTTGACCTTTGTGCCGTGCTGGAAGAGTGCATCACGGTCTTGTCCCCTCTGGCAGAGGAACGGTCCGTCCTGCTGAAGCTGGAGACCTCCGGCCTGCGGCACAGAAGGGTAATTGGCAATCCGCTTCACTTCAAACAGATTCTGATGAGCGTTATCGACAACGCGCTCAAGTATAACCGGCCCCATGGCTCTGTATTTATCCGGGCGGAGGAAACCGCCTTCCATGCGGGAACTGTAAACTGCCGTTTTGTGATTGAAGACACAGGAATCGGCATTGGCGAGGACTTTAGGGAGCATATTTTTGAGCCCTTTACCCAGGAGCATCAGGACGCAAGGACCAATTATAATGGTGTTGGGCTGGGTATGTCCATCGTAAAAAAACTGGTGGATCAGATGAAAGGGACTGTTGCGGTAGACAGTCTGCTTGGCAAGGGGAGCGTGGTACAAATCACTCTGCCCATCCGCGCCGACGAGACGCGGCGCGAAAAGCCCACAGAGAAAGAATGTGATACGCAGGATGATGTCTCCGGGATGCAGGTTCTTCTTGTGGAGGACAATGAGCTCAACTGCGAAATTGTAGAGTATATTCTCAAGGAAGCGGGCGCGGAGGTTGCAACCGCACATGACGGAAAAGCCGCTGTGGATGCGTTTGAAGCATCCCCTCCAGGAACGTTTGACTGTATCCTGATGGATTTGATGATGCCGGTTATGAGCGGATACGAGGCAGCCCGGGTTATCCGCAGTCTGGAGCGGCCGGACGCCGTTACGGTACCCATTATCGCGCTGTCGGCCAACGCCTTTGAAGAGGATGTAGCCTTGGCAAAGGATGCGGGGATGAACGAACATCTGGCAAAGCCGGTGGACATCCGCAAAATGTTCCGGATTATGAGCCAGTTGAGAGCGTAACAGAGCCGGAAGCATATGACGGCTGGAAAATTTGAATGCTGAAAGCTGTGGAGATGGAAAAAGTATGAAAAATAAGACTTTGCCGCATCCTTTGAGAATTAGTATCGCGGTGATGGTTTGTCTCACTGTTTTTGTGTTTTCCTTCCTTGGAGTCTCCATTCACAATATGAGCGAAAATACAATTGAAGAGATTGGCACCGCCTATATGGCAGGAATGAACGAGCAGGTGTCGCTGCACTTCGAGACCATCATTGAGCTCCGCCTGACCATGGTGGAGTCCATCGCGCACATCGCGGCAGGGGATAAGGATTCCGGTTACGGAACAAGGGAAGAGATCGAATACGGCGCAAGGGCAAGGCATTTTTTGTGCGCTGCCCTGTATTCATCCGACGGTGACATTGAGATGATTTTCGGCGATCCTGTGGCGCTCAATCGCCCTGAGCCCTTTTTGGAGAGCCTGCAAAAAGGAGAACGCAAAGCGGTCTCCGCCACAGGAATGGACGGAGATGGTGTGATTTTGTTCGGCGTTCCCTGTGAATACCCCATGTCCGACGGCGGCAGCAGCCTTGCGCTTGTAGTGGGACTCTCCACCAAATATATGGGCGAGGTCCTATTCCTGGATTCGGACAAGTCGCTGAGTTACTCCTTTGTCATTCGGAAAGACGGCAGCTATGTTGTCGGGAACGAAGGAGATGCCTACAAAAACTATTTTGACAGGCTTGCCAATATCTTTGACGAACAGGATGCAGAGGTGAAGGCCTGCATCGAACAGCTGAAGTCTGCCATAAACACCGGTGAAGATTATTCCGCCATTATAAAAAACGGCGGATCACGCCGCCACATATACTGCACCAATCTTCCTTACTGCGAGTGGTATTTGGTGACGGTCCTTCCCTTCGAGGGGCTGGATAATGCCATCTCCAGCATGGAAAGCCGATGGCTTACCGCAGTCTACGCAGCTTCCTTTGCGGTGATCGCTATGCTTCTCATTATACTTTTCCAGTACTTAAAGCTGTTCAGGGGCCAGGTATCTGAACTGAAGCGCATGAACGAGGAGATGGACTCAGCCCGGAAATCTGCGGAGCAGGCACGGAAAGAGGCGGAACAGGCCAACACGGCAAAACAGGAATTCCTGTCCAGTATGAGCCACGATATCCGCACTCCCATGAACGCCATTATCGGCATGACCTCGTTGGCTTTGGACAATGCAGACAATTTCGAGCAGGTTCAGGATTATCTGGGTAAGATTGCACTGTCCAGCAAACATTTGCTGGGGCTTATTAACGACGTGCTGGATATATCCAAGATCGAAAGCGGCAAAATGACGCTGAATGCGGAGCCAATATCCCTGAAGGAGACGATGGACAGCATCGTTAATATCATACAGCCTCAGGTTGAGGCAAAAAATCAACAGTTCAACGCGGTTGCCCAGGAGATTCTTTCGGAAAACGTGTATTGCGACGGTGTGCGGCTGAATCAGGTATTGATTAATCTTCTGGGGAATGCCGTTAAATTCACCCCGGAAAAGGGGTCTGTTCAGATGACCGTGTATCAGGAAACGCTGCCGGAGGACACCTCCCGGGTCCGTACCCATTTCCTGGTGAGCGACACAGGTATCGGCATGTCAAAAGAGTATCAGGCAGTAATATTTGAGTCCTTCAGCCGGGAGGACAATACCCGGGTTCGGAAGACCGAGGGTTCCGGGCTGGGCATGGCGATTACCAAATATATTGTGGATGCCATGGACGGAACGATCTCTGTCCGCAGCGAACAGGGCAAGGGCAGCGAGTTCCATGTTGTGCTCGACCTGGAAAAGGCGGCTGTGCCCGACCATGCGGTATCTCAGGTAACAGGCGGGGGCTCCGGCGCAGAAAGATCAGGCGATGTGGTACTGAAAGGAAAACACATCTTATTGGCAGAGGACAATGAGCTTAACTGGGAAGTGGCAAGAGAGCTGCTCTCCATCCTTGAATTGGAATTGGACTGGGCTGAAAACGGGGAAATTTGTGTGGAGAAATTCAAAAAATCCCCGGTCGGATACTATGACGCGATTATTATGGATGTGCGGATGCCAGTTATGGACGGCTATGAAGCCACCGCAGTCATCCGCGGATTGGAACGGGCGGATTCAGATATTCCTATTATTGCCATGACTGCCGACGCGTTTTCAGAGGACATTCAAAGGTGCCTGGCATGTGGTATGAATGACCACTTGGCAAAACCGATTGATATTCAGGCAGTCACTTTCGGATTAAAGAAATATCTAAAATAGGACATTTCAGCGGACGGTAAAATGCATAGGACATAAAAAACCATGAGGAGTGTGTAACTAATATTTTTCCATATCACCTTCTTATCTGCCCTGTTTTTCCATAAAGCCAAGCGAATTTTGCATCTTTTTTGACAAAATACCCAGTTTCTTTTGCCTAGTAAAAAATATTTTGGATATATTGACTTTTTCTCTCTAAAGTTTTAAAATAGTGTTGTCCTTTGAGACGGAGACAAGCATCTCCGCCGTGGGACAAAATCAGAAATGGAGGAATGAAACGTGAAGAAACTTTTATCCATGCTGCTGGCTTCCGCCATGGTCCTGTCCCTGGCCGCCTGCGGCGGTGGCGGCGACAAGTCCCAGGGCGGACAGCAGTCCACCCCCGGCAGCCAGTCCGGCAGCTCTCAGGGCAACGTCAGCACCCCCGCTGACGACCCCATGGCCAAGCTGATCGAGGCCGCCAAGGCCGAGGGCGAGCTGGTGGTCTACGGCTCCTGCGAGGAGGAGTACCTCTCCGCCGCCTGCGAGCACTTCCAGGAGCTCTACGGCATCAAGACCACCTATCAGCGCCTGTCCACCGGCGAGGTCCAGGCCAAGATTGAGGAGGAGAATGGCAACCCCTCCGCCGACGTCTGGTTCGGCGGCACCACCGACCCCTACAATGTGGTAGCGGCCGAGGACCTGCTGGAGCCCTACGCGGCCATCAACGCCTCCCACATCACCAAGGACGTGTACAAGCACGCTGACAACATGTGGCACGGCATCTACACCGGCATCCTGGGCTTTATGGTCAACAAGGACGAGCTGGACCGGATGGGCCTGGAGGCCCCTCAGGACTGGGATGACCTGCTCAAGCCCGAGTATAAGGGCCTGATCTGGCTGTCCAACTACAACACCGCCGGCACCGCCAAGCTGGTTATCAACACCATGATCCAGAAGAAGGGCCACGACGCGGGCATCCAGTACCTGGTAGACCTGGACAAGAACATCGAGGTCTATACCAAGTCCGGTTCCGGCCCCTCCAAGAACGTGGGTACCGGCGAGTGCGTCATCGGCATCGGCTTCCTGCATGACGGCATCACCCAGATCCTGGACAACGGCTACGGCAACATCGAGCTGATTATCCCCTCCAGCGGCACCTCCTGCGAGATCGGCGCCACCGCCATCTTCAAGGGCGCCAAGCACTCCAACGCCGCCAAGCTGTGGATTGAGTACGCCCTGTCCCCCGACTGCGTGAACCAGGCTGACGAGGTTGGTTCCTACCAGTTCCTGGTCCTGGACAACGCCGAGCAGCCCCAGGCCGCCTACGACTTCGGCCTGGACCCCAACAACGTGATGGACTATGACTTCGACGACGCCACCAAGAACATCGGCACCTATGTGGAAGAGGTCATGAACGCTCTGGCCAACTCCGGCGCCAACACCGGCGATACCGGTCGTTTCCAGACAGAGTAATACACCGCAAAGGCGGGGGACGGCGCACACCGCCGTCCCCCCGTTTTATTTCCCTGACTCTTCTGTAGGGCGCGACGACCCGGCGCGCCGGATATTCCCAACCGGCCCAGGATGTGCCGGCAATGATCGCGGCGGCGTGCCGGGTCGTCACGCCCTACGCAAACCCAAAGGAGGGAACCCATATGGCAAAAAGCCAGAGCGCAGCCCTGGACCGGAAAAAGCTGATGGCTGACCCCGTTATGGTGGGTACCATCGTCGTTTTGATTACCTTTTTGACCCTGTTTATCCTCTATCCTCTGGCCATTTTGCTGGTAGACAGCTTCTATGGCGGAGAGGGCTTCACCATAGACACCTTCCAGCGGATTCTGTCCATGCCCACCTTTGTTACAGCCATCGGCAACACCCTGAAGGTGGGGTTCCTGGTAGGTATTCTGTCCACTATTGTGGGGCTGCTTTTCGCCTATGTGGAGGTCTATGTCAAGATGTGGCGGATCGTGGGCGGTTTGTTCAAGGTGGTGTCCATGCTGCCGGTGGTTTCGCCTCCCTTCGTCCTTTCTCTGTCCATGATTATGCTCTTCGGCAAGGCCGGCATTATTACCCGCCAATGGCTTAAAATCTATGACAACAGCGTCTATGGCTTCTGGGGCATCGTGATTGTTCAGACCCTTACCTTCTTCCCGGTGTGTTACATGATGCTCAAGGGCCTGCTGAAAAACATCGACCCCTCCCTGGAGGAGGCCGCACGAGATATGGGAGCCAGCCGGTGGAAGGTCTTTGCCACAGTCACCTTCCCGCTGCTCCTCCCTGGCCTGGGCAACGCCTTTCTGGTCACCTTCATCGAGTCCATCGCCGACTTTGCCAACCCCATGATTATCGGCGGCTCCTACGATACCCTGGCCACCACCATCTATCTGCAAATTACCGGCGCCTATGACAAGGAGGGCGCGGCGGCCATGGCCGTGGTGCTGCTGTGCATCACTCTGGGTATGTTCATCGTTCAGAAATACTATCTGGAGGCCAAGACGGCCGCCACCCTGACGGGCAAGGCGTCCCGGGGCCGGATGCTCATTGCGGACAGGAGCGTCACCGTCCCGCTGACCATCCTGTGCTCACTGGCGACTATCTTTGTCATTATGATGTACGCCTGCGTGCCCATCGGGGCTCTGTTCCCCACCTGGGGCTACAAGTTCACCCCCCTCACCTTCAAGTGGTTCGGGCAGGTGTTCACCCGGTACCACGGCCTCCAGGCCTTCCGTGACTCCTTCGTGCTGTCCCTCATCGCCGCCCCCATCACCGCTCTGCTGTCCATGATTATCTCCTATCTGGTGGTCAAGCGGAAATTCAGGTCCAAGGGCTTTATCGAGGCGGTGTCCATGCTGGCCATGGCCGTGCCCGGCACAGTGCTGGGCGTGGGGTACATTCGTGGCTTCTCCGGCGGCGTGTTCCACACCGGATTTCTGCAGGGGCTATACGGCAGCGCGGCCATCCTCGTTATCGTTTTTGTGGTCCGCTCCCTGCCCACTGGCACCCGCAGCGGCATCTCCGCCCTGCGGCAGATCGACAAGTCCATCGAGGAGTCGGCCTACGACATGGGCGCGGACAGCTTCAAGGTCTTTATGACGGTGACCCTGCCCCTGATTAAAGACTCCTTCCTCTCCGGCCTGGTCACCGCCTTCGTCCGGTCCATCACCGCCATCTCCGCCATCATTCTGCTGGTGACCCCCAGCGTCTACCTCATCACCGTACAGATCAACGAGTTCGCCGAGAAGGGCGCCTACTCCATCGCCTGCGCCTTCGCCACCATTCTGATCCTCATTACCTATGGCTCGGTGCTGCTGATGAACCTGTTTATCAAATACTTCGGCACCAGCCGGAAGCTGAAGCCAGAAAAGGTGAAAAAGGCAAAAACCAAGCGAATCAACATCCAAGTCATCAAGGAGGGCTAAGCCATGTCCAAAGAGAAAAAAGGGGTCCGTCTGGACCACATCTCCAAAATCTATCAGGACCCCAAGACCGGCAAGGATTTTTACGCGGTGAAGGACACCTCCCTGAACATCGAGCCAGGCTCCTTCGTCACCCTGCTGGGCCCCTCGGGCTGCGGCAAGACCACTACTCTGCGGATGATCGCCGGCTTTGAGAGCCCCGACGAGGGGGAAATCTATCTGGGGGACGAGGCCATCAACGCCCTCACCCCCAACAAGCGGGACACCGCCATGGTCTTCCAGAGCTACGCCCTGCTGCCCCACTACAACGTCTTTGACAACGTGGCCTACGGCCTGAAGCTGCGCAAGGTGGCGAAAAATGAGATTCAGGAACGGGTGATGCGCATTCTGGATCTGGTGGAGCTGACGGGCATGGAGGGGCGCATGACCAACCAGCTCTCCGGCGGCCAGCAGCAGCGGGTGGCTCTGGCCCGGGCCCTGGTGATCGAGCCCAGCGTGCTCCTCTTTGACGAGCCCCTGAGCAACCTGGACGCCAAGCTGCGGGTGTCTATGCGCACGGAGATCCGCCGTATCCAGCAGGAGGTGGGCATCACCGCCATCTACGTCACCCATGACCAGAGCGAGGCCATGGCCCTGTCGGACAACATCATCATCATGAACAAGGGTGTGGTGGCCCAGATGGGCTCCCCCCAGGAAATTTACTACCACCCCAACAGCGAGTTTGTAGCCGACTTCATCGGAGAGGCCAACTTCCTCAAAGGCTCTCTGGAGAAAATGGACGGCAATCACGCCATCCTCAACGTGGAGGGCCACCCCACCCGGGTTCCTGCCAGGGAGGGGATGTCTGCCGGCACCGGGTATACTGTGGTGCTTCGGCCCGAGTCCGCCGTCCTCCGGGACGAGGGCGGCCTGCCCTGTGAGGTAACGCTGTCCTGCTTCATGGGCTCCTACCAGAACTACCATGTTAAGGTGGGGGATACCCTGGTGAAGCTCACCGACTACAATCCCAAAAACAAGCGGATTTACCAGGTGGGTGAGAACTGCTCTCTGGTGTTCGACCCGGAGTCAGTCCATATTCTGTAACGATATACAGATTGGGTATATCCACCATGAAGACTTTTTTCGTGGTTCCCCCGCCGAAAGCAGGGCAAACATAGACAAGATCCCTGCGGCCAGGGTATGCTCTTGCAAAAATCCCCCCTTGACAGGGGGAATTTTTGCGCTATAATAATAGTACAATAGTTCTATAGAACGCATTTTCGCACGGAGGTGTCCCCATGGAGCTGCTGGACAAGCTGAATATTTTAGCCGACGCCGCCAAATACGACGCCGCCTGTACCTCCAGTGGACTGGACCGCTCTGGCCAGCAGGGGACTATTGGCAGCACCATGATGGCGGGCTGCTGTCACTCCTTCTCGGCAGACGGCCGGTGCGTCACCCTTCTCAAGGTGCTGCAAACCAATTTCTGCGTCTACGACTGTCAATACTGCGTCAACCGCCGGTCCAACGATGTCCCCCGGGCTTCCTTCACCCCGGAGGAGCTGTGTGAACTGACCATCGGATTCTACCGCCGCAACTATATCGAAGGACTGTTCCTCTCTTCGGCGGTGATTCAGAGTCCGGACTACACCACCGAGCTGATGATCCGCACCCTGCGCATCCTCCGGGAGCATCACCGCTTTGGGGGCTATATCCATGCCAAGGCCATTCCGGGGGCTGACCCTCTGCTCACCTACCGTCTGGGCCTGCTGGCCGACCGGATGAGCGTAAATATCGAGCTGCCCTCCTCTCCCAGCCTGGCCCTTCTCGCCCCTGACAAGAAAAAGGAGACTATCCTCGCCCCTATGGGGCAAATTCGGGATGCCATCACCGTGTCCAAACAGGAGATCGCGGTCTACCGCCATGCCCCCCGGTTTGCTCCGGCGGGCCAATCCACCCAAATGATCGTGGGAGCCACCCCGGAGAGTGACCGGCACATCCTCACCCTCACCCAGGCTCTCTATGACCGTTACCAGTTAAAGAGGGTGTTCTACTCTGCCTATATGCCTGTCTCCTCCAGCCCCCTGCTTCCAGTGGCAGAAGGCTTCAAGCCGCCCTTGCTCCGGGAGCACCGGCTGTACCAGGCCGATTGGCTGCTGCGGTATTATCACTTCCGGGCGGAGGAAATTCTGGACGAGTCCCAGCCCGATCTGGATCCCCGGATGGACCCCAAATGCTGCTGGGCCCTGCGCCATCTGGAGTTCTTCCCGGTGGAGGTAAACCGGGCTGACTACGAGACCCTGCTCCGGGTCCCCGGCCTGGGGGTGCGGTCGGCCAGACGCATCTTGCGGGCAAGGCGGGTGGGGCCCCTCAACTTTGAGGGACTGAAACGGCTGGGGGTGGTCCTCAAGCGGGCCCAGTACTTTCTCACCTGCTCAGGGCGGATGATGCAGGGCCTGCGGGTCAGCGAGGATGGTCTGCTCCGCCATCTGGTCTCGCTGGAAGCCCCCGCCCTGGCCGAGCCCGCGCCGGAACAGCTGTCGCTGTTTGATTCTGCCGTGTAAGGTGTCCGCCCCCTTACCGGCAGGCGCGTTTTAAGGGCGGCCGCATCGTGATGCGGCCCTACAGAAGGAGGTGTCCCCATGCCCTGGACTCAAATTTCCTGCCAATACGACGGCACCTACCCCGGCTTTCTCTCCTGCGTCTTCGACTGCTATGTCAACCGGGAGGAGCCGGTGGAATTTCACGCCCCAGAAGATATGTGCTGCTCCCTCTACCCCCTGCGGCAGGTGGAGACCGACGAAGCCCACGCCCGGCGGGTCTTTCGCTCCTTCGCCAAGTTCGGGGCAGAGGGACAGCGGCTGGCGGTGCGGACCTTTCTCACCTGCCTGCCCGATAAAGAGCTGTGGCTGTGGCGGTTTCTCCGGCTGGCCTACGAACAGGGGCCTAAGATAGGCCGGAATCTCACCGACCCCACGGTGGACAAGGTGCGCAAGGCGGTGTGGCACCTGGAACACGAAGCCCATATGTACAAGGGCTTCACCCGCTTTTCCGAGCTGGAGGGAACGCTGGTGGGAGAGATCGAGCCAAAAAACCGGGTGCTCCCCCTGTTGCGGGCCCATTTTTCCGGACGGTATCCCCAGGAGCGCT
>CANPFP010000008.1 GCA_947573385.1 uncultured Bacillota bacterium | reverse complement strand
TAAAAACCATCATCCCCTCCACCGAGATTGTCCACGACCGGGTGATGCTGGAGCTGTTCCGGGGGTGTATCCGGGGGTGCCGGTTCTGTCAGGCGGGGTACGCCTACCGGCCGGTGCGCTCCCGCAGTCCGGAGCTGCTGGCGAAATACGGCAAGGAAGCCATCGAGGATTCGGGCTACCAGGAGATGACCCTGTCCAGCCTGTCCTCCACCGATTACCCCGACCTTCTCCCCCTGTGCGACGACCTTCTGGACTACTGCGCCCCCCGGGATATCGGGCTGTCTCTGCCCTCCCTGCGGGCGGACACCTTCTCCATGAGCCTGATGGAGCGGCTCCAGCGGGTGCGCCGGGGCGGACTCACCTTTGCCCCCGAGGCGGGCACCCAGCGGCTCCGGGACGCCATCAACAAGAATCTCCGGGAGGAGGACCTGCTCACATCCTGCCGCACCGCCTTCGCCGGAGGGTGGAGCGGGGTGAAGCTCTACTTCATGCTGGGTCTGCCCACCGAGACCGACGAGGACGTGCTGGGCATCGCCGATCTGGCCCGGAAGGTCTACTTCACCTGGCGGGAGTACAGCCCCAATAGGGCCCGGGGGGTGCGGATCACCGTGTCCACCTCCTGGTTTGTCCCCAAGCCCCACACCGCCTTCCAGTGGGAGGCACAAATTCCTGTAGAGGAGTACCAGCGGCGGGTGAACCTGCTCCGGGACGCCCTGAAGCGGGACAAGTCCATCACCTACAACTGGCACGACCCCCAGACCAGCTATCTGGAGGCCATTTTATCCCGGGGGGACCGCCGCCTGGCCGACGTGCTGGAGTGGGTGTGGGCCCACGGGGGGAAGATGGACTCCTGGACGGAGTATTTTGACTACCAGCGCTGGCTGGACGGCCTGGCCGCCTGCGGGCTGGACGGGGGCTTCTACGCCCACCGGGAGCGCCCTCAGGACGAGGTCTTCCCCTGGTGCCGGCTGTCCACCGGCGTGAGTGCCGAGTTTCTATGGAGGGAGCGGGAGCTGTGCTATCAGTCGGTCACCACTCCCGACTGCCGCACCCGCTGCTCCGGCTGCGGGGCCAATAAGCTGTTGGAAGGGGGGAGGACCTGTGGCTGACCGGCTGTTGTTCACCAAAACGGGACGAGCCCGGTATATCTCTCACCTGGACCTGATGCGCACCTTCCAGCGGGCCTTTTCCCGGGCGAAGATACCCATTAAGCACACCGAGGGCTTCAACCCCCACCCCTTTGTGTCCATCGCTCTGCCCCTGTCGGTGGGGTTCTCCAGCCAGTGCGAGATTCTGGAGTTCGGCCTGCTGGAGGGGACAAGCTATGAGGAGGTGCCGGAGCGGCTCACCGCCGCCATGCCTGAGGGAATCGTGGTCCACCAGTGCTATCCGGCGGAGCGGAAGCTGAAGGAATTGCGTTATGTTAACTACATCATGACCTTCGACTACCCCGAGGGCCGGCCCCAGGAGACCGAGCCCGCCATGGCTGCCCTGCTGGGCCGGGAGAGCCTGGTGGTAAAGAAGAAGTCCAACAAGGCCAAGGCAGGCTTTACAGAGGTCGACATAATTCCGCTAGTCCGCAGCTGGCGCATGGAGTGCCAGAGCGACACCATGATGGTGGACCTGGTGGTCTCCGCTCAGAACCCCGGTCTCAATCCCGACCTGATCCGGGCCGCTTTCTGCGCCGAATACCCGGAATATACCCCCGATTTCGTCACCTTCCACCGCCGGGACGTGCTGGACGGGGAGGGGAAGGTGTTTCGTTGAATGGAATCCCCCAGTCACGGCTTCGCCGTGCCAGCCCCCTTTGGCAAGGGGGCCTTTGGAGGAGAACAACAGCCTTACGCGAAAAAGCCCCCCTTGCTAAAGGGGGGAGGGCCACGAAGTGGCGGGGGGATTCCTTTAGAGAAGAACGACAGCCTTTTGCATAGAAAGGTCCCCTGCTAAGAGGTGCTGGACGGGGAGGGGAAGGTGTTTCGATGAATGGAATCCCCCAGTCACGGCTTCGCCGTGCCAGCCCCCTTTAGCAAGGGGGCCTTTAGAGGAGAACAACAACCTTACGCAAAAAAAGCCCCCCTTGCTAAAGGGGGGAGGGCCACGAAGTGGCGGGGGGATTCCATTCACAGAAAGGAGGAGAAATATTATATATACCTATGAGTATGAGCGCATCCATGTCTACACAGGCCGGGTCCAGTGGGCCACCAACAAGAGCGAGACGAAAGGACAGCGGGAGATTATCAACCGCCGGGCCAAGGATGGCTGGCGGTACGTGGGCTGCATCCCGGCGGTCCAGATGGGAACGGGGACCGTGGTTGAAATGGACCTGGTTTTTGAAAAGGAGCTGCCATGAAAAAGCTGTTTACCATGATCCGCCGGGGCAATCTGGAGGAGGTCGCGGCCATTCTGGACAAAAAACCCGACCTGATCTCCTGTCTGGCCAAGGCACCGCCCAAGAAGGATGACGGTCAGTCGCCGCTGATGGTGGCCATCAAAAGCGACAATCTGGAGGTGGCCCACCTGCTCCTGGACCGGGGGGCGGACGTGAACTTTGCGGACGCCATCAACCCCTACGGCAACAATTTCGGCGCCCCCATCTGGTACGACGCCATTGGCCAGTGCTTCATGCGGGCGGGGCATACCGTGGGCTCCGGCCCGGAGCGGAGCCGCGGCTATTTTCTGCTCCTGCGCCGCCTGCTGGACATGGGGATGGCCCCCAACCAGAAGACCTCCCACAGTCTCACTGCATGGCAGCACGCTCTGGAGCAGTACGACGAGTTTGCCCACGACTCCTTTCCCAGCTACCGTGTGGAGACGGCCAAGGAGGAAAACCGGCGGCTGCGGGAGATGCTGAAGGCTGTGCTGGACGAGCTTCTCAAGCACGGGGCGGACGTCCACGATTTCAGGCCGCCCAACAGGGAGGGCCTGTCTCACGTTTCGGTGATCCTGCGGAATATGGAGGAGGGCCGGGAGCTGCTGGACGGGATGCGCGGCCTGGACCCGGATTCCGATATGTTCAAGCCCCGCACTGAGACATACCGGGGAAAGGAGCGGCTGGTCACGCCCTACTACTCTGTGGAGGACTACCGCCAGATGTACGAGATCAAGTGGCGGGAGCTGGAGCCTGTTCTGCGGGCCTATTACGAGAAGAAATGAGAAGGAGCTGACAAATATGGACAAACCCACCCGGCACAGTCTCACTTGGACGGTGGACGACACCATGACCGCCAAGCGCATCGGCACGGCGGGAGCGAAAATTTTGTCCACCCCCAACATGCTGGCCCTGATGGAGGCCTGCGCCCTGGAGCTGGCGCAGGCGTATCTGGAAGATGGTATGACCACCGTGGGGGCGGAGGCCCACGTCCGCCACCTGGCCCCCACCCCTGTGGGGATGCAGGTGACCGCCACGGCCACCCTGCGGGAGATCGAGCGGCGGAAGATGTGGTTTGACATCGAGGTCCACGACGAGAAGGGCAAATGCGGCGAGGGCTCCCACCTGCGGATCATGGTGCCGCAGAAGGACCACAGCCAGAGCTGAGCCCAACTCAACCGCTGGTTTGGTGACTTTTTGCCTGGGATGGAGTATGATTCCAGGCAGGAGGTGCAAAATTCCATGGACAACATCACGACCGGCAGCTTCATCAAGCAGCTGCGAAAAGAGAAGGACATGACCCAGAAGCAGCTGGCCGCGCTCATTGGCGGTGTCCTCCTGTGGAGGAGCGGGCGGCTGTTTATTCTGGACGAGATGGTTTCCCCTGATGGAACGTGCCGCACCACGGTATACAGCAAGCGGTTGAACGGAAGTTCTTTCTCTTTTGAGAACGGGATTTCCGTTATTACGGAACAGGAAGACGGCTTACAGTGGCGAGTCATCTACGGGGATTGTACCTATCGGGGTCTTTGGTGGTCGCCGGACAGCAGAAAGTATGTTCTGGCCCTGGACTATGCTGATGAAAACCGCCTGACCCTGAGCTGGCTGGACAGAAATTCATCGAGCAATCTGAACGCCTACCTCTCTATGGGGGTGGAGACGACGGAGCTGCGCAAATACGGCTACAGCACCCCCGACGGCTGGCCGAAGATCGAGTACCAGTTTTTGCAGTGGGGGACAGACAGCGTCTCCATGCTGGTTTTCTATGCGTTCGAGGACAGCATGGGGGAGAATCACTCCGGGTACTTTTGGTACAACTGCGAGACAGGGGCCGCCGATGGGATTTTGGAGATGGACAGCCAGTAGGAAAATTTATCCTGAAAACCTCTTGACAATGGTATGGGGGATGTGATAACATGCCCCATACAAAGGGGAGTAGTCGGCGCGCCTTTTCCGGCGCGTGGCGCCAGTCAACAAGCATGTGCGGGCCGCGAGCCCGCTCTGGCTGTGCCTGAAATGACCAGACCTGCGTTCCGAATTTCGGAGCGCAGGTCTTTTTTGATAGATGCCCCAAAATTGGAAAGGATAAAGAAAAAAGGAGTGCGGGAATTATGGATTTTTCATTTCTCTGGCAGGGACTGCTGTCCATTACCTTGCAGCAGCTGGTGATGTATGTCATCGGCGGGCTGCTTATCTACCTGGCCATCGAGAAGGGCTTCGAGCCAGCCCTGCTCATGCCCATGGGCTTCGGGGCCATCTTGGTAAACCTGCCCCTGTCCGGGGTGGTGAACCAGTTCAGCGCCGGGATAGGGGAGACCCCGGGCATCATACAGTGGCTCTTTGAGGTGGGCATCGAGGCCAGCGAGGCCATGCCCCTGTTGCTGTTCATCGGTATCGGAGCCATGATCGACTTCGGCCCCCTGCTGGCCAACCCCAAGCTGTTCTTGTGCGGCGCGGCCGCCCAGGCGGGCATCTTTTTGACTATCATCATTGCCGTCTTATGTGGCTTTGATTTAAAGAATGCTGCCTCCATCGGCATCATCGGCGCGGCGGACGGCCCCACATCTATTTTGGTCTCCCAGGTACTGCACTCCGACTATAGGGGGGCCATCGCAGTAGCGGCTTACTCCTATATGGCCCTGGTGCCCATCATCCAGCCCTTCGCCATCAAGCTGGTGACCACCAAGAAGGACAGGGCCATGAAAATGCCCTACCGGCCCCAGGGCGTCACCCGCCGGATGCGGATTTTCTTCCCCATTGTGGTGACGGTGATCGCCGGGCTGGTGGCCCCCGCCTCGGTGGCGCTGGTGGGTTTCCTCATGTTCGGCAACCTGGTCCGGGAGTGCGGCGTGCTGTCCACCCTGTCCAACACCGCCCAGAACGACCTGGCCAACCTCATCACCCTGCTGCTGGGCATTACCATTTCCTTCTCCATGAAGGCGGACCAGTTCGTCCGGCCTGAGACCTTTATGATTATGGGCCTGGGTCTGGTGGCCTTCGTGCTGGATTCCGTAGTGGGCGTGCTGTTCGTCAAGGTGCTGAATATCTTCACCCCCAGCAACAAAATCAACCCCATGGTGGGCGCGGCGGGCATCTCCGCCTTCCCCATGTCCTCCCGGGTCATCGAGAAACTGGGCCAGGAGGCCGATTCCCAGAACCATCTGCTGATGCACGCTATCGCCGCCAACGTGTCCGGACAGATCGCCTCGGTGGTGGCCGGCGGCGTGGTGCTGCAATATTTTGCCAATCTGGGCTGACAGGAGGAAAACGCAATGAATGAGAATTTAATGCAAGCCCTGGAGATGCTGGGGCAGGGGATGCTGGGAATCTTCGTGGTGCTGGGCATCATCGCTCTGCTGGTGGTGCTCATGCAGAAGCTGGGCGGAAAAAAGTGACGCAGCGCCTGTAATGTAAAATAACCTTACAGCCAATCGGCCACCACATCGGCCAGTCCGGCGGGCCCCACACGGTTGTCCACCAGGAGGGCCATCAGCTCGTCGATGCGGGCGGCGCTGGTGGTGATGCCCGGAATGGAGACGTCGCCGCCGGACTCCTCCGCAATTCGGACACCGTAGTTTTCACAGAAGAAACGGGGGGTCTCCTCCTGGTCAACGGTGAGAAAATAGTGGAAACGGCGGAGGTTTCCTCTCTGGTCTGCACATTGGCGGGTCGCAATTTTCATTTCCATGATATAGTGTCTCCTTTCCTGTAAAGGTTTTGACAGGCACATTATATAGTGTGTGCCCGGAAAGGAAAAGAGAAAGATATCGCAGGAAACTTGCAGGTCCGACTTTCTTCGCCCATTTCACCTGCGAGGGATGTTAAATGCTGTCGCAGGGCGGGGTTTTATAAAAAAAATTTTTCGTTTCGACATTTTATTACTATAAACTATTATTGCTTTACAGATTGTAAAAAGCGCCAAATATCTACGGGAGAATTTAGGCGAATAATACAGTATGATTTGGGCCTGCCAGAAAAGAGAAAAGGCTGTAAAGGATATTCCTTTACAGCCTTTTTCGTGATATCAAAGTTTAAAGTCCTCCTCTGACAGGACCGTGCCCGACAGTTTGGCGGGGCGGGGCGGGACTCGCTTCAGCGGATCATAGCGGAAGGAGGAGCAGTGGGACCCGGCGGACATGACGCCCTTTTTGGGGCAGACCACCTGATTGCGGTCAAGTTCACGGCCGTGGGCGCAGTAGGCGCACCGGGGCTCGATAGATGTCTGAAACAGTTTCATGGGGACTCGCTTCCTTCCTGACATTTCTTTTCACCGGTCATTATACTACAGACCGCCGTCTTTTTCCACTGTTTTTTTGTACCACCCAGACGGCCAGTGCCAAAAACACCAGCCAGACCCCCCAGGAAGCCACGGCGGAGATGGTGAGGGCCTGGTGGAAGTCCAGATGGGCGATGGTTTCAGTCTGCTCCGCCAGATAGACGGAGACCGGACTGCTGAGGGGCAATGCGCGGAAAATCAAATTTGCCAGGAGGGCGGAGAGACCGCCGTGGAGGAGTTTTCCTGCAACGTAGGTTTGGACGGACAGGCCGCTGTCCCCCAGGAAGGCCAACACCTGACAGTGCACGGATACCCCCGCCCAGCCCAGCATGAAGGCGGCCATAGAAAGCCGCCCGGACATGGTGCCGTCGGTGAGGGAGGATACCCCGGAGGAGACCTCCACCAGTCCGGTGAGCAGCCGTTCTGCCCAGGTCTGATCCATCCCTAGAGGGGCCAACAGGGCGGAGAGAAGGCCACCCAGCAGCTTCAGGATGCCGGCGTGAGCTAAAATACGCAGAAATACGGTAAAAAACAGAATAAAGGCGCAGATATTCAGGGTGGACTGCATGGCTCCCACGATGGATTGGGTAAATGCTTTGGGAAAGCTGGCAGCCTGGAACTGAGGGCCGCGGCTGCGCCGGGTTTGAGACCCCTCCTGGGGCTTGTAGAATCGAAAAAGCATCCCTACCAGCAGAGAAGCCAGCAGGTGGGTCAGGTATAGGAGCAGTCCGACCGTCCCGCTCCCGAACACTCCGGCCCCCACCACCCCCAGAATAAAAGCGGGACCACTGTTATTGCAGAAGGCCAGCATCCGTTCCGCTTCGGTGCGGGAGCACTGGCCGTTTTCGTAGATCTGGATGGCCGTCCGGGCTCCCACGGGGTAGCCCCCCACAAAGCCCAGGGCCAGGGCGGTGGCACAGTTTCCGTTTACCCGAAAGAGAGGGGCCATCACCGGCTCCAGCAGCCTGCCCAGATATTGGGACATCCCCAGCTCCACCACCAGGGAGGAGAGCACGAAGAAGGGAAACAGGGAGGGGAGAATCACATTGCCACACAGTGCGATGCCGTCCCGCATGGCTTCCATGGCCTGCTCAGGCCACAGAATCAGAGCCAGGGTGGCCCACAGCAGTCCCGCGCCCAGTAAAATATCCCGATATTGGGCCTTGCCCACAAGCTTTCCCATGTCTGCGCACCCCCTCAGAAAATTTCCTCTGAGAGGATATGCACAGACACCGGTTTTCTTGCCTGTCCCAGGAAAACGGATTCAGGTTACGATATGTAGGATGATTGTATCGCTGCGCATTGTTCGATACGCTTTTGCAGCTTTTGTTCCGCATCAATGAGATAGTGCCAGACTGAATTGAAGCCGTCCGCATAGGGGTCTCTCACCTGTGCCAGCCCCATGGCCATAATGCCGATTGCGTTTTAGTTTTTGGAACACAAAAAGTCGAGGCTTTTTTCAAATCCGAAGAAAACAATTGCAGAGCGGGAAAATTTACAGTATAATAGGCGGGTACGAAAGGGGGCGGGGGCTATGGAACAGCATGAGATCACCCGGGCGGGTCCGCTGCTGGACGACCAGGGCAATCTGCGTGAGACGGGCTATGCCAGGCGGATGCTGCCAGTCTATGACAGAAACGATGTGAAGGGCCACACCATGCGTATCAAGGAGTGGGACTACTACTTGGTGATGAATGGCCAGTTTGCTCTGGCGCTGACCATTGCGGACAACAGCTACATGGGATTGGATTCCATCTCATTGCTGGACTTCTGGGAGAACACCCAGGTGACAAAGAGCCCCATGCGGCTGCTGCCTATGGGGAACACCGGCATGCCGTCCTCCTCGCTGGAGGGGGACAGCGCTTCCGGTGGCCGGGGCTACTCCCTGCTGTTCCGGCGGGAGGAGGACCAGCGGCAGCTCTACGCCCATATGGAGCACTTTGACGGCCGGGATGCGCTGGACGCGCACATCATCCTCACCCACGAGCCGGAGGAGTCCATGGTCATCTGCACCCCCTTTGACAAGCCTGGCCACTTCTATTTTAACCAGAAGATCAACTGCCTGCGGGCCTCGGGAAAGGTGACGGTGGGGGAGAGGGAGTACATGCTGGACCCCTCCGATACCTTCGCCGTGCTGGACTGGGGCCGGGGGGTGTGGACCTACCACAACACCTGGTACTGGGCTTCCGCTTCCGGCCTTGTGGATGGGGTGACTTTCGGGTTTAACCTGGGCTACGGGTTTGGAAATACCTCCGCAGCCACGGAAAATATGCTGTTTTATAACGGAAAGGCCCACAAGCTCTCTAAGGTCCGCTTCCGCATCCCCGGCCGCCGCCGCAAGCGCCGGTATATGGAGCAGTGGGAGTTTACCAGCGACGACGGCCGGTTTGAGATGCGCTTCGACCCAGTGATGGACCGCTCCGCCTGTACCAGTGTGGGGGTTATCAAATCGGATCAACATCAGATCTTCGGCAAGTTTACCGGCCTGGCCCTGCTGGACGACGGCACCGAAATTTTTATCAAGGATTTTTTGGGCTTTGCTGAGGAAGTGGAGAATAAATGGTAAACCAGACGGCACCTCAGCTCCGCCTGGTGGACACCCCGCGGGGTCCCCTTACCTACACCCTCACCCGAAAACGAGTGAAAAATCTCAATCTGCGGGTGGGAGCAGGGGGGGAGATTATGGTCTCTCTGCCCCTGCGGTGCCCGGTCAAGCAGGCGGACGACTTCATCCGGGAAAAAAGCGGCTGGATTCTGGATGCCATCAGCCGGCGGGAAGAACGGCAGGCAGAGCCTTTGCCTCCGGTATCCGGAGAGGAATGTGTCCGGCTGCTGGCTGAGACCCTGGCCCGTGTCTACCCTTTGGCTGCACCTCTGGGGGTGGCCTTCCCGGTCCTGAAGCTGCGCCCGCTGAAAAGCCAGTGGGGGAACTGCCACTGGGCTCAGGGGTACATTACCCTGAACACCGCCCTGGCCCGGTGTCCGGAGGAGCTGCGGGACTATGTGGCCCTCCACGAACTGGTCCACTTCCTCCACCACGACCACGGACCGGGGTTCTACGCCCAAATGGACGCCCTCATGCCCGACTGGCGCAGGCGGCGGAAGGCATTGAAACGCTACAGCGGTGCGCTGGAGCGGGAATGAATCGGAAAGGTGTGAAACACTATGGCATACCGCCCTCTGGCGGATGAGATACGGCCCACCAGTCTGGACGAAGTGGTAGGCCAGGGGCATATTTTGGGAAAAAACGGCCTGCTCCGCCGGATTGTGGAGGGGGGTAATGTCCCCAACCTGATTTTCTACGGCCCCTCGGGTACCGGCAAGACCACCGTGGCCAACATCATCGCCCGGAAGACCAACCGGCCCCTCCACCGGCTCAACGCCACCACCGCCTCCATCTCCGATATCAAGGACATCATGGCGGATATCGGCACCCTGCTGGCCCCGGAGGGGGTGCTGCTCTATCTGGACGAGATCCAGTACTTTAACAAGAAGCAGCAGCAGTCCCTGCTGGAGTTTATGGAGGACGGGCGGATTACCCTTATCGCCTCCACCACGGAAAATCCCTTTTTCGCTGTCTTTGGGGCAGTGCTGTCCCGGGCCAGCGTGTTTGAGTTCAAGCAGATCACTGCTCAGGATGTGCTCCCCGCCATCGACCGGGGGGTGGCCATTATGGGACAGCGGCTGGGGGCGGAGGTCCGGTGCGAGGAGGGAGTTCGGGAGCACATTGCCTCCGCCTGCGGGGGAGACGTGCGTAAGGCTATGAATGCCATCGAGCTCCTGCTCACCGCTGCCAGGCGGGAGCAAGGGAAATTACTTGTCACCCTGGAGGACGCTCAGACTGCTGCACAGAAGTCGGCCATGCGCTACGACCGGGAGGGAGACGCCCATTTCGACATTGCTTCCGCCCTGATGAAGTCCCTTCGGGGTTCTGACCCGGACGCCGCTCTCCACTACTTGGCCCGCCTGTTGGAGGCGGGGGACCTGATCACGGCTATCCGGCGGATTTTGTGCTCCGCCAGCGAGGATATCGGCCTGGCCTATCCCATGGCGGTGCCCATCGTAAAGGCCTGTGTGGACAACGCCCTCCAGCTGGGACTCCCCGAGGCCAAGCTGCCCCTGGCCGAGGCGGTGATCCTGCTGGCCACCGCCCCCAAGTCCAACACCGCCTGTATGGCTATCGACGCCGCTCTGTCCGACGTGCGGGCGGGGCGCACCGGGAGCATCCCCCGGGAGCTGCAAAACGTCCATGCCGATTCCGCCGGCCAGGAGCGGGCTCAGGGGTACAAGTATCCCCACAGTTTCCCCCGCCACTGGGTGGCCCAGCAGTACCTGCCCGACGAGCTGGTTGGAACCTGCTACTATGAATACGGCGACAACAAAACCGAACAGGCCGCCAAGCGGTATTGGGAGGAAATTAAAGGAAATTAGGAGAGAGAGAACGATGGAATTGGGAGAGTTGGCACATATTTGGCTCATCGTCTGCCCGCTGGTATTTCTGGGCGGGCTGATCGATGCGGTGGCCGGGGGAGGTGGGCTGATTACCTTGCCGGCCTACCTGATTGCGGGCCTGCCCGCCCACATGGCCTCGGGGACCAACAAGTGCGGCAACGCCTTCGGCACCTTTCTGTCCACCGGGCGCTTTCTGAAGCGGGGGGACGTTCACATCCCCAGTGCCGCCGCCGGAGCGGTGGGTGCGTTGGCCGGGGCCTGGGTGGGGGCGCGGCTCAACCTTGTCATGCCGGAGCAGATGCTGTACTATGTCATGCTGGCGGTGGTACCGGTGATGGCGGTTTTTCTGCTGTTGAAGCGGGATTTCGGCCAGGAGGACCGGTCCGGCGAGCTGAGCCGGGGCCAGCTGATGGCCATGGCCGCCGGAATCGGCCTGATTATCGGCGGGTATGACGGCTTTTTCGGCCCGGGAGCGGGCACCTTTCTGATGCTGGCCTTTACCGGCCTGTGCCGGTTCGACCTGCTTACCGCCTCGGGAAACACCAAGGTGGCCAACTCGGCCAGTAATCTGGCCTCCCTGGTCACGTTTGCCATTGCGGGCAAGGTGATGTGGGCGGTGGGCATCCCTGCCGCCCTGTGCGGTATCGCCGGCAACTACTTAGGCTCCAGCCTGGCCCTGAAGGGCGGAGCCAGGGTGATCCGGCCCATGTTCTTTGTTGTGCTGTCGCTGCTGCTGGCGCGGCTCATTTACGGCTTGTTTGCATGAAAAAAGCCGCCGGGAGGCGGCTTTTTCTCATATCTTCGTACGGTAATAATTCACCAGCAGATCCACGCAGGCCCCATAGGAGCGCAGGCCCAGCTCCTGGTCGTTGCTTTTGAGGAAACCGTCGTAGATGTTCCCCGCCACCTCCTCCGCCGGGGATTCCAGAGCCGCCCAATAGGCGTTGTTGTCGTTCCAGTCAGTGGCCAGTTCGTTATTGAAGGTCTCCTTCACAATGCCGCGCCAGGCGTCGGGCGCAGTGGGGTAGAGGGCGTTGCACAGGTTGATCAGACCCGAGAGGTAGCCGGAGTACTGAAATACCACGTCATCGCAGGAGGTGCAGGCGGCGATCCCCACAAAGTTGGCTTCCAGCTCGGAGGCTACCATCCGCTGGTGGGCCATCTCGTGGCCGATGGTGGAGGGCACCAGACAGGCGGGGGCATCCACATTTACGTTGGCCTCGCCGGTGAAGGGAAAGTAGATGCCGGTAAAGCCAAGAATGCTTTGCAGCCTGGAGCATAGCAAGGGTTTTGCCCTTATAGACTTTATGTCCAGCGAGGAGAACTCCCGGGCGATATTTTGATAGATTTCCGGCCCCCGGCCGAAGCTGTCGGACAGACTTTCCGCGAAATGCCCCTCGCTGTCCCGAGGTACCTGGGGGGCCAGGGCGGCGGCCTGACGGGCAAAGTATTGGGTGACGGCGGCCAGCTCCTCCACCGAGTAAGGAGCGGTCTCCAGTCCCTCCCGCTGAGCGAAGGAAGGGACATAGTAGGCGGCATTCCACAGCCAGCACAGACCCGCCCACAGCCACAGCCAAAGGGTTCCTAGAGATATTAGCCGGCGCAGAAAGGGAAGAGGGGCCTTCTGCCGGAGCACCAGCACCACAGCCCGTACCAGCCAGACCACGCACCCGGCCAGAAACAAGGCGGCTAATGTCTCCGCCACAGAGAAAGAAAAAACGGACCATATCCGCCCCAGAAGCCGCTCAAAAGGGGCCATAACGCCAAAGACCCAACCGGTCATCAGGGCCTGATTTCCTTTCAGTACCTCAAAAAGGATGACCAGTGCGAGAGGGATGGTAACAGCTCCCAGCTGAAACCAGATTCGGTTTAATTTTTTCTCAGTTTTCATGGAACAGCTCCTCCAGCGCTGAGCGGTCTACAGCTTGATAACGGGATTGGTGGTCCACTCCAGCCCACCGGGCCGGGGAGTGGGGAAGCAGAGGGAGTACAGGTCGGTAAACCGCTCCTCAAGGGTAAAGAGGGCCTGTGTCTCAGGGGAAAAGCGGGGGATGTGGGCAGGTTTGACGGAGAAAGGAATCATGGCCGTTTCGTTCATTTTCCGCAGAACGTCCCTCCCACGGCGGTTGAAGCCCAGCACCCGGATATAGGGGGGGGCGGCGGGGCGGTCCTGCTCCCGCAGGCCCAGCAGGGCGTAGAGGGCCAGCCGGCGGACCCGGGCATGGGTGTAGGTTCGGGTTTTGGTCAGAGTATACAGCTCCTCCAGATTGGCTGTCTGCCGGGCGGCGAACAGCAGCCGGGCGGCCAGGCCGTCGCCGCTGTCGGGGAGGGTCTCCGTCTCCGCCAGAGTCATAGAGCGCAGCCGGGCAATGAGAGTCCGTTCCAGATGTTTCATATCAGCCGCTTCGCCCTTCCAGGGAAAGGGCAGGAAAGGGGAAACGCCTGTCACGTCTCCCGCACGCAGTTTTTGCCGTAGGAGGGAGGCGGAGGGGAAGCCATCTCCCGCGAAGGGGCTGTCGTGTCCCGCGCCACGGCGGGGGACGGTGACCGCCTCCATATTTGGGGGCAGAAAGCGCAGATATTCCACCCCCAGATTGTTGTTGGGAAGGTCCAGCAGGGCGGCGGTACCGGGACCCAGCAGAGTTTCCACCGCCTGACGGCGGCACTGGGCAAAGGATTTTTTCGGCCCCAGCGCCCGGCGCAGGGCCCGGGAGAAGTCCGGGCTGTTGAGACACCGGGCCAGCACCCGCAGGGGTGGACTTTCACCGCACTCGCTGCCGAAGGAGAGGACATCCACCACACCAGTGGCCGCCAGAAGGGACACAGCCCCCTTGGCAAAGCCCTCAGCGGAGGTGGTGGCCCACACGGTTGGCAGCTCCAGCACCAGGTCTGCGCCACCGGCCAGGGCCATCTCCGTACGGGTCCACTTGTCGGTGACGGCGCACTCCCCCCGCTGGACCCAGTTGCCGCTCATAACGGCCACAACGGCGGTCTCCTCATAAAACAGCCGCCTGGTCTCCTGAATGTGCCAGGCGTGCCCGGTATGGAAGGGGTTGTATTCAGCGACGATTCCAATGGTTTTCAAGGGTGGCCCTCCTGCGGAAAAATATCTGGAAGAAAAACAAAAAAGTGGTTGTCCATTTTGAAAAAAAGCGTTAAAATAGGGGTATCGGCCGGGCTGTCTCTATTGTAGTACATTTCCAGCCGGGAGACAACCCAAATTTGATTTGAGAAGGAGACGATTCCCATGAATATTCTGGTAATCAACGCCGGCAGTTCCTCTTTGAAGTACCAACTGCTCAACCCAGAGACCCAGCAGGTGCTGGCCAAGGGCCTGTGCGAGCGCATCGGCATCGACGGCAAGTTTACCTACAAGCCCGAGGGCAAGCAGGCGGTGAAAGAGGCCGACGTTGCCATGCCCACTCATAACGAGGCCATTAAGGCCGTGCTGGACGCCCTGGTGGACCCGGCCAACGGCGTCATCGGCTCCATGAAGGAGATCGACGCGGTGGGCCATCGGGTGGTACACGGCGGAGAGAAGTTCGCCAGGTCCGTGCTCATCACCGACGAGGTTATGGCCGCTATCGAGGAGTGCAACCCCCTGGCACCCCTTCACAACCCCGCCAACATCATCGGTATCAAGGCCTGCCAGGCCCTCATGCCCGGCACCCCCATGGTGGCCGTGTTTGACACCGCCTTCCACCAGACCATGCCCGCCGCTGCCTATATGTACGCCCTGCCCTATGAGTACTACGAGAAGGACAAGGTCCGCCGCTACGGCTTCCACGGCACCTCTCACAAGTACGTCACCCAGCGGGCCGCCGAGATGCTGGGCAAGCCCATCGAGGAGCTGAAGCTGATCTCCTGCCACCTGGGCAACGGCTCCTCCATCGCCGCCGTGGACGGCGGGAAGAGCGTGGATACCTCCATGGGCTTCACCCCCCTAGCCGGCCTGCCTATGGGTACCCGCTGCGGCGACATCGACGCGGGCATCCTCCAGTACCTGATGAACAAGTATGGCATGGACATCGACAAGATGCTCAACGTGCTCAACAAGAAGTCGGGCGTGGAGGGCCTGAGCTGCGTCAGCTCCGATTTCCGCGACCTGGAGAACGCCGCCGCCGAGGGCAATGAGAAGGCCGAGCTGGCTCAGAAGAAATTTGCCTACGAGGTCCGCAAGTATGTGGGCGCTTACGCCGCCGCCATGGGCGGGGTGGACGCCGTCATCTTCACCGCCGGCGTGGGCGAGAATGACAAGGTGATTCGCGCCATGTCCTGCGAGGGTCTGGAGTTCATGGGCCTGAAGCTGGACGCGGCCGCCAACGACGTCCGGGGCAAAGAGACCGTCATCTCCGCCGCCGACTCCAAGGTGAAGGTGCTGCTCATCCCCACCAACGAGGAGCTGATGATCGCCATTGACACCGCCGCGCTGGCCAAGTAAATAATCTTATTTAAGAGCGCCGGACGCCGGGAGGCGTCCGGCGCATTTTAATTTGGGAGGTGTAGAAATGGAATTGCGCAAGAGGTGGTCCGCCCGGATGAAAAACAACATCAGCGGCGGCGGTGTTATGGCGCCGGTGGCCGATCCCTTTGACCCCACGGTTTTTTACGTATCGGACGGATGGGGCTCCCTGTATGCTTCCATGCGGCTGCGGAAACTGTCCGCGGAAACGGGGGAGGAACTGGTGAGCGTTCTGACGCGGGACAGCACAAGGTGCGTCCATATAGAGGAGGACCGGATGTTTGCGGTGCTGAACAAGCGGCTTCTGGAGCTGAACCGGAATGATCTCCGTGTGCGGCGCGCCTATAAAAAGGGCGTGCCCCAATATATGGACTACGTGAGCTTTAACGGGGCGGACAAGCTCCTGCTGATGAACTGGAACGGCGGATTTTTGAATGTGTTCGACCTCAATACCGAGAAAACCCGAAAAAAGAAGGTGGATACCTGCTGTGGAATCTGGAAGGAGGACGAAAATTTCTTTTTCGTTCTGAACAGAGACGCGATCCTGCGCTATGACCTGGCCGGGAATGCGCTGAAAAAGCTGGCCGATACACCGCCCTGCGCCAAAGGCAGGCTGAGCCAATCCGGCCGGCTATATCTGCTGTGCAAGGATCCGGAAAGCGCCTTGCCCAAGCTTGTGATTTATCCCTCTGCCGCTGGCGGCACCCCCCGAGAACTTATATTGGGGGAGCCGGCTCAGGATTTTGTCCTCTCCCAGGATGAGACCCGGCTGTTTTTGATTCGGGATAACGCTATATGGCTGTATTCCATCCCGGAGGAGAAAATGATATTTCACCACGAATTTGAGGGAGAATTTGTGTTTGAAGACGGCATTCAAGTGCTCCATGAGACTATTTTTACCTACCGTTGGAGTGAGAAAGAGCTGACCTGCTGGGAAATGGTGAGGTAGACGCTATGACGGTCTGGTGTGAATTTGAGGTGTGGCCCAGTTATGACCCGCTGGATGACAATTCCGACGTGATCGTAACTTTGGAGGACGGGAGCCGCTGGGCGGCTCTCTTTACGACCTATCAAAACATAAAAACCCTCGCGGAGAAAAATCGCCGGACAGGGGAGTGCCTGTCTGGGCAGTATTTGGATATTCCACACTTGATTTTAGTAGAGGAACTATCCCGTCCCTTGATTGAGGCTGTGGTGGAAGATATTGCGCAAAACGGGACACTGGCAGCTTGCTTCGCGTGTCTGGACAGCGTTGACAAGGCAGGGAATATGCCCTATAATACCCCATAAGAAACGGTAAAGTGAGGAATATGATATGAAAAAGTGGTATGATGAGGAGTATGAATTTGAGGTTGAGGTCATCGGCTTCCTGCGCGGCGACCACACTGAGCGATACTGCCGTAACGGAGAGGAGATCGGGGACAGGTACACCTGTACCTATGGCTGTCCCATCAATGCTCAGGGCTTTGGCATCTGCTCCAAGACCATGATGATGCTCTTTCCCCTGATGGAGGCGGTCCGCAGCGGCGGCGATTTGGAGAAGGTGGGGGGAGACAGCAGGTACAGCAAGGTAATCGTCTGCCCGGACGGCTGTGTGATGTTCCGTCTCACCGCCAGACCTCTGGGAAACGAGAACTGCTTCACCGGCAAATTTTTTGACTGATTCCGTAAGGAGGCCGGCATGGATATCCACGTCAACGATATACTAAAGATGAAGAAGCCCCACCCCTGCGGCAGTGGGGAGTGGCTGGTCCTGCGGGTGGGGATGGACTTCAAGATGCGCTGCCAGGGCTGCGGCCGGGAGGTTATGCTGCCCCGGAGCAAGGCGGAGAAGAACATCAAGAAGGTTTTCCGGGACGGCCAGAGCATGGAAAACCTGTAAAGGAAAGGAGCCTTACCATATGCGCTACGACAGTGATTTACTGTACCGGCCGCCGGGGGAGTGGAAAAGCTACCTGCTCCAGTGCACCATCGGCTGCTCCAACAACCAGTGTACCTTCTGCGGGATGTACAAGGAGAAAAAATTCCGCATCCGTCCGGTGGCGGATATTCTGGAGGACATCGACATGGCCCGGGACTACTACGGCCCAGAGCTGCGCCGGGTGTTCCTTATGGACGGCGACGCCATCATCATGAAGACGGAGGAGCTGCTGCAAATCCTCCATAAGCTCTACGACCGATTCCCCAAGCTGGAGAAGGTGACCCTCTACGCCGGGCCCAAGAGCACCCTGTCTAAGACGCCGGAGGAGCTGCGCACCCTCCACGAGGCCGGGCTGTCCCGGGCCTACCTGGGGGTGGAGAGCGGCAGCGACCGGGTGCTCCAGTTCATCCACAAGGGCTGTTCCGCCGAAGAGATGCTGCTGGCCGGACAGCGGCTGGTTGAGGCGGGCATTGACCTGTGGGTCACGGTGATCCTGGGGATGACCGGGGCCAACGGGGAGGGGGGTGACTGGGAGGAGCACATCCTGTCCACCGCCAAAATGATCAACGCCATGCGGCCCCGGCACCTGTCAGCCATGACCTTTGCCCCCGCCAAGGGCACCCCCCTGGGGGAGGACGTGCTGGCCGGCCGGTTTGAGGTCTGCTCCGCCGACCACGTGCTGGAGGAGTGCCGCCTGCTCATCGAGCATCTGGACGTGGACCCGCTCCACTTTACCAGCAACCACGCCTCCAACTACCTGCCCCTGAAGGGCGGCCTGCCGGAGGACAAGGAAAATTTCCTGAATATGATCGACCAGGCCCTGGCGGGAAAAATCCGCCTGCGAAAGACCCTGAACCGGGGTATTTAATCCGCTAAAATTCTCCCCGCCTTCCGATTTTCAACAAACTGACCACCGGCTTTGCCGGTGGATTTTTTTTATGCTTTTCCGGATGCTCTTTCAGGGACAATATATGCCGCATTCCTTTGAAGCGTTTATTTCAGATACTCCCGTTTTGTGCCTTTTCCGCTTCCCTTTTCCCGAGCTCTTCCAGGCCTAAACGTATCAGCTCCAATGTTGCGGCAGAGCGGCTTGGATAGCGGTGTTCAAAGCGGAAATCATCAATACGTTTTAATAGTTCGTCATCAACAATAACGGTATAGCGCGGCTTTTCAGTTGGCATTACTGTCACCTCCTTGTAGTTCATATTATGCACAGGTTCATACGTTCTGTCAAGGTAATCTTGTATACCCCCTTGACAGGTTCAGACCGTATGAACTATAATAAAAGAAGGTTCATAGGTTCATATTCGGTGACCCGGAGGGGAGGTGAGTATATGGCTACAACACTTACCAGGCTGACCTTTGTCGTGACAAAGGAGATGGAACCGCTCCTCGCCAACGCAAAAAAGAATCAGTTTTATGACCGTACGCGGTCTGATATGATTCGTGAATTAGTGATGGCAGGACTGGCCGCTTTGGATGAAAAGGCAAAACAGGAAAAGCAGTCTGCCGGGTGAGCACCCACTGGTATTTGCCGAAGGAAAAAAGGAACTTTGATAGGGTACAGGTGAAGGATGGTCAGGGCCGGTGCAGATGGGGATAGACCGCCCGGAACAGAGAGGAGGTCATCATGGCTCCCACCGCCAGCGCCGCTGCCATACCGAAGGTGTGGAGCAGGGTGGTCAAAAACTGCTGGATATTGCCGGAAACACAGTAGCTCATGGCATAGTAGATTCCTCCGCCTGGCACCAGAGGGAGCAGCGCCACCAGCAGGTAGCCGGTTACCGGACAGCGGCGCAGCCGCGCCATAATTTCGGCAAACAGTCCGATGGCGGCTGAAGCCCAAAAGGCGGCGAAAATGGTATTGCCGCCCAGCAGATAGATCAGCCAGCCCAGAGACCCGCCCATTCCGCAGATCAGCTTGCCGGCACCGTGGATATTGAACACCAGCGTAAAGCCCAGGCAGGCCAAAAAGGCACAGACACAGGGCAGGATATAGACAGACCAGATTTCGTTCATCATTATTCCTCCGCTTAAAATATCCAGCCAATAGACAGGCCCAGGGCGGTGCCGATGGCGATGGCTGTCCCTGTCAGAATCGAGTCGGCGGCGCGGCTCAGACCGGAGATGATATCCCCGGCCATAATCTCTCGCATGGCATTGGTCAAAGCCACGCCGGGTACCAATACCATCAGTACGCTGATTGTTACAGTGTCCACGCTCCGCCCCAGGCCCAGCCGCACCAGCAGAAGGGAGAGCAGGGATGCCACGGCACTACAGATTACTGTGCGAAAAAAGCTGTTGGAGCCAATCAGCCGGCCTGCGTACAGCAGACAGAAGCCCACTGCTAACCCGCCCAGCATAGCGGCCAGGATATCTTCCGCTTTTCCGCCAAACAGAGGTGCGAAAAAAGCGGGGGCGATTCCATAGCCCAGCAATACCTGCCAGATGGCGTACTGCCGGGTGCGGTCTGACAGGGCCGAGATCATGGACTGAGCCTCCTCTATGGGAGGTGTTTGGGCGCATAGCTGCCGGCACAACTCGTTGCATCGCTCCAGCAGTTGGATGTCGGTGCCATGGCTGGCAATCCGGCGCATACGGGTGATGGGGTGGCCGGCCGGGGTAGTGACACTGACAATGACGCAGTTGGGAATGGCAAACACCTCGGGGGACTCCAGGCCATAGGCCTGGAGCAGCCGGCGCACCGACTCCTCAACCCGATAGATTTCTGCTCCGCTGAACATCAGCTGGCAGCCCAATTCAACGGAGATATTCAGCAGTTGGTCGTAATTCATGACAGCCCCTCCTGAGGATAGCATACTGCGTTTGGGACCGGAATGCAATCCTTAAAATATTTTGCCGATTGCCGCAAAGACCTGCTGCGAAACGGAGCACAGTGTGGCTCCTGTTGCTGGGGATCGGGGAGGTTCCGCCACACCGGGGCGGATGGGCTGCCTGTTATCAACAACGGGAAAAATACCCGCCAAAAAATATTTATATTTTTTGTTTTTTCTGCCAATTTGAGGGGAAAAAGGCACATGTAATATGAAATGATTGCTGATAGAACAGGCTTGACAAAAGGTGCGATTAACTGATAGAATTGTCAACAGAAATATGTTATAATCCATATTATAATACATGTGAATGAGACGGTGTTTTTCGCTATGACGGGTTTGCTGACCTTCCACTGGGCGGATGACTACGGTGCGCTGCTGCAGGCCTTTGCGCTGAAAAGCTGTTTGGAGAGCCTGGGTGAGCAGGCAGAGATAATTCCCTATGCGCCGTTCAGGCTGGTCGGAAGGTATTGGTGGTGTCCGCTTCGGGCATCTGCTTTACCCGGCGGAGGTATAAAATACCGGCCCAATCGGTTTATGTGGAAACGCAATCTAATGTTGGGCGGCGCCTTTTGGAAGAGGAGAAGGGCAATGAGAGCCTTTCGCCGTCTTTATTTGTCTGCGCGGCCGCCAATTCGCACGGCTGGAAAAGTGTCTCTGGAGCCGTACGATTGTGTCTTTGTGGGAAGCGATCAGGTTTGGAATCCCGATATTACCGTGGTGTTGGATGATGCCTATGTGGGAAACGTGGGCAAACGGGGAAACTGCCGGCTGGTTGCCTATGCGGCCAGCATGGGCCGGAGCGAGCTGCCCCGGATGGACTGGGAAAAATTTGTGCGCTGTGTCAATGAAACCTTTTCCGTGGTATCCCTGCGGGAACCGTCTGCGGTGCCTTTTGTGGAAAAGCTGCTTGGCCGGAGCGTGACGGATATGACAGACCCGGTGTTTTTGCTGAGCCGGGAGGAGTGGGAGCGGATTAGAACAGTTCCGTCAGAGGGGGACTATATCCTGCTGCACCGGACAGAGTATAACGAAAATATGCTCCGCTATGCCCATACGCTGGCGCGTCTGCTGAATAAAAAAGTAATACAGACCTCCATCCCTGGCCGAAAAGAGCTGGACAGTGGAGGTGCAGAGTTTCACATCACGGGAGGGCCGGCAGAATTTATTGGATATATTCAAAATGCCGCCTGTGTGGTTACCAACTCCTTTCATGCTGCGGCGTTTTCTATCCTGTTTGAAAGGCGTTTTTTAGCATTTGGGCACAGTACATACAATGCGCGGCTGTTCGGGATGTTAAAAAAATTAGGGCTCTATGATCGCATGTGGAAGGAATCCCGGCCGCCTGCGGCTGACCTCATGGAGAAGGAAATCGACTGGAAAGCTGTACGGGGACGCCTGGAGATAGAGCGCTCGCGGTCGTTCCGGTTTATAAGGGACAGCTTGGAAAAAAGCGGAGGATAGGCCATGTATAGGATGGCGGAGCGAGAGCTGTGCACCGGTTGCGGCGCCTGTGCGGCAGTGTGCAAAGAGAGAGCCATTACAATGAAAATGGACCGGGAAGGCTTTCGTTATCCGAAGATAAATGCCGCTCTGTGCATTCAGTGCGGACAGTGCGGTGCGGTGTGTGTCCGGCGGGACGGCGGGAAAGATTCCTTGTCCAGGACCTGCTGGGGCGCGCGGGCGAAGGAGCCGGAGACTCGCCTGTTGGGATCTTCCGGGGGGATATTCCCCCTGCTGGCGGATCAGGTGATCCAAGAGGGCGGCGTGGTGTTTGGCGCAGTCCTCCAAAAAAATGGTGATGTAACGCACATGGGGGTTGACATGCGGAAGGACATTCCGCTGATGACCAGAACAAAGTATGTACAGAGCGAGCTGTCCCAGGTTTGGCGGGAGATTGGTCCCCTTTTGCAGGAGGGACGCAAGGTTTTGTTCTGCGGTACTCCCTGCCAGGCTGCGGCGCTGCGGGCCTATTTGGGGGAAAACCTCCGGGGGCTGATTTTGGTGGACCTGGTCTGCTATGGGGTTCCCTCTCCCGGAATATGGAGACACTATGTGCGTTTTTTGGAAAAACGGTATAAGGGGCCGTTCCGGTCCTTTGCTTTTCGTGATAAGCGAGGCGGGGACAACGGCCATACTGCGGTAGCGGAGGTTGGAGAAAAGACCGTTGCCTATTCCCTGTATCAGGACCGCTTTTGCCGTTCCTATTTTCAAAATATCAACATACGGCCCTCCTGCTTTCATTGCCGCTACTGCACAACCCAACGGGCCAGCGACATTACTTTGGGAGATTTTTGGGGCATTGAACACGTTAAGCCGGAGTTTGACGACGGTATGGGAAACTCCGCCGTCATCTGTCACACCGCGCAGGGGCAGCGTCTCTGGGAAGCGGTACAGGATAAGACCCAATGGTTTTCGTGTGACGAGAGGGATATTGTCAACAGCAGTCAGCCCAGGCTGAGGGAGCCGACAGAGCCGTCATCCCGGCGGGGATGGTATATGGGGCTCTATGGCCGGATTCCGTTTCGAATGTGGCTGCGGCTGTTTAAAGCATAAAGAGACATCTTAGCTGGAAGAGAGAGAATAGGAGATGGTGGGTATGTCAGACGGGCTTGAGGCGAGGGCCGATGTATGAGAAAAAGCGGTCGGGCTGGCTGGAGCACAGTGATTTTATCCTGGTTGATGTGTTGTGTCAGCAGATGGCGTTTTTGCTCTCTTACGCCCTGTGCTGCCAGGGACGTATCGCCTATCGGGACGGGGAGTACCTGAGCCTGGCGGTGATGTTTATACTGGTGGACTTCTGCGTGGTATTTGTGTTTGAAACCTTTCAAAAGGTGCGGAGCCGGGGCTATTATAAGGAGTTCGCGTCGGCCGTTAAGCATGTGCTGCTGGTGGAGGGTGTTGTCCTGATCTATCTGTTTGCAATACAATCCGGGCACGTCTACTCCAGAGAGTTTATTTATACCATGATTCCGCTGTATGTGCTGCTGACTTATTCCGGCCGGCTTTTGTGGAAACTGTGGCTGAGACAGAGAGGGCCGAGGTCCTCGGGCAGGTCGCTGATTGTGATTTCGCCCCAGGAGCGTTTTGATGAGTGCGTCAAAAATATTTGCGAGACAAACTATGATACCTACTCGTTCATCGGTGCGATTATAACCGACGCGGACTGTGCAGGTGAGATCATTCAGGATATTCCAATTGTGGAGAATTTTAAGAATGCACTGGAGTATATCCGCAGGGAGTGGGTAGATGAAGTGTTTCTGGCTGTCAGTCTGGAGGAGGGGTATCCGGTTGAGTTTACCGATCAGTTGAAACAGATGGGGGTTGTGGTACATATTCCCCTCACAAAGGCCGGGAGTATTATGGAAAACTCCCAGCAAATTGAGCGGATGGGAAATTATACGGTACTGACTACCGGCATCAACTGTGCAACGCCAATGCAGCTTTGGGTGAAACGCATGATGGATGTGGGGGCAGGACTGACAGGCTGTTTGATTACAGCGATTTTGTTTGTGGTGTTTGCGATTCCCATATATGCCGCATCGCCGGGCCCAATCTTTTTTGCCCAGGAGCGGATTGGCCGGAATGGGAAAAAGTTTAAGCTTTATAAATTCCGTACCATGGTTCCGGATGCTGAACAGCGCAAGAAGGACCTGATGGAACAAAACCGCATTGACGGAGGTCGAATGTTCAAGCTGGACTATGACCCCAGAATTATTGGAAACAGGAGACTGGAGGACGGGACAGTGAAGAAGGGCCTGGGCAGTTTTCTGCGGGAGTTCAGTCTGGACGAGTTTCCGCAAATGTTTAATGTATTGCGGGGAGATATGAGCCTGGTTGGAACCAGACCTCCAACTGTGGACGAGTGGGAGTCCTATGAGCTGCACCACCGTGCCAGGCTGTCCTTCCGACCGGGGGTAACCGGACTGTGGCAGGTCAGCGGGCGGAGCGATATCACTGACTTTGAGGATGTGGTAAAGCTGGATATGAAGTACATTGATGAGTGGACATTGGGACTTGATATTAAGATTGTTTTGAAGACCATCGGCGTTATGGTCCATAGATCCGGCGCCATGTGAGAGGACAGAGCTGGGCCGGGTGTTCCGTAGTCTGGCCGCAAGGATCGGGAAAGGAAGGTAACAATATGAGAAGCGAATTATTCCGAACTCATATGTTTGGCGGCTACAGAAAGGATGATGTAGACGCATATATTGAAAAGCTGGAATCGGAGATTATCCGCCTTGAGACCCAGGCGAAAAGAGACTCGGATATTCAGAGCAAGAGTATCCCGTCCCAGCAGCCGGAGTTTGAGGATTTTATTGTGTTGGGTGGGGAAGAGGATGTTGTTCCCGGGGAAAGTGCGGAGGAACCCGCTATTCCCGTTCGGGAGCAGGCGGAGCAGCCTGTTAATGCTGAGGTTGAACGGCTGAAGCGTGAGCTGGAGGAGGAGAGACTGAAAGGCGATCAGTCTGCGAGGATGCTCCAGGTGGCAATATACGAGAAGCAGAGACTCTCCGATGAACTGGAAACGTTGAAAAAGGAACAGCAGGGCTTTGTTGGGGATCGGGATGCAATTAAAGAGGTGCTGATGAACGCGAGGGTCAATGCGGAGGTCATTATGACGAAGGCCCGGAGGGAGGCCAGGCTCCTTTTGGAGGATGCGCAAAGGCAAATTGTTGAGCAGAAGCGGGAGACGATGACACAGCTGATGGGACAGCTGTCTGAAAATTACAGTGGACTGCGGGCATCGAAATACTTGCTGGAGGAGCAGTTGAAAAGCATTGAGACTATGGAGCGGCAGATTGCGGAAATCCGGAACAGAGTACAGGACGGGTTTGAAGCTCCGGTGGGCTGAGTATGGGTGAATGTCTGATGCCGGATCAAGCGTTATGCCGGACTTGAAGCGGAGGCGAATCAATGAAAGACTTTAAACTGTTTTCTTACATCAGAAAGTGTTGGGTGCTCATTGTATTGAGCTCTTTGGTTATGGGGATGCTGTTTTACTCCTATTTTTCCGGAAAGCAGACCTATACAGCCAGCGCCATCATTCAGTATAAAAACGCCGAGGCGGTAAATGGCCTGGCGCCGGATGGTACGAAGATTGATGTGACCGAGATATATTCCGCCGAGGTCATGACGAAGGTTTTTGAGAAGCTTGGACTGAATTACAGCGAAAACAATATTGACGCGATCCGTGCCGGCATCCGGGTAGTGGCGGAGCAGAGCAAAGAGGAGTCCGCCGTACAGGAGGCGCTGAATGAGAAGGGCGAGGTGTCGGAGGAAAAGCCGACCATGTACCGCGTCTCCTATACGATAAGAAGCAAGGATGTTCAGGATGCCGCAGCCTTTTCCAAGCAAATCCTCAAGGTAATGCTGGATACCTACGCCGAGACCTATGCGGAAAATCATGTGAACAGCCAGATTGAGCTCTTGTCCACTGACGGGATTTACAGCAAGGATTACGACTACATTGAGATGGTGGAGCTGCTGGACAGCTCAGTGGAACGGGCGATGGAGCATCTCTCCTATAATGAGTATAAGAACTTCCGTTCAGCCCAGACGGGATATACGTTTTATGACCTGAGACAGGAATTTTCCATGCTGGAACGGATTGATATTCCCAATGCGTATCAATATGTATTGGGAAATCAGGTTACAAAGGACCAGGATATTCTGATTTCCAAGTATGAAAACCGAATTACCAATGCAATGCTGCAAAATAATGTGTCGACCTCAGAAATCAGAGGTGTGGATGAAGTCATTCAGGCCTATGTTGAGATGATGCGCAATTCAAATAATACCAATTTTACTTATGAATATATTTTGGGCGATGTATATGAGAGCTATTATAGTCAGGAGAACGAGACCCGGAAGAAAGCGGATGTAACCACGGAATATGACGCACTTATGAACAATTACGTGAGGGAAAACGTGGCTTATGAGTATACGCTGATTGACATTGCCTACAACAAATATATCCTGGATGTGTTCTCCGGCAACCTGGATGAGAGCGGAACCGCTTCGGTTCAGGTGGTTGAGAACCCTGAAGCCGGTGTGGAGAAGGTTGAGGGACAGGAGACAGGAAGCACTGGCCGAAAGGTGATTGTAAGCTCCCCGGAGAGCCAGGAGAAGGCGAACGAAATCATCAGAGCGCTGAATGATAAGGTGGACCGGCTTTATCAGATGACGCTTTTAACCAACAGTGAATACAATCGTTTTGCGGGGGCGGAAAACATTGCGGTTATGACCGACGCGGTGTCCGTACCGGCGCTGAATTTGTTTGTATACGCACTGCTGGCAGTGTTTCTGTTTGGCGTAATCGGCTGTGTGGCCGCTGTGGTGGTCGGAAGGACACTGGAGATTATCAATTACTACATCTTTGTGGACAAGAAGCTGAATATCGCTAATCGTGCCGGTTGCGACCACTATATTTCGAAGTATGCCAAACGGCCGCTGCCCGATCAGTTCGTGTGTATCTCCATTAAAATTTTAGACATTGAAAAGAAAAATAAAGCCTTTGGGCGGGAGACCTGTGACGCAGCAATGGTGGATTTCTGCGCGATTCTCCGGGATGTACTCCCCTCTGAGCTGTCCTTTATTGCGAAAAATGATGTGGGGCACTTTATTATCTTCCTTCGGGATTCCAGCTCCGAGCAGGCCCACGTCTATATGCGGGATATCGGAAAGCGCTGTACGTCCTACAACAGGGAAAATCCGTGTACCATTTCTTACTACTGTGGTATTTCCTCCAGTACAAAGAACCAGATTTATGAGATCAGAAAGTTGATGGTAGAGTCGATTAATCTGTCCTCCAAAACGGTTATGATGAAGAACCCCGCGTAAGAGAGGGAAGGAATGCAGACAAATAACCAAAATAAGATAGTAGTAAGCGCTGCGTTTGTCCTGCTGATTGCCATCTTTTATTTCTATGATAACTATATGGTGATTGGCGGCTTCGGGGTCGGATATCAATATATAGGCTGTGCCATGGTAGTCCTTTTGGGCTTTGGATGGTTTTTGATAGAGCCGGACCCAATGTATCTGGGCCGCTCTGTGAAGATGTCCGCTATAATAGCGCTGCCATATGTTGTTATCATGCTGTGTACGGCAGTGATTTGGACCTTTGATTTTACGCCTATCCGGCAGATGATAAGCGGTTTTTTTGCGCCGTCATATATGATTCTTTGTATCGTCTGTGCCGGTTTTCTGGTGTATATTTTCCGGAACAGGGCGGTTGAGTACTCCTTTTGGGCGTTGGCAATTGTCTATGTTGTGATGGCGCTGCAAAAGCTGAAGATTTTTGGCGTGTCCGAATTCATCCGCAGGATGATCTATTATCTGCGTTCCGGGGGATCGGCTTCGGGGGGCGTAAGCTTGGAGAGCACCGACCTTGCGTATAGCTTTGCTTTCTTTGCGCTGTATTTTTTATGGTGTCGGGAAAAGGAAGCTGCCTGGAAAGGAGCGCTGCGCTGGGGAGTTATCATCCTGGGCCTTTTGCATACGTTTAAGCGTAGCGCCCTGCTTGCGCTGGCGGCGGGGTGGATTGTAGCGTATCTTTACTACCGGCTGTCCCGCCAGAATAGAAAACTGTTTTTGAATTGTATTGTAGTCGGCTTTATTCTCTGTGCGTTTTTTCTGATTCCTGTAATCCGCTCCGGCTTGTTTAACAAAATTGTTAATGAGCTGCATATCAATACCTCAACGCGGACCAGAATATATGCTTATTATAACCAATACTATGATTTTTCCCCATTTTACATCGGAAAAGGGCTGGGCTGGATACATAGGCTGACAACAACGAGCGATTGGACCATTGGCGTTCATTGCGATTATGTGATGTATTACATCGAGCTGGGGTTTGCCGGCTATTTGGTCTGGCTCGCTGCCGTTTTTCCTTTGATCGTCAAATTTTCTGCAAAAGGAAAGGCGCCTTTGAGCGACGCTGTGATTTTGGGCTTGTGTGTCGCAATGGCGATTTTGCGCATTACGGAGAATATATCTCAGCTCTACTCCGCAAATCTGACCATTAGTATTGTAATGGTTCAATGCGGCGTAAATCAATGGAGCGGACTGAAATCCGGGAAGCTTTGCTCAGAAGAGAGCCCAAAACCATAGGACAGGAGGATGGTTTATGCGGCGTGGGAAAGAGAAGCCGCTTCGTGTGGTTCAGGCCTGCGACCTTCAGGCGGGGGGAATCTCCTCTATGATTTTGGCCGTTTGTGAGAACCTGGACAGAGAAGCGGTTAATTTCGATTATTTGGTTTATCGGGATCAGGAGGAATTTGAGGACCGGCGTATGCAGGCACTGGGCGGAAGGAAGCTGGTTGCCAGCAATACGGATGCGGCGAACAAATTTGAAAAATTTTTTTATAAATTTTTTCGCACCTACCGGGTGTTAAGACAGGAAAGGGCGGAAATTTTTCATATCAACGCATCCACTCCCTACGACTGCCTGGTGGGCCTTGCCGCACGGCTGGCCGGCGTTAGAACTGTGATTCTCCATGCCCACAATTCCAGGCCGGAGAAGTCCGGAAAGGGTCACCTGTTATTTCAGAACATATGCCGGATGTTCCAGCCCTTGTGCGGCGACCGGTATTTCGCCTGTTCAAATCTGGCAAATGAATTTATGTATGGGAGCAGGCGCCGGAAAAAGGCCGTGTTGGTGAAAAACGGGATTGATACCCGGCGGTTTCAATTTGACGAGATGGTGCGCCGGCAGATGCGGGAGAGGTATGGGCTTCAGGATGCGCTGGTTGTTGGACATATTGGCCGGCTCTGCCCGCAAAAGAACCACAGCTTTTTAATACAGATTTTTGCAGAGCTGCGCAAGCTTCGAAAGGACGCCCGCCTTGTGCTGATTGGACAGGGAGAGCTGGAGAAGGAGCTGATGGATCAGGTGGAGCGGCTGGGACTCCGGGACAGTATTCTTTATATCCCGGCTACCAGCCGGCCGGAGCAGTTTTACTGCATGATGGATCTTTTTCTGCTGCCGTCTTTGTATGAGGGGCTGCCTGTAGTAGGGGTGGAGGCCCAGGCGTCCGGGCTGCCCTGTATTTTTTCAGACAGTATTACAAGGGAGCTGTCCATTACAGACCGGGCGCATTACCTCAGCCTGGAGCAGTCTCCGGTGGAGTGGGCGGAGCAGGCGGTGACCCTGGCTGGAGCGGCGGCGGACCGGAGCGTATATGCAATTCAGGTTCGGCAGAACGGCTTTGAGATTAGGGATACGGCAAAGTGGCTCCAAAGTTTTTACCTGAGCTTATAAGGGAGAAGCACATGTATTTTTCGGTTATTGTCACGGTATATAATGTGGAGCCGTATTTGAAAACCTGTGTGGACAGCATTCTGGCCCAGACCTATCGGGACTTTGAATTGATTTTGGTGGATGACGGCTCACCGGATGGAGCCGCTGCCCTGTGCGATGCCTACGCCGCCCAGGACAGCCGGATTCGAGTGATTCATCAGCCCAACGCGGGTGTGGTCCGTGCCAGACAGGCGGGACTGCGGGCCGCTGCGGGGGAGTATATTCTCTTTGTGGACGGAGACGACTGGATTAGTCCGCAGTACCTGATTCGGGGCCGGGAGCTGCTTGAGAAGACTCGGGCGGAGTTGATTGTATTTGCTTCCCTGGATGTGTACGAGAACGATTCCCGGACGATTTACGGTCCTGTTCCAGAGGGCCTGTATAACAGAAAGACACTGGAGGAACAGATTTTTCCCGTGCTTTTGATGGACAGACAGATGCAGCACATATCCCATACCTGTTGGGGAAAGATTTTTTGCCGGTCTCTGGCGGAAAAAGGAATTTTTTCTGTGGACTCCGGCATTACTCTGGGGGAAGATACATTGAGTGTCCTCCCCGCGTATTTTGAGATGCAGAGCGTTTATATAAGCCGGGAAGCGATGTATTTTTACCGTATACGGGAGCAGTCAGTCTGCCATAGCTTCCGTTTGGAGCACTACCGGCAGGTGGAACTGGTGATAGAAGCCCTGGAAAAACTGAAAGAACAGGAGCCCTGCCTTCCAAAGGATTTTGACGGACAGATAAAGCGCTATGGCGCTTTTATGTGTTTCGCGCTGATGATACAGACAGTGGAAAGAGGATGCGGGCAGTATTGGAAGGAAATTAAAGCTCGGATGAACAGGCCGTGCTTAAAAAAATGTATTTGTGGGGCACGCTTTCAGGGAATTACGATTAAAACCAAGATCGCTTATATGCTGTTCCGAAGAAATATGATTTTTACAGCCTATATCTTTTTACGGGTTTGTCAAGGGCTGAAAGCTTGCTTGAGGAGAAGAACGCATGATAGAGAAACCACTGATCAGTATCATAGTTCCGGTGTATAATGTTGAGCTGTACATAGAACGGTGTTTGGATTCCCTGATTGGCCAAACGTATGAGAATATTGAGATATTGCTGATTAATGATTCCTCCACAGACGGAAGTGGGAAAATCTGCGACCGGTATGCCAGGCTGGATCCGCGGGTTTTGGCAATACATCTGCCGGAAAATCGGGGTGTTTCCCATGCCAGGAACCGGGGACTGGAGCGGGCAAGGGGCAGTTTAACCGCCTTTGTAGATCCGGACGACTATGTAAAGCTGAATATGCTGGAACGGATGTATCAAAAGCTGGTTGAGGATGAGGCGGATGTCTGTGTATGCGGTATAGTTCGTGTGGACACCAGAGAAAATGTGATATCGGTAAAAGGGGATGATGTATTTCAGGGAACCTGCCTGGAGCTGTTTTTTGCAATGCTGCGGCAGGAGGCCTTTATGGGACTGGGAGGAACACTTTGCCGCACAGAAACAGCCCGAAAATGTTTGTTTAATGAGGAAATATACTACGGCGAGGATACATTTTTCTTTTATCAGCTGAATCGGTATGTGAAACGTGTTACCAGGGCGGCAGAGGGGCTGTATTATTATGTTTGCAGAGATGGCAGTGCGACACAGGTGAGCTTTAACGAGCGGCGGTGTACGGAGGTCCGGGTATATGCGTATTTTTGCCGGGAGGCCAGGGAGAAGTTTCCGCAGATGCTCCCTCTGCTGGAGGGGAGAGCGTTGTTTGCCAATATCCGCCTTGCAGTGGGAGCGGTGGAAAGTAAAACGCTGAAAGGACACAGACTGCTGCGTTATCTGAGGGAATTTCACGAAAATACCCGCTGTTGCTTCAATAAAAAGGCTTTGGTGGAGTGTGACAGGCTTTGTTTCGACAAGGTGGCGCTGCCGGGGCGTGTGAAGAAAAAAATGGTGGCAGAGATGGTTTTGCTGTACATAAATGCAGAACTGTTTTGGGTGGTAACTGCGCTGTATAAGCGGATGAAGAAAATTTTGTGCGCAGTGAAGCGCTGTGTGGCAGGATGAAAAGGAAACTGAAAGACAGGCGGGGTGCGGTATGAAAGGTGTGGAAGGACTGGTGTCCTGTGTGACCCCTGTCTATAACGGAGAAAAATATTTAGGTGCGATGCTGGACTCCCTTTTGAAACAGACCTACCCGAATGTGGAGCTGATTTTAGTGGACGACGGCTCCACAGACCGCACCTTGGAATTGGCGGAGGGCTACCTTGCGCGCTTTGCCCAAAAGGGCTATGACTGCCGGATTATTCACGCACCTCACCAAAACGCTTCGGCGGCGGTGAACCGGGGCCTTGCGCTGGTCAGGGGAGAGTATCTGATATGGCCGGACAGCGATGATGTTTTGCAGCCAGAGTCCATTCAAAAAAGAGTGGATTTTTTACGGGAGCATCCGAACTATCACTGTGTCCGCAGTCTGATGTATTATTTTGGCGGGAACGCCGCCCGGGGGAAACAGGCCGAATCGGTGGGCAGCCTGGAAAAAGAGGACCTGTTTTTTGACCTGTTGGAGGGGCGGACCTTTGTATGCTGCGGCTGCTACATGCTCAAAACAGAGGATTTTTTTTCCATCTATCCGAAGCGGCGTATTCCAGAGTATGAGGTGGGTCAAAATTTTCAAATGCTTTTGCCCTATCTGTACCGCTACCGGTGCCCAACCATTGCGGAGCAGCTGTATGGAGTTTACCTGCGCCCGGACGGACACTCCAGAAGGGCACGGACTCCGGAGGAGGAGCGCATTCGATATAAAAATTTTGAACGCCTTGTGGATGAGCTCGCTGGAATCTGCGGCATAACGGGCATTTTGGAGCGGCGGAGAATCCTCTGCTGGAAGCTGGAGCGTAGAAGAAAGCTGGCCAAACAGCAGGGGAGACGATTACAAGCGACGGCAGCGGCAGCGGAGCTGTTTCTGTGTGGAAGGAGCAGGCTGCACCGGAAGCTGTTTCCCTGGCTGAAGCGGTGGAGCAGTTGGGCCATGGAACGCAGCCGCAGAAGGAGTATAGGGCTTTCCGGGAAAGGGCAATGTTATGATTGAGGATTTGCGAAAACAGCAGATGGAGCTGGTCAAGCAAAAGGCCGCCCGCGCAAAACAGAGACGGAGAAAACGGATTTTAATATTGGTTCCCCTTCTGCTCCTGCTGCTGGCGGTCGGGTTTGTGGTGAGCCAGATTATGATAAACCGCCACTTTATAACAACACGCTTCCAGCTGCAATCTGAAAAGGTGACAACAACCATTAAGCTTGCGGTTCTGTCGGACCTGCACAACATGGAGTATGGAGCGGGAAACAGTGAACTGATTGAAGCGATTCGGGCAGAGCAGCCCGACCTGATCTGTATGATTGGTGATATGGTAAATCAGGATGACAGAAAGGTTTCTTCTCTGTACCGCCTGTGCGAAGAACTGGAGGAGATTGCCCCCATTTACTATACTCTGGGAAATCATGAGGGCGCCCTGATGTATAGCCAGCTGGATACAATACCACTGGATACGGAGCTGGAGGAGCGCGGTGTCAATGTGCTGATTAATGAGAGCGTGAACTGGCAGAAGGAGGATACCGTGATCCGTCTCATTGGAATTGCCATTGATGATAGCGGGTATGACCGGTGGGCAAAGGATGCCCTGGAGGAGACTTGGAACCTGGATGGCTATAAAATTGTACTGTCTCATTTTCCGGGGCTCTATGAAGGTAAGCTGAAGGATGCCAACTTTGATCTGGCGCTGGCGGGACATTACCATGGGGGACTGATTTGTATTCCCGGGGCCGGCGGCCTTTACCATCCGGAAACAGGCTTTTTTCCCCAATACTGGGGAGGACAATACGAGACAACCAATGGAACGCTGATTGTCTCTCGAGGTATAGGAAACCATGGCTGGATTCCAAGAATCAATAACCAACCGGAGCTTGTGATCGTAGAGATTAGCCCCAGCATTCAGGAGGGATAGTATGTTTGCAATCAGACCGATATTCAAAATTTTGCTGTTGGCGGTTCCGTCCGCCATCGGGGCCGTGGTTGTGTTTAATCTGCTTACCATGAAGCAGTCAATTGACTGGAGAACGGGCCTGCAAAGATGTATCAAGCGGCTGCCGGCAATTCTGGCTGCGGCGCTGGTTTGCAGTGTGCTCTGCATGGGCTACATGTGGACTGGAAGACCTTATCAGGGCAGCTTTAAGGTTGGCTATACCTATCCTAAGGCATCAAAGGGACTGACGCCCAGCGGCACTCCTCTGGACGTAAACGAGATATTCAGCGATCAGGTTTTGGCGCTTCTGCTGGAGAAGCACCCGGAATGGGATGTGTCTGCGGAGGAGTTGAGGGACACGCTGAGCATCGGCTATGTGCGGCAGCGGGGCGATATGTCTCCCGACAATCTCTATGTGTCTACGGAGTATATTGTAAGCTATAAGGCTACGGAGCGCACCGAGTCTTTGGATAAGAACGAACTGCTTCAATCCCTGTCAGAGGTCTATTATGACTACTTTGTTGAGACATATGGGCGGAAAACAAATTTGCTGGAGGACGACTATGAGGAACTGTCCGATTTAGACTACCTGGATATGAACCGTTACTTGCGCAACCGCGCTTCAATGCTGATTAAATATATGGAGATGTGCAGCAAGGAGAATTCTAGCTTTGTGTCAGAGACGACAGGCGAGAGCTTTGACTCGGTGAAGGATAAGGCACAGAGCTTTCAGGATGTCTCACTGGAGCGGTTTGAATCCTATATTCTGAAATATGGAGTCTCTATGGACGGAGGACAGTATATTTCCCGGCTGAATTTTGAAAACCGCCTGGAGGATGTGGAATATATGAAGAATTTGGCGGCCTACAGTGTCCGGTTGGCTGCTATTGCCCGTTATGATGGGGATATTACCCGGGCGGTCCTTGTGCCTACCCGGGATGCCACAGGGGAGTACTACCAGTCCAGAACAAAAATCGGGACAGACTACTTTGCCAGCGACGCAAATAGTTATTTATCCTATGCGACCAATAACCAGTTGAACATTGAGACGAACAATTATCACATTGATTGTCTTTCCAATGCCAGCGGCGGAGCGGACCATAGACAGAAGACGGATGAAATGGCGGCGGCGCTCAAGGCGGAGATCATGCAAATTTCCAACCTGGCCATTGAGACAGTGAAGGATTATGACGCACAGACCTCTAATGGCTATGTCAGCTTTACCCTTTACAGGGGGGGGACATCTTTGAGACCCTATCTCAAGCAGACTGTTCTTTATGGCGCTGCGCTGTCCTGCGGCATCGGTGTGGCAATTGTGACGAATCACAGCACAAAGGGGCAAAAAAAGCGGGTATGATACAAATGAATTGACCCTCTTACAAGATTACTTAGAAAGGTAAAGAAGCCCGCCGGGTTAACCCGGCGGGCTTGCTGTCAGGAAAAAACTGCTGGGCCCCGATAAACACCTCTGTTTTCAATGGCAGAAGTGCCCAGACAAACATCTCCTGTGTAAAATCCTGGAATCATTATAGGATGGGGGATCGGCCATATCAATTGAAAGCGGATTACAAATTTTCCTGCCAGCCCTTGCACACATCAACCCAGCCCAGGCTGTGGGAATAGTCCGCCAGTTCGTCACAGGTGAGCTCAATGGCGGAGTTAGAACTGCCGGCGGCGGGGAAAACAGTGTTAAACCGCTGGAGGGATACGTCCAGATAGGTGCGTACCCCCTCCGGGTTGCCAAAGGGGCACACACCGCCGACGGCGTGGCCGGTGAAGTCGGACACCTGCTCCGGGGTGAGCATCTTGGCTTTGATGTGAAACATGGCCTTGTACTTGCTATTGTCGATTTTGGCGTCCCCGGCGGCTACGATAAGAACACAGCTCTCGTCCACCAAAAAGGATAAGGTCTTGGCGATGCGGGCGGGGATTACCCCCACCGCCTGGGCGGCCAGTTCCACTGTGGCACTGGAGACAGGGAATTCCAGAATGTCCTTCTCACGGCCCAGAGTACGGAAGTGGTCCCGGACCTTTTCAATAGACATTCGTCAGCCCCCCAGTCCTTCTAACTTTTTTCCGGTCTTGGCCAAAAACCGCTCATCGGTGACAATAAACCGCTCGTGGACACCCTGACCGATGGGGCCCTTCTCATCAAATGCGGCCACCTTGAGCACCAGACGTTTGCCCTCTATTTCGGTAACCTCACTCTCCGCCCAGACCTTCATTCCTACGGGGGTAGCGCTGTCGTGGGTGATGTTTAGTTTTGTCCCCACAGTACTCTGTCCTGTCTCTAAATGGGGGGCGATGGACTTCCAGGCCGCCTCCTCCATCAGGGCACACATGAAGGGGGTACCGAATACTGGCAGAGCCCCGGAGCAGGCCGCCTGTGCGGTGTTGGCGTTATTGACAACGGTTTCTGAACGCCCCTTCATACCGACAGTAATAGACATAGAAATCTCCTCCTTTGTGAATTGGCTATCCTATTGTACCACAGGGCAGGGAAAAAATCTACATCTCGCTGCGGATATCGGCCATAGCGTTGACCACCGCCCAACCTTGGGGGAAGGGACGGTTCAGGTTCCAGATTCCTACACCGTACAGGCCGTAGTCAAAGGCAAGATTCAGCTTAGCCTGGATGGACCGGGCATCCTCAAACCAGACCTCGTGCTCCCCGCCCCGGTCGTCCACGTATCGGAACCAGGGGGACTGGGCCTGTTCGTCGTATCGGATGGCGGCCCGGCGGTTCCAGGCCAGCCGGACGGCTTCCACGTTGTTCAGCGATTGGGCACGGCTGGTCTCCTGGAAGGGCAGGGTCCAGTTGTAGCCGTAGTTGGGGATGCCCAGGTAGAGCTGGTTGGGATAAAATTCCGTCAGGGCGTACTCCACTACCCGCTGTACCTGGGGCAGAGGAGCCACCGCCATAGGCGGGCTGGTCAGATTGCCCCACTCATAGGTCATCAGCAGGGCAAAGTCTACCGACTGGGCAATGAGATGGTAGTCGATGCCCTCATACAGCCGTCCGGGCTGGTCCGCCGAGGTCTTGGGGGCCAGGGCAGCTATCAGGGGCAGTCCCCAGGGGACGAGACCCTGGCGCAGCCGGGCCAGGAAAGCAGCATAGCGTTCCGCGTCCTCCGCCCGGACATACTCAAAGTCCACATCCACCCCTTGATAACCCTTGCGGTCGACAGTGCGCAGGATGGTTTCGATCAGTTCCCGCTGGTCGTCCTCATCCTCCAGTAATTCGTGGGCCAGTTCGGCGGAAAACCGTTCTTGTTTATCCAAATTGGACAGATGGAGGATGGGCGCCACCCGGCTTTGGAGGGCGGCGTTTACCAGCGACTCGTCCTGGAGGGGAATGAGGTCCTCTTCGTCGAAGCGGTAGGTAAAGGGGGTGAGCTGAGACAGATAGGGCAGAGTAGCCCGAAGCAGGCTCCGTTCAATAGAGGGGTAGGCGTAAGCGTTGACAGTGAGGGCTCCCCTTGGCCGGGAAGCGTAGGCTACTACGATCACCTGCCCGGGGTAGAGCAGGTCCCGGCCCTGGAGAGCGGGGTTATTGCGCAGCAGCTGGGACACAGTGGTATTGTGCATCTGGGCGATAGAGTACAGCGAATCCCCCGCTTTGACGGTGTGGGTCAGCTCCGGGTATTGGACCACAATGGTCTGGCCTACTACCAGTTGAGAGGGGTCGGGCAGCTGGTTGTCCTGGAGCAGCCGTTCCATGGGAACGCCGTACTGCTGGGACAGCTGGTACATAGTATCGCCGGGCTGAACAACATGGATGTCCATAGGATAGTCTCCTTTCACACCACCGTAATAAACTCGCTGCTGGCGTAGCCGATTGTGCCGTTGAAGTTCACCAGATGCCAGCCGTTGGCGGTGTTGATGATGGTGATGGGGGCGCCGTCGGGGGCCTGGGCGACGATGATGGCAGAGGTGTTAGGCCGGGCGCGTATGTTGAGGTTGCCCCACTCCACATCCACCACCCCCGGCCGGCGGTGCTCGGTCTCGAAGAAAGGGATGCCGAAGTACTCCGTCAGGGCCAGCACAATCACCCGGGCGGCGCTGTCCAGATTGGCCTTGATCCAGTTGGCATCCTCCACATTATCGTGGAAGGCCAGCTCGATGAGGACGGCAGGGGCCTTTACCCGGGCTACCTCTCCCAGGGTAGTGGTGGCTTCGGTGCGCACCTTGTTGGGGTCGGGGTAGATGGTTTTCAGACCGTCGGCGATAAGCTCCGCCGCCCGCCTGCCGTCGTCGCTGCCGGGATAGTAGAAGACGATGGAACCCTGGGCCTTCCCCGCCTGGGCCCCGGCGGCGGCGTTGGAGTGGAGAGCCAGATGGAAGTCGTAGTTCCCCGCATTAGATGCGGCGATAGAGGACGCGGCAGTCATGTCCGGGGTGTTCCGTGCGTAGCGGATGCCTGAAGCGTCCAGCATGGGCACCATCTTGTCGGCAAGAAGATTCATCCACTCCTCCTCTGTGCCGCCGTTGACGTATTGGTTCCAATCCTGTGTAGATGGGGACAGATATATAATGGGCATAGCAATGCACCTCCCGATTTTCTCCATTCTATGAAAATTTTTTAAAAAGGGTGCAACCGCCGAGGAGCTTTTGCGTCTGTATTGGTAGGGACGGCCTGTGGCCGTCCGGGAGAAGGGTTCTGTTTTGGCAGGCGGCCACAGGCCGCCCCTACGAAATGGAGGAGGATTAAGATGAAACAAAAGCTATTTGCCATCAGTCTTGCGGCCATTCTGCTGCTGGCCGGGTGTGGAGGGGGCGCCAAGGCGGGGAACAGCAACGCACCCACTGCCAGCGCATCTGGTGGAGACTGTCTGCCCGAATATGATAACGGGTGGAATATGGGCGCATCATCCGGCGAAGCTGCGCCGGCGCCGGCCAATCCGGAGGATAGCAGCCAGGTCGGCTCCGTCTACCAGAATACCCGGGCAAAGCTCATCCGCCGGGCGGAGGTGCATATCCAGACGGAGCAGTTTAACGAGAGCAGGGCAGCTCTGAACAAGCTGGTGGCCGACTGCGGCGGCTATTTTGAGGTTGCGTCGGACTACGGCGGCAGCTACCGGGACGCCTACGCCAGCCGCAGCGGGGAGTATACCGTCCGGGTGCCTGCGGAGAAATACAGCCAGTTCTTCAACAGCGCCGGCGATCTGGGCTACATCACCAACAGCACCGAGAGCAGTGAGGATGTGGGTGAGCGGTATTACGACACCGAGACCCGTCTGAAGACCCAGCGCACCAAGCAGGAGCGGCTGCTGGCTTTGCTGGAAAAGGCGGAGACCATGGAGGACATCATTTCCCTGGAAAATGCCCTCAGCGATGTGGAGTATCAGATTGAGCAGTACTCCTCCGAGCTGAACCGCTACGACGCCCTCGTCGACTTTGCCACCTTCCAAGTTTACCTCAAAGAGGTGAGTCGGGTCAATCAGGAGGTGGGGGAGACCTCCTCCCTGGGCCAGCGAATGGCCGCCGGCTTCCAGGCCAGCGTCCGGGGACTGAGCCAGGGCTTCCAAAGCATTCTGATTTGGGCGTCCTACAATATTTTCCTGCTGGTGGTTTTGGCCGTCGTAGCTGCTGTGGCCGTTATTGTGGGAAAGCGGGAGCTGAAAAAGCTGCGGAAACAGGAGAAACCGGAAAAGGAATAAGCAAAACCGCCCTGTCACACTTGACAAAGCGGCGGAGTTTGGTATAATGGAAACAGAAGGGCGCTGTTATTGGCAGTCAGTCCCTATTATTCAACAAAATTTCCTATGTTGACCGCTTGGGGGCTAGCCGAGCGGTCAACACGCATTTGTGGTCGAAAGGTAAAAGAGTATTGACACACCTGCCAGGAAACAGAGTGCTTTGAACACCTGTTCCTTCTACATCCGCACCACCTCCCTCCTGGGAAATTTGCCTGGAGGAAAATGGGCCAACCGCCATATGTAACAGCGCACCTTCGTCCCGCCTGGCCGGCGGGCGATTTTATTTTATATCCGTTTGCCGGATATTGCCAAATATTTTTTCAAAATCCCCTTGACATTGACGTAACGTCAGGTGATAGTATCCGATTCAGGGAGGTGAAGGGAATGGAATATACCATTCAGGAGCTGTCGCACCTGTCGGGAGTGACCACCCGCGCTCTGCGATGGTATGACAAAATCGGTCTGCTGAAGCCCTCCGGCCGGACGGAGGGCGGTTACCGCTGCTACGGTCCGGAGGAGGTGGACCGGCTCCAGGACATCCTGTATTACCGGGCCCTCGGGGTGGAGCTGGCCCGCATCAGGGCATGTCTGGACGACCCCTCCTTTGACCGCCTGGCCGTGCTCCGGAGCCATCTGGCCGCCCTGGAGACGGAGCGGAATCGGGTTCAAGGGCTGATCGAATCGGTCAGGGAGACCATTTTATCCACAGAAAGGAAGAAGATTATGTCGGACGAAAGGAAATTTGAGGCCCTCAAGCGGGGTGTGCTGGAGGAGTACGGGAGGACCTATGAGACTGAGAGCCGGGAGAAGTACGGAGACGCCAAAGTGGATGCGATGCTTAACCGGTTTCAGGGTGTGACCCAGGAGCAGTACCAGACATGGGACAGCCTGGGCCGGGAGATTCTGGAAAAGCTGTCCGCCGCTGTGGCCGCCGGGACGGACCCGGCCGGCGAGGTAGGGAAGGAAATTGCTGATCTTCACCGCCGCTGGCTCACCGCCACCGGGGACAAGTACGACGTACAGCGCCACAGGGGAATTGTGGAGCTCTATGTCCAGGACGAGCGCTTCACCGCCTACTACGACAGGGAGCAGCCGGGCTGCGCCCAATTTCTCCGGGACGCGGTGCTTCATTGGATAAACTAAGCTGAAAGGACACGGGAATACTCCCGTGTCCTTTTATGGTTTACATAATTCTATCAGCCGATCCGGCTCCAGCAGGTCGATGGTCCGGTAGCCCAGAGCCACCCAGCCCGCCTGGGCAAAGCCGGCCAGCACCCGGCTTACCGTCACCCGGCTGGCTGAGACAGTGGCGGCAATGTCGTCCTGGGTGCAGGACACCGGTCCGCCGGCGGGGGAGAGGGTGAGCAGGTAGTTGGCCACCCGCCACCGGGCGGGGCGGAAAGCCATCTGGTCCACCTGGCCGGAGAGGAGCCGCACCGTCCGGGCCAGGTACTGCATCATGGCCAGAGCCAGTTCCGGGTTGCGGGCAAACTCCTGGGTCACCAGCTCCCGGTCGATGGGGACGATCTCGCAGGGGGTGAGAGCCACCGCCGAGGATACCCTGGGCAGCTCATCAAAGAAGGAAGCTTCCCCAAAAAGGCTTCCGGATTTGTAGATGTTCAGCACCCGCTCCCCTCCGTCCTCAGACTGGATGAAGCTCTTGACCTTGCCCGATTTCAGATAATAGAAGCAGGTGGCCCGGGTGTTCTGCAAGTAGATAAGATAGCCCGGTGAGCACAGCACCGGCGGCCGGGATTTGGCGAAGGGCTCCCATATGCCAGCGGGGAAGTCCAGCTCGTGGTTCATGGATGTACCCCCTCGCAATAGAATTTTTGCCAGATAAGCGGTGTGGAGGGGGTCAGCAGCAGGGAAGCGCCGCCATGGAAACCGGTCAGAAGGAGCCCCTGCTCTGTAAGCTGCGGCTGATGATACCAGCTGTCCAGGAGGGCATACCGGGCGCTGGACAGGTCAATCACAACGCTTTTCAGATTGCTGATGCTCCTGGCCGGAACGCTCTCCGCCAGCAGGAGGGATGGGCCAAAGAAAAACAGGCTCCTGCCATAGACCCACAGGGGCAGGCGGTATTTTGCCACGTTCAGGGACAGGGTGAGGGAGTAGAGAAAATCCCCGTGGGGCGGCTCCGTCTGATAGCGTAGCTCCAGAGAATGTCCTTGATAGGTAAACTGCTCCCGGTCCGTCCAGGTGGAACATAGCCCGCCAGGGTCAGGGACAGTAATCATTGTTTTGTCCTCCAAAAGTTTTATCCTTGCGGCGTAATTTTTAAAAAAGGACGGGATTCCCCCGCCCTTTTGTTACGTTACTGTTCCACCCCGGTGATATATGCGTCGAGAAGCTTTTCTATTTCCTCCTGCGTATAGGTTTTGCCCGGAGATTCTTTCAAAATACGTTTGAGGTCGTACACGGTGGCCTTTTGAATGATTACAATTTCTTTTTCGGTCGGCATATTGTCGGCCTCCTTTCATAATTTAATTTATTTTACCATAGGACGGTATGGTTGTCAAAAGATTTTCTGCAATTATATCATACTTTACATTCTTCCGGCAGGACCTGTGGTAAAATTCCCTCAACAAACCGCTGAGGAGGTAATTTACCATATGGGAATGACAATGACACAGAAAATTTTAGCCAAGGCCGCCGGGCTGGACAAGGTGGAGCCCGGCCAGCTCATCGAGGCCAGGCTGGACCTGGTGCTGGGCAACGACATCACCACCCCGGTGGCCATCACCGAGTTTGAGAAGGCGGGCTTCACCCAGGTCTTTGACAAGGACAAGATCGCCATCGTTCTGGACCACTACACCCCCTGCAAGGATATCAAATCCGCCCAGCTGTGCAAGCAGGCCCGGGAGTTTGCCCACAAGCATGAGATTACCAACTTCTTCGATGTGGGCCAGATGGGAGTGGAGCACGCCCTCCTGCCCGAGAAGGGGCTGACTGCCCCCGGCGAGGTCATCATTGGGGCCGACTCCCACACCTGCACCTACGGCGCGCTGGGGGCCTTCTCCACCGGCGTGGGCTCCACCGACATGGCCGCCGGTATGGCCACCGGCCTGCTGTGGTTCAAGGTGCCCTCCGCAATCAAGGTCACGCTGAAGGGCAAGCTCCAGCCCCATGTGTCCGGCAAGGACGTGATCCTCCACCTCATCGGGGAGATCGGCGTGGACGGAGCCCTGTACCAGTCCCTGGAGTTCGCCGGGGAGGGGGTGTCCAGTCTCACCATGGACGACCGGTTTACCATCTCCAACATGGCCATCGAGGCGGGGGGCAAAAACGGCATCTTCCCCGTGGACGAAAAGACGATGGAGTACATCAACGGCCGGGTGTCCCGTCCCTGTGAGGCCTTTGCCGCCGACCCGGATGCCGTCTACGACCGGGAGGTTGTGATCGACCTGGACAAGCTGGAGCCCACTGTGGCCCTGCCCCACCTGCCCGAGAATACCAAGGTGGTGTCCGAGGTGGCCGGGACACCCATCAATCAGGTGGTGATTGGCTCCTGCACCAATGGCCGCATCGGCGACCTGCGCATTGCCGCCGCCATTATGAAGGGGAAAAAGGTGGCGGATACTGTGCGCTGCGTGGTTATCCCCGCCACTCAGGCCATTACCCTCCAGGCCATGGAGGAGGGCCTCATCCAGACCTTTATCGAGGCGGGCGCGGCGGTATCCACCCCCACCTGCGGCCCCTGCCTGGGCGGACACATGGGCGTGATGGCCGAGGGGGAGCGCACCGTCTCCACCACCAACCGGAATTTTGTGGGCCGCATGGGCCACACCACCTCCGAGATTATCCTGGCCTCTCCCGCTGTGGCCGCCGCCTCCGCCATCGCCGGGTGCGTGGCTGACCCCAGGGCGTAGGGCGCGACGACCCCGGCGCGCCGTTCCAGGAAGGACGGCGTGCCCAGTGGTCACGCCCTACATGTAGGGGCGGATACCATCCGCCTGCATTTCAAACAGAAAGGAACAACACCATGAAAGTTTACAAATACGGCGCCAATGTGGACACCGACGTGATTATCCCGGCGCGGCACCTGAACGACCCCTCCCCGGCGGCCCTGGCCAGCCACTGCATGGAGGACATCGACGAAAAATTTGCCTCCACCGTGGAGGCGGGGGACATCATCGTGGCCGGGCCCAACTTCGGCTGCGGCTCCAGCCGGGAGCACGCCCCTCTGGCCATCAAGTCCTGCGGGGTGAAGTGCGTCATTGCCCCCTCCTTCGCCCGCATCTTCTACCGCAACGCCATCAACATCGGCTTCCCCATCGTGGAATGCCCCCAGGCCGCCGAGGAAATCCAGGCCGGGGACCATGTGGAGGTGGACTTTGCCAGCGGCATCATCACGGATGTGACCACCGGGAAGACCTACCAGGCCGCCCCCTTCCCGGCGTTTATCGACGGCATTATCAAAAGCGGCGGCCTGCTCAACTCTCTGAAGGAGCGAGGGGTGGCGAAGTAATGCCGGCAATTGTTATCAGCATGGATTCCCGGAAGATGGAAAATCCCGACCTGGATATCCGTTACCTCTTGCCCGACCGGATTGAGGAGTGGTCGGAGGGAGCTGTATCGGACGACGGCTATGAATATGTGGACGAGGAGGGCCATGTCCTGGGCGTCTGGCTGGAGACCGAGGACGCGGAGGGCTGGTGGCCCAAAGTCGTGGAACTGCTGAAAACCGAGCAGTTTTGTGAGAATGACCTGTCCCGCTCCGCTCTGGTGCTGATTTCTGAGGAGTCAGGCGCGGAGTTTAAGAAGTGCCGCCAAGTCTGGCCGGAGTGAACTATGGAGACAGAACACCGAGAGCGGCTGC
>CANPFP010000007.1 GCA_947573385.1 uncultured Bacillota bacterium | reverse complement strand
AGCTCTGGATGGAGCAGTTGGACTTGACGGCGATAAAGCCCCGCTTGGTGCCCAGACGCTTGCGCTGGGCGTCAATAATCTGGATATGTTCGGCGTTGAGCTCGGGCACCACCATGGGCACGTCCTCGGTCCAGCGGTTGGCGGAGTTGTTGGAGACGACAGGGCACTCGGCCTTGGCGTACCGCTCCTCCAGGGCGCGAATTTCGTCCTTTTTCATATCCACCGCGCAGAAGACGAAGTCCACCATGCCGGCGATCCTGTCCACATCGGCCTGGGCGTCCAGCACCACCAGGGCCTTGGCCTCCTGGGGGATGGGGGACTTCATGGCCCAGCGGCCGGCCACGGCCTGTTCATAGGGCTTGCCGGCGGAGCGGGGGCTGGCGGCCAGAGCGGTGAGCTGGAACCAGGGGTGGTTCTCCATCAGGGTGACAAACCGCTGGCCCACCATGCCGGTGGCACCGATAATGCCTACCTTATATTTTTCCATGTTAAACAACCTCCAAATCATGTCAGGACATTCTATGTCCTGACAGAAAAATAGATGAATTTCAGCTGAAAAAATAAGAAAACTGAAAAAAATAAATCAGCGGCTTTTCAAGCGGCTGATTTTGTACTATAATGTCGGGGAGGGCAATTTGCTTGCGCAAAGCCGCAGCCCTCCACATTGTTGCTATCCTACCATGGTTTTAACCATGTTGTCAATAGAAATGCAACCGGGAAACCAGAGAAATGGAGTACATTATGAGAAAAAGATTTATGCAGCTTGCCGCCGCGCTTCTTGCGGCGTACCTGGCCGTTTCCCCCGCCGGAGCGGCGACCGTCAACCGGGATGGAGATGTGATGATCCGGGTGGGGCTGGCCTCCACCAGCAGCCACGTGCCCACCGGAGAGCTGGAATCCGCCAATCTGGAGAACAACAACAGCCAGGGCTTTGGCTGGGGCTACCGTTTCGGGTATTATGACAGGAATCTCAATTTTGTGGAGCTGGCACGCACAGACCGGAATACCATTGCCGTTTCGGTGCTGAAGACCCAGAATCTGCGCTATGACGGCAGCCGCTATTCCTCCGAGGGCGGCGGTGTTCTGGTGGGGTGCTACCACGTGCAGATCCCCGGCAGCTATAACGGCTACGGAGAAGCCGCAGCGGCGGCGGCTGGTTACAGCGGCGGCTTTGTGGCCTGGATCGACGGGGCCTATCAGGTGCGGGTGGGGGCGTATGCCTCCAAGGAGGAGGCCGAGGCGGCCGGGCTCGGCGGCACCGTGGTGGGAACCAGTTCCTACGGTATGAGCGCGGTCAAAACGGGCACCAATCAGATTTTGTTCCAGTACGACTGTGGCCAGTCGGGCCGGCTGGCCATCCAGCCCGATGTGACCGGGGCGGGAGAGACCCGCACCTGGTTTGACGGCTATAAATACCGGGGCGGCTTCCAGTACCACCGGCAGACCGGCGGCAACCTCACCGTGGTCAACGTGGTGGGGCTGGAGGACTATGTGAACGGCGTCATCTGCTATGAGATGGGCCGGGATTGGCCGCTGGAGGCCCTGAAGGCTCAGGCCATGTGCGCCCGCACCTATGTGCTGAAAAATCTCAACAAGCACAACAGCTATGGCTTTGATATCTGCACCTCCGCCAACTGCCAGGTCTACCACGGCATGGGCAGCAATAAGGCGGACTACGGCCCCAGTGAGGTGAGTATGCGGGCGGTAGCCGAGACGGCAGGGCTGGTGATTAAATACAACGGCCGCCTGGCGGAGACCCCCTACTCCTCCAGCTTCGGCGGGGCCAGTGAGGACGCCAACTATGTCTGGGGCACCAACACCACCACCGAACACCCCTACCTTCGGGGGGTGGAGGACCCCTATGAGGCCGACCTGAACGACCGCAATTCCCACTGCCCCTGGACGGTGAACTACACCGCCGCCCAGCTGACGCAGCAGCTCCAGAAAGCCGGCATGGGAACGGGGACTTCGGTAAAAAGCCTGGAGCTGACCTACTCCAAGCTGGGGAATGTGGTCCAGGCGGTCGTCCGCTGGAGCAACGGACAGAGCAACACCATCAGCGCCGGCAATATCCGCAGCCGCTTCGGAGTGGATTCCATCCGCTTTACCGTCAACGGTGCCGGAACCACAGGCACACAGCCGCCGGAGCAGGCGGGGGATATCTCCATCGACGGCTCCGGGACGGCGGACAGTTTGGAGGGTAAGTATGTCATTACCGGAAACGGCTCGGTGTCTCAGATCGGCGGGAGCGCCTATATTATCTCCGGTACCGGCTCGGTGTCTCAGCTGGAGGGGAGCGGGTCCGGCGGGAATGTCTCCGCGCCCCAGCCCGGGAGCGGAACGGTGACCGTCTCCGGGGACACCTATACCTTTAACGGCGGCGGCTGGGGCCATCAGATCGGCCTGAGCCAGTTTGGCGCCAACGCCATGGCCCGCCGGGGCTTTACTTACGATGAAATCGTCACCTTCTATCTCCCCGGTGTTCAAATTACGACGTATTGAAAAGGATGTAAGCCTTGAAAACTTCTGATTTTGATTTTCAGCTCCCCGAGGAGCTCATCGCCCAGACTCCTCTGGAGCGGCGGGACACCTCCCGCCTGCTCACTTTGGACAGGGAGAGTGGGGCCGTCGGCCACCACCATTTTTACGACCTGCCCCGGTTCCTCCGGCCGGGTGACTGCCTGGTGCTCAACGACTCCCGGGTGCTCCCCGCCCGGCTCATCGGCCACCGGCCTACCGGAGGAGCCTGTGAAGTACTTCTCCTTGTCGATAAGGGCGGCGACCTGTGGGAGTGTCTGGTCCGTCCGGGACGAAAGCTGAAGCCGGGAGCTCAGGTGATATTCGGGGATGGCCAGCTCACCGCCACCGTGGAGGAGGAGCTGAACGACGGAAAGCGGACGGTCCGGTTCCACTACCAAGGGATTTTCTTGGAGATTCTGGAGCAGCTGGGCCGGATGCCTCTGCCGCCCTATATCAAGGCGGAGCTTCAGGACCAAGAGCGGTATCAGACGGTCTACTCCAGAGTGGTGGGCTCCGCCGCCGCCCCTACCGCCGGGCTCCATTTTACTCCGGAGCTGCTGGAGCAGGTGGGGGAAATTGGTGTAAAGGTCTGCTACGTTACACTTCATGTTGGCCTTGGGACCTTCCGCCCTGTGAAGGCGGAGGATATCGCGGACCACGAGATGCATTCCGAATTTTGCCAGATCAGCCAGGAGACCGCCGACACCATCAACGAGACCAGGAAAAACGGAGGCCGGGTGATTTGCGTAGGCACCACCTCCTGCCGCACGGTGGAAAGCTTCGCAGCGGAGGACGGGACGATGTCGGAGTGCTCCGGCTGGACCAGTATCTTCATCTATCCAGGGTATAAATTCAAGGTGCTGGACGCCCTCATCACCAACTTCCACCTGCCTCAGTCCACCCTCATCATGCTGGTGTCCGCCCTGGCGGGACGAGAGCATGTCCTGGCGGCCTACGAGGAGGCGGTGCGGGAGAAATATCGCTTCTTTTCTTTTGGTGATGCGATGTTTATTTCGTGAGGAGGGGGCTCAAGATTTTCGATGAAATATTATTATTTGGGGCATATTTTGGAAAAATACTACGATGACTGCCGTACGGGGATTTTAAAGCATAGGTGGGACGATCACCTGACCCTATGGGCGTTGGATATGCTTGAAGCTGGTTATAGCAGTCCGGCTCTGCTGGAGGCAGCCGGCGGCTTCAACTGGGAGCGGACCCACGACCTGTTTGAGACCATCCTGGCCGAGCTCCATATTGCGGAGGACCCCTCAGTTATTGACGACGACTTTATCGACAACATCTTTATTGAGGAATACAAACATGGCGTCATTGCAAGCGGATGCGAGCTTTTGTTCCACCGGGGACATTTGAGGGAAAAAATCAACTTTCCTTACTATGTTTATCATGGAAAGTATTACCCGGACGGGCCGGATGGGCGCTTTAGGCTGGGCTGGCGCACCTTGGAATACTCAGACTGGTCCCAGATGACCGTTGTGATGCACACGGACGAGCTGGAGCGGTTTGTCACGGAATTTTTGCGTCAGAACGGCATTACAAGATAAAAAGGAGTTTTTGCGTGTTTGAAGTATTGAAACAAGAGGGGAGAGCTCGGCGGGGGATATTCACCTGCGCCCACGGGGTAGTGCAGACCCCGGTGTTTATGAACGTGGGCACCCAGGGGGCCATCAAGGGGGCGGTTTCCGCCCACGATCTGAAGGAGATTGGCTGTCAGGTGGAGCTGTCCAACACCTACCACCTCCATCTGCGCCCCGGGGACGGGGTGGTCCGCCAGATGGGCGGGCTGCACAAATTTATGGGCTGGGACGGCCCCATGCTCACCGACAGCGGAGGCTTCCAGGTCTTCTCTCTGTCCGGCTTGCGGAAGATCAAGGAGGAGGGAGTTACCTTCGCCTCCCACATCGACGGCCGGCGTATCTTCATGGGCCCGGAGGAGTCCATGCGCATCCAGTCCAACCTGGGCAGCGACATCGCCATGGCCTTTGACGAGTGCGTGGAGAACCCGTCCCCCTATGAGTATGTAAAAGCCTCCTGTGAGCGGACAGCCCGGTGGCTGGAGCGCTGTGTGGCAGAGCATGTAAGGCTAAACAGCCTGTCAGATACGGTGAACCCGGAGCAGCAGCTGTTCGGCATCAATCAGGGGGGGACCTTCTCCGATCTGCGGGTGTGGCACATGGAGGAGATCGCCAAGCTGGACTGCGACGGCTACGCCATCGGCGGCCTGGCGGTGGGGGAGCCCACCCAGGTGATGTACGACATCATTGACGCAGTGGAACCCCACATGCCGGCGGACAAGCCGCGGTATTTGATGGGGGTGGGAACCCCGTCCAACATCATCGAGGGAGTAGCCCGGGGTATCGACTTCTTCGACTGCGTCATGCCCGCCCGGAACGCCCGGCACGGCAAGCTGTACACCTGGAAGGGAACCATCAACATCAAGAATGAGAAATACAAGCTGGATGAGCGACCCATTGACCCTACATGTACCTGTCCCGCCTGCCGCTCCTTCTCCCGGGCCTATCTGAGGCACCTGGTGATAGCCCAGGAGATGCTGGCCATGCGGCTGGCGGTGCTTCACAATCTGTACTTCTACAATGAGCTGATGGCCCGCATCCGGAAGGCCCTGGACAGCGGCACCTTTGGGGACTTCCGGGCCCAATACTCCGGCCTGCTGGACCAGCCCTGCCGGGAGGAGTAGAGAAATTTGACAAAAGGGCTTGTCAATCGGGAAAATATCCGCTATAATACTTTTCACTGCGTTAAATAATTGTTCAGTTGACAGACTTAATCTTGCAGTAGTTTTGGAGGAAAGATTTTATGGACCCTTATTTTATTGTTATGATTGTCCTGATGTTCGCCATGCTGTACTTCTTCATGATCCGCCCGGAGAACAAGCGGAAGAAGGAGGCCCAGAACCTGCGGGATTCCCTGAAGGTGGGCGACGTCATCACCACCATCGGCGGCATTGTGGGCACCATCTGCAAGGTGGATGAGAGCACAATTGTCATCGAGACCAGTGCCGACCGGGTGCGCATCGAATTTACCAAGTGGGCTGTGTCCACCAAGAACGTGGCTTCCAACCAGCCGACTACCTAAAAGAAACAGGCATGTCTTTCACCCTCCCCGCATAGGTTTTACCAAACTGTGGGGGAGGGTGTTTTTTATGAAGAGGAAGGAGCGGCGCACAGAGGAACTGGGCAGCGGCAGCGAATGGCTTAACGTGATGTGCGATGTTCTGATTGGCGGCGTACTGGCCGGGGTGACCACGATTTTGGTGCTGCTGGTCTGTGCGGTACTGATATCTATGGGGGTGGTGCCTGTAGGGGCCATGTATGGCACAGCGCTGGCCGCCTGCGTTGTGGGCGCACTGGTAGGCAGTATCTATGCGGTCCGCAAGATAGGCCGCCGGTCTCTTCTGGTAGGACTGGGTGTGGGAGCCGTGCTGTTTCTTCTGCTGCTGACGGCCGGTTTTATCGTCTATCAGGGGGCATCCGTTGCCAACGGAGGGGCGGGAATCCTATGCGCCTGCCTGTGCGGCGGGGCAATTCCCGGACTGCTGGGAAGAAAGCACAAGAAAAAACGTAGAAGATGATTGAAATTTCCAAAGCGCTGTGTTATAATACCTCTACTATGGCAGAAAATGCTGTAAGCAAACCAAACAGGAGGAGAAATTACAATGAAACATATCCAGACGCTGAACGGGGCCACCCTGAAGGCCAGCGCCGCCAAGGGCGGCTGTGGCGAGTGCCAGACCTCTTGCCAGTCCGCCTGCAAGACTTCCTGCACCGTCGCCAACCAGAAGTGCGAAAACAAGTAAATCCAAAAGCCTGAAAGGGCGGGCGCGTTCGCGCCTGCCTTTTTGTTGTGTCCGGTTATTTAGGAGGACGTATGGCAAATATAATTGGAAGGAATCCCCAGTCCTGCAGCCGCGAATGCCTGCAAATGAGCAACGGGCTGACCGATGTCTTTGTGAACGTTCTGGTCCTCAGCGGCTCGGCGCTGGCCAAAACGGTGTCTGAAAAACGGCTGATCGTATGGCTGGCGGAGAAGGACCAGAGCAGGGTGGGGGCGGGAACGGTAGATTTCGACCTGTGGGAGATGCCCTGGGACTCCAACACCTTTGAGGAAGACCGGGCGTTTCTGCTCCGGGTGGTTTTGGGGGCAAAGGAGCGGCTGGGCTGGGAAAAGCTGGACTACCGCCCCAATGAGGACATGCTGTTTCCCTGCCTGGACCACTTTTCGGAGCTGATATCCGGTCTCTCTCAAATTCAGCCGGGCGCCCTGGAGGAATGGCTGGCGGAATCAGACCCGTCTGACCCGGTGATGTCCGGGTTTCCCAGATGTTCCAGGCATCAAACCCTGCTGTCCATCTTTGGCTGTCACATCTGCAACAACTTATGAGCGGATGTTCGCCTACTACGAGGAGGTTATTTGAGAATGGAACAGGTGTGGCGTGAAATTTTGAAACAGATCAAGCTGGCTTCCGAGGACATTTACGCAAGCGTCAACCCGCCCGCCGATGCTTTGGAGATACAGCGCCTGGAGAAGGCGGTGGGGGTGGAACTGCCCCCGGCCTTTCGTGACTATCTGTCCACCATGAACGGCCAGCGGAATACCGAGGAGGCAGTGCGGGACCGGAACACAGAAATCCCTCTCCTTGGGTACAATCCATTTCTGTCCGTCACCGGCATCCTCGAGACCTGGCAGATGATGAACGAGCTCTTTGAAAAGGAGACGGAGCCGTTGGAGTGGGTGACGGAGGACAAGATCAGGCCCTATATCTGGCGCAGGCGCTGGATACCCTTTACCGAATATGAGGGAAGCTACTATCTGATTCTGGATTGTGACCCGGGGAAGGATGGGACCTATGGACAGGTATTTTGCTGGTGCTCCGGCATGGACTATTCCGATGTCACGGCAAACTCCTTTACAGAGTTTTCCGAAAAGGTACTGGTCCGATTGACAGAGAAACGATATGAGTTGACCGAATTTGGAACCATCGAATTTGAGGATTATTACATTTAAATCATTAGAACAGGAGAGAAAAACTATGAAAACTGTACATACCTTTACCGCCCTGGGGCAGTACCTGGCGGCGGACGTGAACAGCGGAGCGGTCCACGTTTTGGACAAGCTGACCTATGATTTGCTTTCAGCCGTGGGCGAGGGGCCGATAGGGGAGGGGAGGGTCCCCCAGGAACTGGTGGACCGGCTGTGTCAATATGACCCCGCAGAGCTGGAGGAGGCCTGGCAGGAGCTGCGGGTGCTGCAAAACACCGGACTGCTCTTTAGTGCCGACGACTATCTGGACCCCGAGGCCGCCATGGCCCTGCCCAAGGCGGCGGTGGTGAAGGCCCTGTGCCTCCATGTGTCCCACGACTGCAACCTGCGGTGCAAATACTGCTTTGCCTCCACCGGCGACTTCGGCACCGGCCACCGGATGACCATGGATTTCGATACCGCAAAGCGGGCTATCGACTGGGTGGTGGCCAAGTCTGGCAAGCGGCGGAACATCGAGGTGGATTTCTTCGGCGGCGAGCCCCTGATGGCTATGGACACGGTGAAGCGGACGGTGGAGTACGCCCGGTCTCTGGAGGAAAAGTATGACAAGGTGTTTCGCTTTACAATCACAACCAACGGCATCCTGCTGGACGACGAGACCATCGACTACATCAACCGGGAAATGTCCAACGTGGTCCTGTCCCTGGACGGCAGGGGAGAGGTGAACGACCGGATGCGCCCCACGGTGAACGGGAAGGGCAGCTATGAGATTATCGTCCCCAAATTTCAAAAGCTGGTGGCCGGGCGCGGGACAAAGGACTACTACGTCCGGGGCACCTTCACCCGGGACAATCTGGATTTTTCCAAGGATGTCCTCCACATGGGGGAGCTGGGCTTCCGCCATGTGTCGGTGGAGCCGTGCAGCGGTCCGATAGACGACCCTTTTGCCATTCGGGAAGAGGACCTGAGCCGGGTAGAGGAAGAGTATGAAAAACTGGCCCAGCTGCTAATGGATCGAAAGGATATAAATTTCTTCCACTTTAATGTGGACCTGGCACAGGGCCCCTGTGTGATTAAGCGGCTCCGGGGCTGTGGGGCCGGCTGTGAGTATGTGGCCATTACGCCGGATGGAGACATCTATCCCTGCCATCAGTTTGTGGGCAAGGAGGAGTTTCGCATGGGCAGCGTCTACGACGGGTCCTTCGATATGGAGATTTCTGGTCAATTTGCCCAACAGAATGTGTATACCCGTCCAGCCTGCCGGAAGTGCTGGGCCCGATTTTATTGCAGTGGAGGCTGTTCTGCCGCAAATTTGCTTGTCAATGGCGACATAACACGCTCAAATGAGGTTGCGTGTGCAATGGAACGTAAGCGTTTAGAATGTGCGATTGCGCTGAATGCCATCGCTGCAAACCTGGGAGTTACCCAAAATACAGATTGTAATAATACAGGCTGTAATCTCTGTGACCGCTGATACCTCATGGCCTTCCTCAATATCTGGCTGATACCGCATTGATAAACACCAGATTTAGCTGTATCGAGATCCTCTAATGGGTCTCGATATTCTTTTGGTTCATTAGTTTACATAACGCAATTTACATAAGAAGTTGGGGGAATTGGCAAAAACAGAGAAAATCGCAAAAACCCCTTGCGCAAAGAGCCCCGAAGCGCTATAGTTAAAGGGCACCAGACAGAGCGCGGAGTTTCCGTGTCTATTTTCTTCGTCGTTCTCATAGGCTGTTACTGAGGTGACCGCTATGGGAATGAGGATCCGCAAAAAATGGGACTTGCTGTCGGAACAGAACGGTGCGCTGGCTGTACTGGCTGTCGCGTTTTTACTGGGAGGTGCCGCCGGTTGTCTATTGGCAGCTCTATCAGGCGGCGCTGGTGCGGAGGAACTGGGGAGATATTTGACCGACTATCTGTCATTGGCTCAGAAGGGGGAACTTCCCAGAAGGCTGTGGCCGCTGCTGTGGGGACAAGCGAGGTTCTTGATTGCCGCTCTTGTTTTGGGATTGACGGTCCTGGGCCTGGCCGGTCTGCCGGTACTCTTTGGAATACGCGGTTTCTTCTTTTCCTTTTCGGTCGCCTGCTTCTGCCGGGTTTTTGGGGTGCGAGGACTGTTTCCCGCCTTTGTTCTGTCCGCTCTCCCCGCTCTGCTTTGGGCACCGGCCCTGTTTCTGGCAGGTGTATATGGTTTTCTTTCGGCACAGCAGCTGCTGCACCGGTCTATGGGAGAGAGCCGCAGCGGTATAGCCATAAATGGTGTCTGGTGGTGCCGGGCGGGCCTGTGTACAGGTTTAGCTTTGGCTGCGGGTCTGTTAGAATATTGGGTTGTTCCGGTATTGCTACGAGCGGCCGCCCATATAATTTTGTAACTTTTGTTTTGGGAGTTGTAGAAGTGTCTGAACTGTTGACAGCCTATGAGGATTTTTTAAAAACTGAAAAGCAGGTCTCGACTAACACGGTCAGCTCCTATTTGCGGGACATCAACCAGTTTGCCGCAGTCATGAACGGAAGAGGTGTGGACCTCATCCAAGTGGCGACCCGTGACGTGGAGGACTATGCAAATTCCCTTGTTAAGCGGGGGAAATCTCCTGCCACTGTCAACCGGTCGGTTGCCTCCATTAAATCCTTTTATTCCTGTTTGATCGGAAAGGGTTATATCAATCAAAACCCGGCGAAAGGGGTGTCCCCTGCCAAGGTGGAACGTAAGCTGCCCCAGGTGCTTACCAGTAATGAGGTAGAGTTGTTTCTGGAACAGCCTGAGTGCACAGATTTGAAGGGATATCGGGATCGGGCCATGCTGGAACTGCTCTACGCTACCGGAATCCGGGTCAGCGAGCTAATTGAGCTGGATGTGGACGACTTAAACCTGCCAGGCGGTGTTCTCAAATGTTTCAGCAAGGGTAAGGAACGTATTATCCCCCTGTATCCCGCAGCCATTCGGGCTTTAGGAGAATACATAAACAGCGTGCGCCCTCAATTGGTAGATTCGGTAAACGAAACCGCTCTCTTTGTCAATATGAGTGGAGAGCGGATGAGCCGGCAGGGGTTTTGGAAACTGATAAAGTATTATCAAGAAAAGGCTGGCATCCAAAAGGAAATCACTCCGCATACCCTGCGTCACTCTTTCGCCGCTCATCTGCTGGAAAATGGAGCCGACCTGCGTTCCATCCAAGAGATGCTGGGCCACGCAGATATTTCTTCCACGCAGATATACTCCAAGCTGATAAACCAAAAAATAAAAGATGTCTATAAAAAGGCCCATCCCCGGGCATAGCGGATAAGGAGAGAATGCTATGACAGACCAGGAACTGCTTCAAGCCATTGGCCAGGTGGTAGAAAATGCGGTAGAGTCCAAATTAAATCCTGTACAGCAGGATATCCATGAACTGAAGGAGCAGGTGGGCCGCCTGGAAAAACGAATGGACCGTTTGGAATCCAAGGTAGACCAGCTGGAGTCCCGGATAGATGGCCTGGGAACGCGGGTTGTTTCCCTGGAGACCCAGGTGACTGGTATTCGGGTGTATATGGATACGGAACTGGACCAGAGACTGAAACTGCTTTTGGAAGGTCAGCAAGCCCTTTGGGATCGTTTTGTCCCCTATGAGGAATTCGACCCTTTGGAGGATAGGACAGAGGTGCTGGAGCTAACAGTGAAGCGCCATAGCCAGGAGATTCGTGAACTGCAGCCTCCGGCGTAAAATCAGGACAAAAGCCCGCTTGGCATAATGCCGTGCGGGCTTTTCTGTGCGGTTATGATTGAATTATCCAGGGGAATATGGTAATATATTAAACTGGAAGAAAATAATGGAAGGAGGACGTTCTATGTCCACCATGTCTGAATATTTGGAGACTTTGCGGGGGAAATCAATTGCCGTGATTGGGATGGGGGTAAGCAATACGCCTCTGATTCGCATGCTCCTGCGGGCGGAGCTGAAGGTAACAGTCTGCGACAAATCCCCCCGGGAGCGCGTGGAAGAGCAGGTCTCTGAGCTGGAGAGCCTGGGTGCCAAGCTGCGGCTGGGCCCCGACTACCTGGCCAAAATACACAAGTTCGACATCATTTTCCGCACTCCCGGTCTCAGCCCCAACACCCCGGAGTTACAAAAGGCGATGGAGGGGGGGAGCATCCTCACCTCTGAAATGGAGCTGTTTTTCCGGCTGTGCCCCTGCCGGCTCATTGGGATAACAGGCAGTGACGGAAAAACCACCACCACCACCTTAATAAGTGAATTCTTAAAAGAGGCGGGTCTCAACGTCTATTTGGGGGGAAATATCGGCCGGCCGCTGCTGCCCGATGTGGACGGTATGACCGCTGAGGATGTAGCAGTGGTGGAGTTGTCCTCTTTTCAGTTGATGAGCATGGACCGCAGTCCCAATGTAGCAGTGTTCACCAACCTGTCGCCCAATCACCTGGACTATCACCACACCATGGAGGAGTATACAAGCGCCAAGCTGAATATCTTCTGTCATCAAAAACCGGAGGATCGAGCAATCTTCAATTATGACAACGATATCACCCGTTCTCTGGCCAAGGCGGCTGTAGGTCAGGCAATGCTATTCAGCCGCAAGCAGAGACTGGAGGAGGGGGTATACCTCCGGGATGGTGCCATCTGGCTGACCAACTGTATGGGCAGCCGGGAGGTACTGCCGCTGTCGGACATCCAGATTCCAGGTGTCCACAACATTGAAAATTATATGGCAGCTATCGCCGCAGTAGACGGTATTGTCCCCGATAAGTGTGTCCGTGCGGTGGCCAAACGGTTTACCGGGGTGGAGCACCGCATCGAGCTAGTGCGAGAGCTGGATGGGGTCCGTTACTACAACGACTCCATCGGCACCAGTCCCACCCGCACCATGGCCTGCCTGGATTCTTTTGAGCAGAAGCTGATTTTGATTGCCGGTGGATATGATAAAGGAGTTCCTTTTACGCAGCTTGGAGTGGAGATTGTCCGGCAGGTGAAAGCTCTGATTCTCACCGGAGACACCGCCACCGCCATTAAGAAGGCGGTGGAAGAAGCCGAGGGCTACACCGAGAGCAATTTGAAGCTGATCGAGACGGAGGACCTGACCTCCGCTGTATCCGCTGCCAGGGAAATTGCCCAAACCGGTGATATCGTGGTGCTGTCCCCGGCATGTGCTGCCTTCGACCGGTTCAAAAACTTTATGGAACGGGGCAAGGTGTTTAAGCAGCTGGTGAACGAACTATAATCTATTTCCGGGAACGGATATAATCCGCCCCTACAGATGCCAATCGAACAAAATGGATAGGACTGAATAAATATGCAGATAAACGACCGTGTCAGGGCTCTGGGCGATCAGGCTCAGGGGCAGCTGACAAAGGAATTTGCTCGGATCGACGCCATCGCCCAGGAAAACACCCAGCGTGTGCTGTCCGCCTTTCAGAAACACCGGGTAGCCGATGGCTATTTTGCCGGTACCACCGGCTATGGTTACGATGACCTGGGCCGGGATAAGCTGGATCAAATCTATGCCGACCTCTTTGGCACCGAGACCGCACTGGTGCGAATTCAGTTTGTCAACGGCACCCATGCCATCGCCTGCGCCCTGTTTGGGGCCTTAAAAGCGGGGGATGTGCTGCTCTCCGCTGTAGGCGCGCCCTATGATACGCTGCTTGGTGTTGTGGGGGCGGTGGACAAAGGCCCCGGCTCCTTGAAAGACTACGGTGTGGAGTACCGGCAGGTGGAGCTTCTTGACAATAAGCCCGATCTGGAGGGGATAGCCAGAGCAGCCGCCGACCCCAGGGTAAAGGCGGTGCTCATCCAGCGATCCAAGGGTTACTCCACCCGGGCATCCCTGTCGGTGTCCGAAATTGGGGCGATGTGCCGGATAATCAAAGCGGTCAACCCCGGCGCCGCCATTCTGGCAGACAACTGCTACGGCGAGTTTGTGGAGACCATCGAGCCCACTCATGTGGGAGCTGACCTGGTGGTGGGATCTCTGATTAAAAACCCCGGCGGCGGGCTGGCCCCCACCGGAGGTTACATTGCCGGGCGGCGGGATCTGGTGGAGGGGGCCGCTATGCGGCTCACTGTCCCCGGTATTGGAGGGGAGTGTGGCTGCACACTGGGTCAGAACCGCCTGCTCTATCAGGGGCTGTTCCTGGCTCCTCACACGGTGGCCCAGGCGGTGAAAACCGCCGTCTTTGCCGCTAAGGTGATGGAGCTGCTGGGCTATGAGACCCACCCCCACTCCTCGGCGGTCCGGCACGACATCATCCAGATGATTCACATGAAGGAACCGGAAGCCCTGAAAAAGTTTTGTAAGGGCATCCAGTTTGGCGCGCCGGTGGACTCCTACGTCACCCCGGAACCCTGGGACATGCCGGGGTACGACTGCCAGGTCATCATGGCGGCGGGGGCCTTCATCCAGGGGGCGTCCATCGAGCTGTCCGCCGATGCCCCCATGCGGGAGCCCTACACCGTCTACCTCCAGGGGGGACTTACCTTCGAGTCTGGCCGGCTGGGCGTCCTGCTGGCAGTCCAGGAGCTGCTGGGCGGCAGCTCTTAAGTTCCTCGGAAGGAGGTCAGAATGAATCGTAAAGATATCATAAAATATTTCTATGAAGTTGTCGTTTCCCAAAATATGCTTGATGAACTTTTCAAATACGTTTCGGAGGATTGTGTGCTGAGAACCGGGGAAAAAGAAATTTTTATGGGGATAGACGGAATGAAACGACATCTTTTGGCATTGAGAGAAACTTATCCCGACTACACCATGAAAATTATTCGTCAATATACAGCAGATGATTATGTTATTTCAGAATTTGTCATGAGGGGAACACACAAAGGGAATTTTGCTGGAATAACACCTACGAATCAAGTTTTGGAGGTTACAGGAGTAGATATTGACAAAGTGATAGATGGAAGAATCGTTGAGCATGGCGGCGCTGCGAATACTTTTGAGACCTTTTTTGAGCACCATTTAATTAAACCTGTATAGGCCAAGCCCACTCTGGAATATCCTGACCCATAGGGGGTGAGGGTAATGCGTCCATGGCGGCGGGAGCTGGTGCGGTATCTGCGGCGTCCGGTACGCCGCCGGCGGGCGGCTTGGACGGGCTCCGGCCCTGCGCTGCGAATCCCCCCGGCCTTTCTCACTTTGGGGGTGGCCCTGGTGGTGGCGGCGTCGGTCATCGCCCTGCTGGAGAACAAGCTGCGCCCGGTGGTGGTGGAGATCGCCGCCGCCCAGGCGCAAAACACCATGACCGCTGTGGTGGAAAACGCCGTCACCGCCGACTTGGCTGCCCGTCAGGTCAGCTACGCCGATTTTGTCACCATCCAGCGGGACGAGGGGGGCGCCATCACCGCCCTGACCACCGACATGGCCCGGATGAATCTGCTCCGAGGAGAGCTTACCGTCTCCATTCTGGAAGCACTAGAGGGAGTGGACGTGTCCGAAGTTCAAGTGCCCCTGGGCAGTCTCTTTGACCTGGAACCTCTATGGGCCAAAGGTCCAGTGCTGAAAGCAAAGGCCATGACGGTGGGCACAGTGCGGGCGGAATTCGACAGCCAGCTCACTTCCGCTGGGGTAAATCAGACCCTCCACCGCATCTGGCTGGGGGTAGAAGTCCCCATGACCCTGCTGCTTCCCGGCGGGGAGGTGGAGACCGCCCTCCACACTCGGCTGTGTGTGGCTGAGACGGTGATCGTGGGCAAGGTCCCGGACACTTACCTGCAATTGGGACAGCAATAAACAAAGGAGAGAACGCGCATGTTGGAAGTGGCGCAGGACGTGTGGAGATATGTGACGCAGATGATTCCGATGGGGCTGAGTGCCCTGGTAATTCTGATGCTCCTGCATCCCATGCGAAAAAAGCGGCTGAGCCAGATGAATCTGGTCAGCTCCGCCCGGCGGGAGACCGCACTGGTTCTGTTTGTGGTGTTTTGCGCCGGGCTTGCGGCGCTTACCCTGTTTCCCGCCAATATCTGGTCCTATGTCATTTCCTTCGGCCGAGGATGGTATGATGGGGTTTCGTTTTTCAGCTTCTATCCCACCTGGGAGCAGACCGTGAGCGGTTTGGCCTATCTGCCTAATATGCTGACCCCTTTTCAGGAAATTCGTCGCGCGCTGAATCATATGAGCTACTGGGGGCTGTTCATGTTGCTGGGCAACATCATCATGTTTATGCCCCTGGGGTTTTTCCCGGCCCTGCTGTGGCGGAAATGGAGATGGTGGAAGTCCCTGCTGGCGGGCTTCTGCACCTCTGTTTCCATCGAATTTATCCAGTTTTTCATCGGCCGCAGCACCGACATTGACGACGTGATTCTGAACACCACCGGGGCTCTGGCCGGCTTCTGGGTGTTTTGCCTGCTGCGGGGGATTTTCCCGAATTTTATTGAAAAGTTTCAATGTCAACCCAGAGGAGGATATTATCATGGATGATTTTACCGAAATTGAAGTTCTGCGCCGGGAGCTGACCCTGGCGGGCTATGAGTACTATGTGCTGGACAAGCCCACTATGTCCGACTATGACTACGACCACAAACTCCGCCGCCTGGAAGAGCTTGAAACGGTCCACCCGGAGACCGTCACCCCCGATTCCCCCACCCAGCGGGTGGGAGGACAGCCCCTGGACACCTTCACACAGGTCCGCCATCAGGTGCCTTTGGAGTCCCTTCAGGACGTGTTTAATTTTGAAGAGCTGGAGGCTTTTGACCAACGGGTCAAGGGGGTGTCTCCAGAAGCAGAATATGTGGTGGAACCCAAAGTGGACGGCTTATCTGTGGCTTTGGAATATGAGGATGGTCTCTTTGTCCGCGGGGCCACCCGGGGAGACGGCCAGGTGGGGGAGGATGTCACCGAAAATCTGCGCACCGTCCGGTCCATCCCCCTGAAAATTCCCGACGCCCCGCCCCGGCTTATCGTCCGGGGAGAGGTGTATATGCCCAAAAAAGTGTTCCACGCCCTGAACGAGGAGCGCGAGCGCAGGGGAGAGACCCTGTTTGCCAATCCCCGCAACGCCGCCGCCGGCTCTCTGCGCCAGCTGGACCCCAAGGTGGCCGCCTCCCGCAGGCTGGATATCGCGGTGTTTAATATCCAGTGGCCCCAAGAGGAGTTTTCCACCCACCTGGAAACGCTGGACTACCTGCGGAACAAGGGGTTTAAAGTGATACCACATTACAGCTGTGCCCAGGTGTCTCAGGCTACGGAGCGCATCACCGAGATTGGGGAAACCAGAGAGACTTTCCCCTTTGATATTGACGGCGCAGTTGTAAAGGTAAATAACCTGTCACAGCGTGCGGCGCTTGGCTCTACAGCCAAATTTCCACGCTGGGCCGCCGCCTATAAGTATCCCCCGGAGGTCAAGCCGGCCCAGGTGGTGGATATCGTGATTCAGGTGGGGCGCACCGGGGTGCTCACCCCCAAGGCAGTGCTCACTCCCGTCCGTCTGGCGGGCACCACCGTCACCAACGCAACCCTCCACAATCAGGATTTTATTTCGGAAAAGGATATCCGCATCGGAGACACCGTTCTGGTGCGCAAGGCGGGGGAGATCATCCCTGAGGTGCTATCGGTGGTGGAGGACAAGCGGCCGGAGGGCACGCAGCCCTGGTTTTTACCCAAAACCTGCCCGGTATGCGGGGCCCCGGTGGAACGGGACGAGGACGGGGCTCACATCCGCTGTACCGGAGCGGAGTGCCCCGCCCAGCTGCTGCGCAACCTGGCCCACTTTGCCAGCCGGGACGCTATGGACATTGAGGGCCTGGGCATCGCCGTGGTAGAAAATCTGGTCAATGCCCAATTGGTTAAAACTCCGGGGGACCTGTATTTCTTAAACGAGGAGGACGTAGCCCAGCTGGAGCGGATGGGCAAGCGCTCCGCCAAAAAGCTGCTGGCCGCCCTGGAGAAGTCCAAGGAGCAGGACCTGTCCCGGCTGATTTACGCCTTTGGCATCCGTCAGGTGGGGCAGAAGGCGGGCAAAATTCTGGCGGCCCGGTTCCAGACGCTGGAAAACCTGCAAAATGCCACGCTGGAGGAACTCACCGCCGTGGACGATATCGGAGAGATCACTGCCCAGAGTATTCTGGACTGGATGGCCAGCCCCCAGAGCCGGCACCTGATCGACCGGCTGCGGGAGGCCGGTGTGAATATGACGGCGGCGGAGCAGGGGAGTGACCGGCGGTTTGAAGGCATGACCTTTGTCCTCACCGGCACGCTGGAGAAATTCACCCGGGACGAGGCCAGCGAGATGATCGAGGCCCGGGGGGGCAAGTCCTCCGGCTCGGTGTCCAAAAAAACCACCTACGTGGTGGCAGGGGAGGCGGCCGGCTCCAAGCTGCGGAAGGCCCAGGAGCTGGGAATCCCCGTCCTTACCGAGGAGGAATTTCTGGAGCTGCTGAAGTAAGAGAGAAGGGGAGAGGTCGCCCATGAAGAAAGGTTATTTCTATATCGCCGTGGCGGTGGTGATGTTTACCTCGTTCGAGGTGGTGCTGAAATTCATCGCCGGGCAGATCAACCCGGTCCAGCTGACATTGTGCCGGTTTGCCATTGGCTTTGTGTTCCTGCTGCCGGTGGCCCTGCATAATTTGAAAAAGCGGGGGAAACGGCTGGACAGCAAGACCATGGCCTATTTTGCCCTGCTGGGCCTTATCGGTATCGCCCTCTGTATGCCCATCTTACAGATGGCGGTGAGCTATACCGGCTCCTCGGTGTCGGCGCTGATGTTCAGCTGTAACCCGGTATTTGTGGCGTTTCTGGCCTTTTTTCTGTTAAAAGAGCCCATTAAACCCCGCCATATTGCCGCCCTGACCCTGGAAATTATCGGCACAGTGGTGATTATCAGCCCCTGGAACACCAGGGTGAACATGACCGGCGCCGCCCTGGCCCTGCTGTCCACCCTGCTGTTCTCCCTGTATGGGGTGATGGGCAAGCGGAAGGTGGCGGAGTTCGGCGGGGCGGTGGTCACATGCTTCGGCTTCCTGTTCGGCAGCCTGATTGTGCTGGCCTTCATCCTGCTCTCCCACATCCCGGCGGTGGCGCAGCTGTTTCAGGCCGCCGGCCTGGAGAGCTTCGCCAACATCCCCGTCTTTGCGGGCTACACCCTGCAAAATCTGCCCTATGTCCTCTTTGTGTCCGTGGGGGTGGCGGGGATCGGCTTCTGCGCTTACTTCCTGGCCATGGAGTACCAGCCGGCCAGCGTGGTGTCGTTGGTTTACTTTTTCAAGCCCGCCCTGTCGCCCATTTTAGGATGGGCAGTCCATGGGGAGGAAATATCCCAAAACATGCTTCTCGGTATCGTGCTCATTGTGATCGGCTCCCTGTGCGCCATTATCCCGGGGATTCTGGAGAGCAGACGGGAAAAATCATAATTTCCTCTTGACTTAAAGGGCACTTCATATGATATAGTTCTAACACATTTACTTAGAAGGAGAGGCAATCATGGAAAAAGCAAAGGTTTATTTTACTGATTTCCACACAGAGGCCTTTGGCGACGGCCTGCCCACCAAGCTGAAAAAGCTGATGAAAAAGGCGGGCATCCAGGAGTTGGACCTGGAGGGCAAGTTTGTGGCCATTAAGATGCACTTCGGCGAGCTGGGCAACATCAGCTACCTGCGGCCCAACTACGCCCGGGCGGTGGTGGACGTGGTCAAGGAGCTGGGGGGCAAGCCCTTCCTTACCGACTGCAACACCATGTATCCCGGCAGCCGGAAAAACGCCCTGGAGCATCTGGAGTGCGCCTGGCAGAACGGCTTTACCCCTCTTACCGTGGGCTGTCCCATCCTGATCGGCGACGGCTTGAAGGGCACTGACGACGTGGAGGTCCCTGTGGAGGGGGGCGAATATGTGGACAAGGCCAAGATCGGCCGGGCCATCATGGACGCCGACGTATTCATCAGCCTGACCCACTTCAAGGGCCACGAGATGGCCGGTTTTGGCGGCGCCATCAAGAACATCGGCATGGGCTGCGGCTCCCGGGCGGGGAAGAAGGAGCAGCACGCCAGCGGCAAGCCCCGAATTGCCGTTGATGCCTGCCGGGGCTGCCGTCGCTGTCAGAAGGAGTGTGCCAACGGCGGGCTGGTTTTCGATGAACAGACCCGGAAGATGCGGGTGGATGAGGCCCACTGCGTGGGCTGCGGCCGCTGCCTGGGGGCCTGCAACTTCGACGCCATCTACTTCACCAACGACAACGCCCAGGCCGCTCTCAACTGCCGCATGGCGGAGTACACCAAGGCGGTGGTGGACGGCCGGCCCCAGTTCCACATCTCCCTGATTGTGGATGTGTCCCCCAACTGCGACTGCCACGGAGAGAACGACGTGCCCATCCTGCCCAACATCGGCATGTTCGTCTCCACCGACCCCCTGGCCCTGGACCAGGCCTGCGTGGATGCCTGCCTGGCCGCCCAGCCCATGCCGGGCAGCCAGCTGGCTAAGCACCTGGCCGACCCGGCGTTTCACGACCACCACGACCACTTCATCAACTCCACCCCGGAGTCGGAGTGGCGCAGCTGCCTGGATCACGCCGAGAAGATTGGACTGGGCACGCGGGAGTATGAGCTGATTGAGATGTAAAGGGAAAGCACCTGTCATAAAACACCCGTAAAAATTAACGGACACCGCAAGGATTTTTCACCTGCGGCGTCCGTTTTATGATTTCCATGGGCGCTGCAGGTGGACCCTGATGGCTCTGCCCGTGTATGATGGTTATTTCAACTCAGTCACTTCTTTTTTCGCTGTTATCGTCAGAAAACGTATTTTTCAGCAGCAGGTCCACTATGAACACTGATACGCAGAACAGCGCCATTTGCCCCACAATCAGCCACACCCAGAAGGCTGCGTAATTGTCCTTAAAGAGGACCATCAAAACAGCGCTGGCTCCTCCGCTGATAATCCCGATCCGCATCCACAGACTGGAGCAGTGGCGGTGGGCTGTGGACCAGGCCTCCGGGTCCTTCCGGGTCAGCTCGGTGCTGTAGGCCAGGCCCTTGGACTGATAGGGGGGAGGGGAAATTTTCCACATCAGTCCCACAATCACCATGGCTGCCGGGGCCAGCATGACGACGATAAAATAGAGTGTGTACATGGTAAAACCTCGCTTTACTCAGATTCTTTCTCTTTTTTAGGCTTTTTCCGCTGCTTCGCGCCCCCCAAGGGGTTGGCCTTGGCGGCGGCCCGCAGGTCCTCATTGTCCACATGGGTGTAGATCTGCGTGGTGTTCAGGTGGTCGTGGCCCAGCACCTCCTGGAGGGTACGCACATCCACACCGTTTTGCAGCATCAGGGTGGCGGCGGTGTGGCGCAGCTTGTGGGAGGAATACTGGGTGCTGTCCAGCCCGGCAGCGGTCAGGTGCTTCTTCACCAGCTTGTGGACCGCCGCTGTGGAGATGCGCCGGCGGTTCTGCAGGGTGACAAACAGGGCATTCTGGTCCACCAGAGTCATGGCGTCCCGCTCGTCGAGCCAGTCTGCCAGCGCCCGCTGACAGGCGTCGTTCAGATACAGCATCCGCTCCTTGTTGCCCTTACCAAGCACCCGAAGCTGATCGCCCCGAACATCTGTTTTATTCAGCCCAACCAGCTCGGAGATACGCAGGCCGCAGTTGAGGAACAGGGTCAAAATGCAGTAATCCCGATTGGCATTTTTTCCGTCCACATTGTCCAAAAGGTCCAGACTTTCATCCAGATTCAGGTATTTCGGCAGGGATTTCTTCAATCTGGGCGAATCCAGGTCCTGAACGGGGTTTGTCTCCAGCAGCTTGGCCTTGTTGGTGAGGTACTTATAAAAGGACCGGATGGTGGCCACCTTGCGGGCCCGGGACGTGTTGTTCAGACCGCGGTCCCGGGACAGGTAATTCATGTAGGAATAGATATCCGTCAGAGTGATGTCCCGGACCAGAGACAGGTCCACATCGTCAATGGAGATATCGTCCAGCGGGATATCTTTGAACGCCGGGCGTTTGTTCTGCTTCAGGAAGCGGAAAAAGTTCCGCAGGTCCAGACAGTATTCATCAACCGTCCGGCGGGAGTGTCCCTGAATGGTCTCGTGGTAGACCAGAAAATCCCGGAGAATGGGCGGCGCTTCGGTGCGGTAGTCCATAGACAGGCCGGATTCCTCAAATCATAGCGTTCAGCCTCCACTCAGGTCAACAAAATTTTTATTTTGTTGACCTGATGCTCTGGGAGAATTTGAGGTCCCGGCGTCCCTCCTTTCTATCCATTCCAGCTCATGGTGTACTCTGATTCCGACGTCTGCGGGTCAACGCCCTCTGCGTCGATTTGAAAACCTCGATTGCGATAAAACGACACCGCTGTTACATTCTTTTTGTAGACGCTCAAGCTCAGCTTCTGGCGGTTTTTCTTGGCGCGGTCGAGCAGCTGACTGCCGATCCCGTTCGTCCTGGCGGAGCTGTCCACAAATATGCCCGCGATGTAGTCGCCTGCAATGCCGATAAAGCCGTTGATTCCATGGCCGTCTTCCGCAACATAGACCTCCGCCTGTGGGATCATGGCCTTGACCGTGTCATAGCAGCTTCTCCAGTATTCCGGGTCGACAAAATGATGGGCTTCTATATTGGCATTCAGCCAGATGGACATGACAGCGTCCAAATCGCCGGCCCGAAATGTTCTTACCATAATTTTCTCCAAAAATCCAAAGGTTGTTTAGTAGTATAGCACAGTTGCAAGGTACGGTCAACAAAAGTATACTCCCCTGCCGTCCGATAATACTTCTGCCTTTTGCCCGGCAAAATATGACGAAGAAATCAGAAAAACGCTCCCATATTAGGAGGATTTTTATAAGCAGGTGGACCGGTTTTTATCCAATTTGAAGATATTTTACAAGCCAGCAGTGGCGGCGGCTGGTATAATGGACCGCAAGGAGGCAGGTATGAAACGAGAGATAAGAACTGTATTTCAGACCAGAGCCACCTTACGAATTATTTTGACCGTTTCCTCGGCCTGTCCCCCGGAGCCTATCGGAATATTTTCTCCAGGAAAAAATAGAAAGAGGGTTTGAAATGGACTGGAAAAATGAAAAATGTGTTATGCTTCTTGATGAAAGCCTGCCCTTGGGCCTGATTGCAAATACAGCAGCGATTATGGGCATTACCCTTGGGAAGCAGCTGCCGGAGGTGGTGGGCACAGATGTTGCGGACCGGAGCGGCAACCTGCATCTGGGAATTATCGAGTTCCCGGTTCCGATTCTGAGAGGTTCCCCGGAGACCATCAAAGCGGTGCGAGAAAAACTCTACCAGCCGGAGTTTCAGGAGCTGACTGTAGTTGATTTTTCCGACCTGGCCCAGGGGTGCAGGACTTACGGGGAATATATCTGCAAAATGGAACAGGTCCCGGAGGACGGGTTACAGTATTTTGGCGTGGCTATCTGTGGAGCAAAGAAAAAGGTCAATCAGCTCACCGGAAGTATGCCGCTGCTGCGATAAAACAGGGAGAGGCGCTTTGCACCTCTCCCCTTTTGCTCACATATGGGCCCGGTGGTATACCTTTTTGCCCTTCTTCATCATCAGGCCGTCGCCGGACAGGTCGCCGACGGTGTAACTGACGGTTGTAGCGGCCACCTTCTCGCCGTTGACCTCTACCCCGCCCTGCTCCACCAGGCGGCGGGCCTCCTTCTTGGAGGGGGCCAGCTTGCACTTGACCATTAAATCCAGTACACCGATGGAGCCGTCGATGAGGTCGTCGGCAGAAATCTGAGTGGCGGGCACGTTGGACATGTCGCCGCCCCCTACGAACAGAGCTTTTGCGGCCTCCTGAGCCTTGACGGCCTCCTCCTCCCCGTGGACCAGCTTGGTCAGCTCAAAGGCCAGAATCTCCTTGGCGGTGTTCAGCTGGCTGCCCTCCCACTTGTCCATCTCGTCAATCTGCTCCAGAGACAGGAAGGTGAGCATCCGCAGGCACTTCAGCACGTCGCCGTCCCCCACGTTGCGCCAGTACTGGTAGAACTCATAGGGGCTGGTCTTGTTGGGGTCCAGCCACACCGCGCCCTTGGCGGTCTTGCCCATCTTCTTGCCCTCGGAGTTGAGCAGCAGGGTGATGGTCATGGCGTGGGCGTCCTTGCCCAGCTTGCGGCGGATCAGCTCGGTGCCCCCCAGCATGTTGGACCACTGGTCGTCACCGCCGAACTGCATGTTGCAGCCGTAGTGCTGGAACAAGTAGTAGAAGTCGTAGGACTGCATAATCATATAGTTGAACTCCAGGAAGGACAGGCCCTTTTCCATCCGCTGCTTGTAGCACTCGGCCCGGAGCATGTTGTTCACCGAGAAGCAGGCCCCTACGTCCCGCAGGACCTCGATATAGTTCAGCTTCATCAGCCAGTCGGCGTTGTTGATCATCATAGCCTTGCCGTCGCCGAACTCGATGAACCGCTCCATCTGTTTCTTGAAGCAGTCGCAGTTGTGGCAGATGGTCTCCTCGGTCATCATGGAGCGCATGTCGGTGCGGCCGGAGGGGTCGCCGATCATGCCGGTGCCGCCGCCGATAAGAGCGATGGGCCGGTTGCCCGCCATCTGCAGCCGCTTCATCAGGCACAGGGCCATGAAGTGGCCCACATGGAGGGAATCGGCGGTGGGGTCGAAGCCGATATAGAAGACCGCCTTCCCCTCGTTCACCATCTTGGAAATTTCTTCCTCATTGGTCACCTGGGCGATCAGTCCCCGGGCTTTCAATTCCTCATAACAGGTCATAATTCATTCTCCTTATTGTTTATTGATATTCCACTGACGATTGTTTCGCTAACATCACATTATAAAGCACCACGCTGCCCACCACCACCATGGCTCCCACCAGGGCGACAGGGCCGATCATCTCGTGGTAGAACACCGCCACCAGGATGGGGTTGAGCACAGGCTCGATGCCGGAGACCAGGCTGGCGGTGACGGGCGGGGTGGTTTTCAGGCCCTCCACCATCAGAATATAGGCCAGGGCCACCTGGAACACCCCCAGCACCAGCAGGGCAACGAAGATGTTCCCGGAAAACTCCGTCTCGTACCCCAGAAACGGCAGGCCCACCACCGCGCTGATGACGTCCCCCCAGAAGACGGAGGAGATAGGGTCGCTGTCTGGCATGTCGTTCATCATGAACACGCCGGCATAGGATATCCCGGATATCAGAGCAAGGATATTGCCCAGCATCCCCCCTGCCGACAGGCTGTCGATGAAAAACAGCAGCACGCCCCCCAGCACCAAACCGCAGGCGGTCAGGTCCAGTTTTTGGGGCTTTTTCCCAAAAAAGAGGACGGAAAACAGGATCACAAAGATGGGCGCGGTGAACTGGAGCACGATGGCGTTGCCGGCGGTGGTCAGCTTGTTGGCGATGGAAAAAAGGATGTTGGTGCCGCAGACGGCCAGCGCCCCCACCAGCACCCAAAGATTCATTTTGGGCCTGTGGCCGGTCAGTTTAAGATACAGTCCGATAACCACCAGGGCAATAGCGGTACGTGCGCCGTTAATGGCCATACCGCTCCAGGGGATCAGTTTGATACAAAGTCCCCCGATGCTGTACAGCACAGCGGCCAGGAACACACACAGCGTCCCTCTTTGACGCGCTGACAAAACAATCACTTCCTTACAAAAATCCCCCTGCCCGGAAACCGGACAGAGGGCGTAATAACGCGGTACCACCTCTGGTTCATCCGTCCCTCGCGGGGCGGACCTTGGGGAGCACTTGGCTCCGGCGCGGTAACGGGCGCGGCCCGGCCTGTCCCCTACTGCGCCTGCGCGGTTCGGGCGGCTGCTCCAAGGGGTATTCACAGGGCGCTCCCCTCCCCTGTTCCACCAACTCAGGGGCTCTCTGTGCGGGAATTCACCGCGCTACTTGTCCTTTTCTTTGCAGTGGTCACACTCTACCACAGTTTTGCCCGGTTGTCAACCCAGATGTATTCTTATTCTTCCGATTCTTCTTCTCTCCCTAATTGGTCGCCAAAAAATTGAATTACTTTGAGAATAGCCCGAGCGGTACTGTGTTCTGTAGTAAATCCATCTCCGTTATTCTCCCCATCATCGTCTTGATATTGATAGTTTTCCTCAATAGATGCATTTTCTTTTATTGTATAAGTGGTTTCCTCTTTGCGTGTATACTTACCGTCAGAACTCCAACTAGTAAACATATTTTGGATTTTACAAACCAATCCTACATACTTTGGGAGATTTGTAACAAACGAGTATAAAATATTTACTTCATCATCTTTTAAATGAGCACCGTCTAAGTCAATGTGTTTTTTTATCTCTGCCCTTTTTCTGCTTTTTTCTTTCTTGTCCATAACAATTCACCTTTCTAATTACAAAATTCTTTTCCATCAAATCCGACCATACCAGACTATCAAGCAACCTCAACTACTATCGGCTGAAAACCAACTCCGCGAACTGCCCGTACTGTCTCACCTCATCCAGATGGAACCGCATTTGCCCCTCCTTCTGAGTAAACAGCGGTATCCCCTCCCCCAGCAGTACGGGGGCGACTTGGACGATCAGGCAGTCCACCAGGTCCGCGTCCAGCAGCGGGGCCAGGACAGTATTCCCGCCGACGATCCAGATGCGCTTCTCACCCAGCCCCTTCACGAACTCTACCACATCCCCGCTCACCGGGACAAATCCCCTCTGAGACAGGCTGGCAGAATGAGTGAACACATAGTTCTCCGTGGTAGGATAGACGCTGGACGCATCTTCCAAGCGGGCAATTTCATCATAGGTCCGTTTGCCCATAATGGTAACGTCCATCTTCTGGTAGAAGGCATCATAGCCGGTGTCCTCCGCATTGCTGGTCTGGTGGAGCCAGTCCAGGCCATGGTTTTTGTCAGCCAGATAGCCGTCCAGAGTGACGCAGCCGTAGAAAAATACACTCATAATTTCTCCTTACTCTGGTTTAAAAATAATGGTTTTCGGAAGGGGAAGCGTCAGCGTTTCCTCTCCCCAGGGCATTGCGATGTGCAGTGTATCGCCGCCCGTGATTTTGGAGATATCAGAGGGCCCATTTATCTCCTCCTCCCAGGTTTCGGATGGATAGACATGAAATTCGTGCCTGCTGAGCAATTTGGATTTTACGTCCAGGATATTGATTTCTCCGTACTGAAAATAAGGAACGCCCTCCTCGTCTTGACCGGCATCCTCGATGTACCAGGGGCCGAAGCCGCCCAGCAGGGACTGAAAAAGGAACCCCTCGTCATCGGCAAACAGGTAGCTTGCGCCCTCCCCGTAAAAGTATCCCGATTCAAACAGCGGAACCAGGCGGCTGTCCTCGATTTGGAACAGGCTGAAGCCCTCCTCTGATTCTCCTGAAAAAAAGGAAAATATTAGGTACTGTTCCGAGGGCGACAGCAGCAGCGTCCCACCTCCATAGCCTCCCGACGGGCAGGTAAAGGGATGCGAGTATATAATCTCATGCTTGGAGCAGATCAACAGCAAAATGTCTGTGTCGTCCTGCAAAAGGATTTCCCGTCCGTCCTTCAGCGTGAGGTGTGTTCCTTCTTTCATCACTGTGTTTCCTTTCAATTAAATCCTTGCCACACCGGATCTGCGGGCGGCCTCGGCCACCGCCTTAGCCACGGCGGGACCCACCCGGGGGTCGAAGGCATGGGGGATGATGTAGTCCTCCGTGAGATCCTCCTCAGAAATCAGCCCGGCCAGCGCCTGAGCGGCGGCCAGCTTCATCTCCTCGTTGATGTCGCTGGCCCGGACGTCCAGCGTCCCCCGGAACACGCCCGGGAAAGCCAGCACATTGTTGATCTGATTGGGGTAGTCGCTGCGTCCGGTAGAGATTACCTTGGCCCCGCCCGCCTTGGCGTCATCGGGGAAAATTTCCGGGGTGGGGTTGGCACAGGCAAAGACGATAGCGTCTTTATTCATAGTTTTTACCATATCGGTCGTAACGGTGCCAGGAGCGGACACGCCGATGAACACATCAGCCCCCACCAGGGCATCGGCCAGGGAACCGGTCTGTTTCTCCAGGTTGGTGACCTGGGCCATCTCCTCTTTGATCCAGTTCAAGCCTTCACGCCCGGAGTAGATAGTCCCCTTGCGGTCGCACATGGTAACATGCCGGAAACCAGCAGACAGCAGCAGCTTGACAATAGAGACGGCGGCAGCCCCGGCGCCGGAGGTAACCACCCTAACCATATCTCTTTTCTTCCCCACCACCTTTAGTGCGTTGGTCAGCCCGGCCAGGGTGATGATGGCGGTGCCGTGCTGGTCGTCATGGAAGATGGGGATATCGCACTTCTCCTTCAGCTTCCGTTCGATTTCAAAGCACCGGGGGGCGGCGATGTCCTCCAGATTAATGCCTCCGAAGGAACCAGAGATGTTATAAACTGTCTGAACAAACTCATCCACGTCCTTGGTTCTCACACATAGAGGAAACGCATCCACCCCACCGAAGGATTTGAACAGAACGCACTTGCCCTCCATTACAGGCATACCAGCTTCAGGGCCGATGTCTCCCAGGCCCAGAACGGCGGAGCCGTCGGTGATGACGGCCACCAGGTTGTGCCGCCGGGTGAGCTCATAGCTCCTGTTGATGTCCTCCTGAATGGCCAGACAGGGCTGGGCCACGCCGGGAGTGTAGGCAAGAGACAAGGAATCCTTGTCATTAGCGAGCACAGTGGCCACTACCTCGATTTTGCCTTTCCATTCGCCGTGCAGACGCAGACTTTCCTTTGCATAATCCATATATGTTTCTCCCTTTCTTCTGAACTGAGTATAGTTTCTGCTGATCTTATTATACTAAACTCTGGAAAAAGTGCAATGGGTACTTGGATTTCATGCGTTTTCTCGGCTTTTTCCTCACAAATCAAAGCTTTTTGGACCCGATTTTATCACTTTCACCGTTGACGGAGACGGACATTTCTGGTAAAATGTCGTTTATCTGACATTTCAGTGTGAATAAATTGTAAACGGGAGGATATTATGGAAAAACATCATAGAGGAGAATGGGGCAGCAACCTGGGCTTTCTAATGGCCGCCGTAGGTTCTGCGGTGGGCCTGGGCAACATCTGGGCCTTCCCTTATAAAATGGGTGAGGGCGGCGGCTTTGCCTTTCTGGTCGTCTACCTGATTCTGGCCGCCACCATCGGCTTCAGCATCATGCTGTGTGAGCTGGCCATCGGCCGGCGGGCGGGACGGAGCGTTCTGGTGAGCTATCAGCAGGTGGGCAGTAAAATGGGTACTTTCCTTGGCTTTTTGGCCATGCTCTCCCCCTTCCTGATTCTCAGCTTCTACACCGTTCTGGGCGCCTACTGCATGGAGTATATGTCCCTGAACCTGGCCGACCTGGCCTTCGGCGTGGCGGCCATGGCGGGCATGTCCGGCGGCGACACCTTCAGCGCGGTGCGCGTCAACCAGTTTGGCGCGGTTGCTTTCACCTTCCTCTTTATTTTCATCTGCTTCTTGATTATCCGGGGCGGCATCAAAGACGGCATTGAAAAGTTCAATAAGGTTGGTATGCCCGCCCTGTTTATTATGTTGGTCATCGTCATCATCCGGGCCGTCACTCTGCCCGGGGCCGGCGAGGGTCTGGCCTTTATGTTCGCCCCCAACTTCGCCCCCCTGAAGGACGACTTCTTTAAGGTACTCTCCAAAGCCGGCGGTCAGATGTTCTTCTCTCTCTCCCTGGCCATGGGCATCACCGTCACCTATGGCTCCTACCTGAGCAAAAAGGAGAGCTTGATCAAGAACTCCCTAATCATCATCATCTCCGACACCATTGTGGCTATCCTGGCCGGTATGGCTGTTTTGCCCGCCGCTTTTGCGTTAGGCGGCGCCGGAGCGGAAAAGCAGGGTCCCGCCCTTCTGTTTATCACCCTTCAGGATGTGTTCAATGCCATGGGTCCCACCGGTCCCCTGTTCGGCGTGCTGTTCTATCTGCTGGTGATTCTGGCCGCTATCACTTCCGCCATCGCCCTGCTGGAGGTGCTGGCCACCTTCCTGTCTGACCGTATCGCCCTCAAGGGCAAAACCCCCAATCGGGCCAAGCTGGTCACCGTCGTCTGCCTGGTAGTCTTTGCGGAGGCTGCCCTGGTGGCCGCCGACGGCCTGGGGAAAAACGGTCTTTGGATTCCCTTCCATGAGACCGGTCTCCCCTTCTCCGCAAGCTGGCTTGACTTTATGGACTCCATCTCTGAGGGTATCGCGATGCCTCTGGGTGCACTGCTGATGTCCATCTGGCTGGGCTGGTTCGTAGGGCCCAAGCTGGTCAAGGATGAGGTGGAGCTGGAGGGCAATAAAATGAGCTCCGGCCTGTATGCCTTCTTTAATTTCTGCATCAAGATCGTCGCCCCTCTAGGCATGGCGTTCGTCCTTTATGGACAACTGGTGGCGTTCTTTACTCTCCCCGCCACTTAACCCAAACGTCTCAGGGCGCATAGCTTAACAGCTGTGCGCCCTGTTTTTGTCTTCAAATATAAGGACAGGACGAGCCCTATCACGCTTTCTTCCGGTAGCTCTCCGCCTGAGCCAGCAGCTCGGAGGCACTGGCCCGCAACGAGTCGGTGACAGCGGCCCCGCCGATGAGACGGGCAAGCTCCTCCACCCTGCCCTTCCGGTCCAAGCGCTCCACATTGGTAAAGGTGCGGCCCTTTTTCTCTCCCTTCTCCACCGAGAAGTGGGTGTCCGCCATGGCGGCGATCTGGGGCAGATGGGTGACGCACAGCACCTGCTTGCGCCGGGCAACGTCGGCCATCTTCTCGGCTACCTTCTGAGCCGCCCGGCCAGACACGCCGGTGTCCACTTCGTCGAAGACCAGACTGCCGATACCATCGTCCTCGGCCAGCACGTTTTTCAGGGCCAGCATAATTCGGGCCAGCTCGCCGCCGGATGCCACCTTTTGGATGGGCTTCAGCGCTTCGCCCAGATTGGCGGACATGAGGAATTGCACCTGGTCCATTCCGGTCTCGTCCATCCCGTCCTGGCCGGGACTGGGGGCAAATTCAGCCACAAACTGCACCTTGGGCATATCCAGTTGGCGCAGTTCCTCCTGCACCCGCTTCTGGAGGTTATCTGCCGCCTTTTTCCGGGCCTTGGACAGGACCTCTCCCCGTTTCCGGGTCTCTTTCCGGACCTTGTCCAACTCCTTTTCCAGCTTCTGGATGGTGTCGTCAGCATCCTGGATTTGCTCCAACTCCGATTTGCATTTTTCCAGATAGTCCAGCATGTCGGCCACGGTGGGGCCGTATTTCTTTTTCAGACGATAGATCACGTCCAGCCGGCTCTCCAGCTGGTCCAGCTCCTCCGGCGAAAAGTCAAATTGGTCAGCAAAATCCCGAAGGGTCTCCGCTGCGTCGTCGGCGGCGTAATGTAGGCTGGTGAGCTTCTCCCCCAGCTCCTCCAGCTGAGGACTCAGCCGGGTGACCGAACGGATGGTCCTCTCCGCTTCACTGATGAGGTCGCAGGCCCCCTGACTGTCATCCCCGCCGGACAAGGCAAACATGGCCTCCTGAATGGCTTCCATCAGCTTACCGGAACTGCGCAAAAGCTGCTTTCTAGCGTCCAGCTCCTCGTCCTCGCCGGGACGCAGCTCGGCACGCTCCAGCTCCTTGATCTGGTATTCCAGGGTGTCTACCCGGCGGGAACGCTCTGCTTCATCCATTTCCAGCGCGGCGATTCGCTTCCGAAGCTCGGACATGGAGCGGTAGTCTGACTGATAGCCCTCCAACAGCGGCCCCGTTTTTCCAAAGCTGTCCAAGTATCCCAGATGACAGTCCGGGTCCAGCAGTTGCTGCCCGTCGTGCTGGCCGTGGATGTTGAGCAACTGCCGCCCCAGCTCTCGAAGCTGGGCCACTGTCAGCGGCCGTCCGTTCACCCGGCAGACATTGCGGCCATCTCCCTGAATTTCGCGCTGAAGCATCAGTTCCTCATCAGTCTGAAATCCATTGTCCTCCAGCCACTGTAAAGGAAAATTGCCTGTAAAAACTGCATTCACCAGCGCAGACTTGGCCCCGGTCCGAATCAGTTCCCGGCTGGTCCGCTCTCCCAGGACAGCGCTGATGGCGTCGATTACAATGGACTTGCCCGCGCCCGTCTCACCAGTAAGCACGTTAAAGCCGCCGTCAAAGCTGATATCCGCCGATTCAATAATGGCAATGTTTTCAATATGAAGCAGGGAAAGCATATATTTTCCCTCCTGTTCTATTTAATTTAAAAGTTTATGAACCTCGCTGTTGAACTGCTGAGCCAAAAAATTGTCACGCATAATCAAAATACCGGTATCATCTCCGGCCAAACTGCCTACCATACCGTCAATGTCCATAGCGTCTAAAGCAGAGCATGCGGCAGAAGCCAAACCAGGCATTGTACGAACCACCACAATGTTCTGCGCTACATCTATGGAAAGAACACCCTCCTTAAAAATATTGCGAAGCCGGGCGTCTGTGGTAGAAGACATCTTGCGCTCCGAAATAGCATACCGATATTCACCGGAGCTGGTAAGCTCCTTAACCAGGCGCAGCTCTTTGATATCCCGGGAAATGGTTGCTTGGGTTGTTGTAAACCCCCGGGAGCGCAGTTCTTCCAAAAGCTGTTCCTGTGTGTCAATATCCTTAGTCTGCACAATATTTAAAATCTCACTTTGCCGCACATTCTTCATTGACTCAGCCCTCCCAGTTTCTGGTTAATGATCTGATAAAAGCTGCGGTCAGCCAGTCGGACCAGTTGGGTAGCTCGCTGAGAACAACCAATTTCCACCCGGTCACCCCCTGTCAACCGGACCGCCTTCCCACCGTCCACTGACAAGTATAGATACTTTCTATTCCCTCTGGGGAGCTGGACTGTAACCACCCGTTCAGGGGCCAGTACCATAGCACGGACCGCCAACTGGTGGGCACAGACCGGAGTGACAATAATGCTTTTTGAGGTAGGCTCCACAATAGGTCCCCCTGCCGACATGGAGTAGGCTGTGGAGCCGGTTGGTGTGGCAATAATTACGCCATCTCCTGTAATGGAAGTTACCTTTACACGGTCTGCCAGTACCTCCATCTCGGCCACCCTGGCCATAGAACCCTTTGAAATAACTGCGTCATTAAGGGCAATGTCCTGACTGATAAGCCTGTCCCCCCGGAGCACCTTTACATCCAGCATCATACGCTCCTCGATGGAGTACATTCCGTGGGCCAGAGGGGCCAACAGAGGTAGTTCACTCCGTTCCAGCTCTGCCATAAAGCCCACACTGCCCAAATTGATACCCAGAATCGGCACCTTATGGAGCGTGGCATCCCGGGCAGCGTGGAGAATGGTGCCATCCCCGCCAAAGCAGATAAGCAGGTCTGCGGTGGGCAGCTCCTTGTCCAGCAGTGGGAGGGGCAGTTGTCGGGGCAGGTCCAGCCTGTCCCCTTTTTTCGGCTGGAAAGGCAGGCACATCACAGTCTGAGCGCCGGCGTGCTCCAGTACCCGCCTAGCTTCCAGCGCCACCCGCAGTCCCTTATCACGGTAAGGGTTGGAGCTAAGAACAATTTTCATGGCTCCTCCTTCCAGGTGCTGTGGGACTGCGCTACGAGAGTTCTCAGGTCCCCCTCATAGGCGGAACCCTCTCCAACTTGGAGATATCCCAAGTACTCAATGTTACCCTCTGGGCCCTTAATCGGTGAAAAGGTAATATCCTTTACAGAAAATCCGGCATTCATAGCATGGACCAGAAAATGCTCCAGCACCTCCAGATGAACGGCCGGGTCCCGGACCACTCCCTTTTTGCCCACCTTGTCCTTTCCGGCTTCAAACTGTGGCTTGACTAAGCAGACCGATTCCCCCCCTTCACACATCAGCGGACGCAGGGTAGGCAGAATCAGGCTCAAAGAAATAAAAGAAACATCCACAGAAAAAAAGTCCAAGGGTTCCGGAATATGTTCCGCTGTGAGATATCGGGCGTTGGTACGCTCCATACATATCACCTGGGGGTGGATACGCAACTTCCAATCCAGCTGATTATAGCCCACATCCACAGCATACACCAGCTTTGCTCCATTTTGAAGCATACAGTCGGTAAAACCACCGGTAGAAGCGCCAATATCGGCGCAAATTTTATTTTGAAGATCAATGGGCCACAGGGACATAGCCTTCTCCAGCTTCAAACCACCCCGGCTCACATAGCGCAGGGGGTGCTTGGTCCGCACCTCAATGGTATCATCTTCCCCCAAGCCAGCTCCAGCCTTCAGCTGTTTCTGTCCATTGACATAGACCTCCCCAGCCATAATAAGGGCCTGGGCCTTCTGGCGGCTCTCCGCCAGACCCAGCTCGGTAATTGCAACGTCAAGTCTCCGTTTGGCCACGGCCCAACACCTCCAGTGCTTTTTTACAGATCCCCTCTCCATTCAGAGCAAGATCCCGCTTCAGCAGGACTGACAACCCATGGGGAACAAAACCGTCGCCACAATTGACCAGGGCCACCCTGGCTGGCAGGCCGACCACCTCCAGCCGGGCAGCCAGCCGCTGGCCTACACTTCCCCGAGCCGCCTGCTCCTCTGCCACCAGAAGGGCCCCCGTCTTGCGGACAGACAGTTCTATCAGTTCTGGCACAAGAGGTGTAAGCTGATTTAACTTTATAACCTCCGCCTGGATACCCTGCCGTTCCAAGAGATTAACAGCCTCCAAAACATCGTTAATCTCCGTACCGTAGGCCGCCAGTGTGATGTCACTTCCCTGACGCAGAATCGTTGCCGGTTCCTCTCCACTGGTGCCCATGTATCGTCCTTCACTCCCGCGGGGATAGCGAACTGCCACCGGACCCACCATGCGGAAGAGTGCACGCTCCAACATCACCTCCAGCTCGGCAAAGCTGGCAGGGGCCAAGACTGTCATATTGGGTATGGAATCCAGATAAGCCACATCGAAAACGCCGTGGTGGGTCTCGCCGTCATCCCCCACCAGACCGGCCCGATCTACCCCAAATACTACATGCAGGTTGTCAATGGCCGTGTCGTGGAGGAGCATATCATAGGCTCGCTGCAAAAAGGTGGAGTACACCGCAAAGACAGGAATTGCCCCCTGCTTGGCCATGCCGGCAGCCATTGCGGCGGCGCAGCCCTCGGCGATACCCACGTCAAAAAAGCGGTCGGGAAACCGCTGGGCGAATTTTTCCAACCCGGTCCCTCCGGTCATGGCAGCGGTAATGGCACATACTCGCCTGTCTTGCCCTGCCAGCCTTGTAAGGGTCCGGCCGAAGACGGCAGAAAAATTTTCACCCGGCTCCCGTTTCAGCTTGCCGGTAAGCGGATCAAAGGGAGCCACACCATGAAATGTGTCCTGGTTCTCTTCTGCAGGGGAAAAGCCTTTTCCCTTTACAGTCTTGATGTGGAGCAGCACTGGCTCGTCAATGTCCTTGGCATACCGCAAAATTTTGGTCAGAAAGGGCAAATTGTGACCATCCACCGGACCCAGGTAGCGGAACCCCATATTTTCAAACATACTGCATGGCAACAGAGACTGTTTCAGCGCCTGTTTGACCTGATGCGTTACCTTATACACCGCGCGGCCCAGGGAGGTAGCGTTCATAATACGGCGGTAGTGCTTTTTAAAGGTAAGATACTGGGGCTTCAGGCGTTGTCTGGCCAGGTGGTCGGCTACTCCGCCCACATTAGGGGTGATGGACATGCCATTGTCGTTGAGGATTACCAAAATCTGCTGGCCGCACTTTCCCGCATTAGACAGCCCCTCATAGGCCAGACCACCGGTGAGGGCACCGTCGCCGATGAGAGCAATCACTTTGTAGTCCTCTTCCAGTATAGTTCGGGCCCGAGCCATCCCCAAGGCCACAGACACAGAATTGGAGGCATGTCCCGCAATAAATGCGTCGTGAACACTCTCAGCCGGCTTGGGGAAACCGGCCACTCCCCTGTACTGACGCAATGTGGACAAGGACCGCCCGGTTAGAATTTTGTGGGTGTAGCACTGGTGCCCCACATCGAAGACCAGCCGGTCTACCGAGGTGTCAAATACTCGATGGAGGGCCACTGTCAGCTCCACCGCCCCCAGGTTGGAGGCCAGATGGCCGCCAGTTTTGGACACATCCTCCACCAGCTCCCGGCGCAGCCGGGTACACAACTCCTCCCCCTGCTGATCGGTGAGCTCAGAGAGGATGGGGTTGTATTGTGTTTTTGCTGTGGGTACAGTCAAGACGCGATTCCTCCCCCGGTTGGGTTATTTTGTCCGTTGGGCCAGGGATTGGGCCAGCCAAATGTGAAACGCAGGTTCTGCAAAACTGTTAATGGCTTCAATGGCCTGTGAAGTCAGTTCCCCCACCAGGCTGGCGCAGCCCTCCAGGCCTAAGGCGGTGACAAAAGTGCTCTTCTCGTTGGCCTGATCGGACCCCACTGGCTTGCCAAGCTCCTCAAAAGAACTGATAACATCCAGCATATCATCCCGAATCTGGAACGCCCTGCCCAGAGCCTGGGCGTAGTCCCGCACATAAGTGCGCTGTGCATCGCTGCCTCCGGCAGCAATGCAGCCCAACTCAACAGCTGCGGCGATAAGTGCTCCAGTCTTCAAGCTTTGGAGCAGCTCCAACTCCCTTCGATTCAGGGCACGGCCCTCACCGGCCATATCCAGCGCCTGTCCCCCCACCATTCCGGCAGAGCCGGCGGCATGGGACAGACACTTCGCCGCCGCCACAATCCGGTCAGCGGGCAGCTTGGCCTGGGTCAGCTGCCCGAAGGCAGCGGTAAGGAGCGCATCCCCTGCCAGAATGGCGGTGGCTTCCCCGTAGACAATGTGGTTGGTGGGCCGTCCCCGGCGCAAGTCGTCGTTATCCATAGCGGGCAGATCATCATGGATCAAGGAGTAGGTGTGAATCATTTCCACCGCGCAGGCAAAAGGCAGGGCCGACTCCGTCTCTCCACCGCACAGGCGGCAGGTCTCCAGGGTGAGGATGGGCCGAATGCGTTTGCCCCCGGCCAGCAGGGAGTACTCCATCGCTTCCTGTAAATCGGCGTAACGTGGCTCCGCAGCAAAGACTTTTTTCAGATAATCCTCAATCAAGACCCGGTCCCGGGCCATTCTATCTGTAAAGTTATTTTCCATGTCAGTTCTTGCCCTGAAAGGGCTCCTCTATAATTTCTCCGTCTTTTCCGGCTGTGAGCAGCGTTACCTTCTGCTCTGCCGCATCCAGCTGTCTGGTGCACTCCCGCAGCAACCTGGCCCCCTCCTCAAAGAGGGTCATGGCCTTCTCCAGAGGGGCATCCCCACGCTCCAGAAGGGACACAATCTCTTCCAGGCGGGCCATGGAACTCTCAAAATCCAATTTCTTTCTTGCGGCCATTTGTGTTCTCCCTTTCTTATAGTACCCGGCAATCTACACTGCCGTCCGATAAGGTCAATTCCAGCTTGTCACCGGATGCCACGTCCCTTGTGGAAACCACGGCCTTTCCGTTCCCGCGCCGGGCGATGGCATAGCCCCGGCTCAGTACCTTCAAGGGGCTCAGGGCGTCCAAAGAAGCGGCCAAGGCATTAAGCCGTTCCCGGTACTGTGTAATGGTTAGGGCCGCGCTGCCGGGAAAGGCAGCCGACAGCCGGCTCAGCCGCTCCCGCTGTCCAGCGGAAGAGCTGCGCAGGCCATGGGCCAGGCGTCTGCTCTGAAAATCCAGCAGCAGGCGCTTCTCCCGAAAATAGGAGTCTGGCTCTGTCATAGGCCGGCTGGATGCCAGACGGTCCAGCGTCTGGCGATACCGGCTCAGCCAGACGGATATGGTGCGCTCCAGCCGTTCTCCGTTCCCCAGAAGGGAGACATAAACCTCATTCTGGTCAGGTACTGCCAGCTCTGCGGCATTAGAGGGGGTAGCCGCCCGCAGGTCGGCCACAAAGTCGGCAATTGTTACATCAGGCTCATGGCCCACAGCGGAGATAACCGGGATATCTGAAGCGTAGATGGCCCGGGCTACCACCTCCTCGTTAAAGGCCCACAGGTCCTCCATAGAGCCGCCCCCCCGGCCAGTGATAATCAAGTCGGCTGCGTCGTTCCAGTTTACCCACTGAATGGCAGCGGCAATTTCCTGGGGGGCCTCTATCCCTTGGACACGAACCGGAATGACCTTAATTTCCGCTAACGGCCAGCGGGCATCTAAAATGCGGATCATATCCCGCACCGCTGCCCCGGCCGGTGAGGTAATGAGGGCAATTTTTCTGGGAAATTCTGGTATTTTTTTCTTGTGAACCGGGTCAAAGAGCCCTTCCCGCGCCAGCTTTTCCTTCAGCTGCTCAAAGGCCAGGGCCAGGTCTCCCACTCCCTCGGGGGTGAGCCGGGCGCAATACAGCTGATACTGCCCATCTCTCGGGAATACGGTTATCCGGCCGGCAGCAATCACCTGCATCCCGTTTTCCGGCCGGAACCGCAGGGACTGGGCGTCGTTACGGAACATGACGCACCGCAGAGCCCCTTCCCCATCCTTCAAGGTGAAATAGTGGTGCCCGGAGGGATACATCTTGTAGTTGGACAGCTCTCCCCGCACCAGCAGCCGGGACAGCAGGTGGTCCCGGTCCATCATGCTTTTCAGATACTGTCCCACCTGGCTGGGGCTCAGAATGGCGTCCTCTCTCATGACTGCTCCCCTGCTTTCAGGGCTCGCCAGGTGAGGATAGCCGTTCCCATGGCGTTGTCGGAAGAATACTGAGGATGGGCGACGATGGCCCCACAGATATCGGTCAGCCCCACCCGCAGCTGGGAATTGGAAACAACCCCACCAGAGCACAGCACCGGCAGGCCGGGATAGCGCCGCTGGGCCTCCTGAGTGGCACGCCAGACCACACTGGAGATAGCGTCGATGGCAAAGCGGGCAATGTTTCCAGGCTTCTCCCCCTCCCTGACCAAAGCCTTTACCTGGTTCTCCATCCCGGACAGAGAAAATGTAAGGTCTTTTAGCTTTACATTTGGCTCATAGCAAACGTCTGCCTGGGCGTATAGCCCGTCCATGGCCTTCCCCGCCGGGAATTGCAGACCCAGCAGTACACCGGTGCGGTCGATAAGCTGTCCGGCGGACAGGTCGCTGGTACCGCCAATAATTTCGGCGGTGACAGAGGTCCCATCCGGCCTTACTAACAGCAGCTCGGTGGTCCCTCCCGACAGGTGCCAAGCCAGAAAGGGGGCGTCCAGCAGGTCCAGCCGCCCGGCGGACCAGGCGGCGGCGGTCAGGTGGCCCTGCTGGTGGGAGTGGGCATAGAACGGGACTTTCAAGGCGGCGGCGATCCCCCGGCCTTGGCTCTCCCCCGCCAGAAAGCAGGGCATGTAGGAGCCCTCCACCGCCCTGGGACGGGTGGAGGCCCCTACGGCTTGGATGTCCTGCTCCTCCCTCATCAGCCCCTCCAACAGCCCTGGCAGCCGCTTCACATGCTGAAACAGGGCATCACTCTGCCGTAGGCCCAGTTCACCAGGACGCACCTCCAGCAGGCGGCCAAGATTCACCCCCGTCTCTCCGTCAAAGAGGGCAACGGAGGTGGTGTAGTTGCTGGTGTCCAGTCCCAGGACAGGCATCACAACTCCTCCTCTGGAGTCTTTTTCTCCGGCTTGGGTGGGGTGTCCTCAAACTCCGTACGGACAAAGGTGCCCAAAATACCGTTGATAAAGGCTACCACATCCGCCGGCTCATACCGTTTGGCGATCTCCACTGCCTCATTGATGGCGGCGGCGTTGGGGATATCAGGCATGTAGAGCACCTCATACATGGCGGTGCGCATCACAGCCGCCGCCATACGGGGGATGCGGGCGAAGGACCAGCCCACCGAGTAGCGGCTGATACAGTCGTCCAGCTCCGGCCCGTGGGCAAATACCCCTTGGACCAGCTCCCGTATGTACCGCTCCTGTTTCTCATTGGGGAACTGCTCGTACATGGGCAGTTCCTCCGCCAGCTCCCGGAACCTCTCCCGGGTCAGCTCAGCGTCCAGCACTTCCTTGGCGCTGCGGGTGTCAAAGCCCAGGGTGAAAATAATATGAATGGCAATCTCTCTCGCACTGCTTCTTGTCATCAGTACAGCCTCCTAATACAGGTCCATAAACTTCCTAGAATATTATATACATGAATATACAAAAAGAAAAGCCCCATTTTAAAAAACTTCGCTCAAAATCCTTTGGGCCTGCAAATGTGGATGCTGCTTGTGCTTGGGCGGTTTTTTTGGTATAAACGGTGGTGGTAGAGACCAATTTGATATCGTCAGCCCGATACAGGCCGTCTGAGGGAGAACAGCAGGGACGCATTACACGTTCTTATTTTCTTATATAAAGATCAGGGATGCCTTTTTGGCATCCCTGATCTGTTTAACCGTAGAACTTGTGTCCGCCGATGGTGGCGATGTGCCGCTTGTTCCGGGCGGCCCAGCTATTTACGCCGGAATCGAAGAACAGAGCCCCCTTGGTCTCCTCCACCACGCCTCCGTCCATAACCAGCTTAGCAGCAATAGTACTCTTTTCCGAGGGCTCCGTGGCGGCCAGCACCCCGGATTTGTAGGTGCTGAACTGGTTTTTCTGAGCCAGCACCCCCTCCACCGTGTCGGGGAAAATGGGGTCAGACACCCGGTTGAGCACCACATTGCCCACCGCCATCCTGCCCTCCATGGGCTGGTTGCCGCTCTCCCGGTGAATCACTCGAGACAGCCAGAACAAGTCGTCGGGGTTATAGAAGCTCTCGCCGTTGAGGATAGCACCCGAGCCGCTGGTCACGGTGGTCAGACCGGTGGCCGCGTCGTAGCCCACTGCGGCATCAAAGGCCTTGGCAATTGTCCGCAGGGGGACGATTACCTGATTTGCCGGAGATAGCTGTACCAACTCAGGCGTATAGAGATACCGGCCGTTGGCCACCACATAGAGCTGGCCCACCTCGGCAGTCAGCGTCAGCTGATCGGTGACAACAGTCGCAGCGGAACCGTCCCAGGTAATCTGAGCATTGGGGGCCAACTGGCGAGCCATCACAGAAAGGGACACATAGGTAATCCCCTTCTGGATCTCCTTGTTCAGCTCCAGGGGAGCTGGCTGGCCATTGATGAGTAGGCTGGGGTCCCCCGCCGGCACAACAACAGGGGGCTCTCCCTCGCCGGGGGTCTGCTCCTGAGAGGAGTTTTCACCTTCTGCGGACTTTTCCTCAGAGGTCTCGTCCTCCGCCTGTTCGGAATTATCGTTGGGTAATTGCGCTTCAGTCTCAAGCGCCGCATCGGTGGAAACGGTGCTCTCCTCCTCTGGCACGAGGGCGGCTGCTGGGTCAGGATTGGCGGCAGCGCCCATCAGGAGGAGCATGGCAAAGACGCTGAGCATAACGGAAATTAGCTTTCGCTTCATTGTCTGCACTCCTTTTGGATTGAAGTTATGTCAAAATTATGACAACCACGGTCTTAATTATGACAACCAAAAGCAACCCCTGTTACTTTTGTAACCACATTGTAACCAATTCCGAAATGCAAAGCAAGGGCAAAATTGACTAGAAATGACCAGCTGATATTGTATAAGTTGTTATAAATTCATAAGAATAACAAATTTTTCTTTATTTGCATTCCAATTATCCTAAAAAATTACAGAAACTTTGTATCCAAAATGAACCTGCCGTCCAGAGCAGAAGATTCTCAATTTTTTGGGGGAAACCCTGGCCACAGCGTTTCTTATATCGCCTAATAAAAGCAAAGCTTCGCCGGAATATGCCAGGGTCTTTTATTTAAAAGGCCCAAAAAATGGACTGAACATGTTGAAACTACGGGAAAAACAGCTTGTCTAAAGGGTTGACAAACACATTTGTTTCTGATATCATTTTAAAGAAATTAAGATGATTCTGATTTCTTTTTAGTTTTGTTGACAAAAAAGCTGTTAATCATCAAATTTCCGGGTGTGGCGAAGCTTGGTATCGCGCTTGGTTCGGGTCCAAGAGACCGTGGGTTCAAATCCCGCCACTCGGACCAAAAATCCGCTGAAATTATCAGATTTCAGCGGATTTTTGCAATTTTTTAGTCATCTTTTCTCCGCTCGATTTTTCTCTGACCCAAACGGGAATTTTTCGAGGAAGCGCCGGTTTTATTCAGTGCTTCCTCTTTCTTTCCTGTATAGCCTTTCCGCTTTATACTGCCTGGGCAATAAGACCTCCCACTCGCTTTGCCGCTTCTTTCTGCATGTCTTCGGTCACATGGGTGTAGGTGTCCAGCGTAAACCCCACCGAGTAGTGTCCCAAGATGCTGGAGACTGTTTTCGCGTCCACGCCGCTTTGGATTGCTAAGGTCGCGAATGTATGCCTAAGATCACGAAATCTTACTTTTTCTGTGATTCCGGCCTTTTTTAGTAAGGTTTTGTGTAATCTTCCTACACAGTCCGGGCCATACATCTCTCCTGTGACTGGCGAGGGAAACATATATTTGTTGAATATATGCCAGCTTCAGCTTGTCGAAAAGCGGCCTGACCTGGAAGGAACCAGGCAGGCCGCAAAATGCAGTATAGATAAATAAAAGGATAGAGGAGGGAAAGGAGCGGAGCGTTGTCGCTTTGTCTTCCATCTTGCCAGCTTTTTGAGGTTCATGGCAGCAAACTTAAGCCTCACCCAATTGGAAACCTGGGTCAGGCCACGGTAAGGGACTACGATAAGGAATTGTACAAACAGCGTAATCAGGTTGAGAGACTTTTTCGTCGCATCAAGCGTTTTCGCCGTATTTTTACCCGCTATGTCAAACTTGATGTCATCTTTTTGACTTTTGTCTATTTTGCTCTTGCTGTGGACGCTCTTATGTGAACACGTCCTAAGAACCCGTCTAAGAAACCACTTAAAAAAGCCCGTTCTTAGCTGTGAAAACCTTGTGAGTGGAGGACAGTAAAAAGACTGAAAAGCCTTGAAAACACTGAATTTGTTGGACTTGGTTGGCATCCAAAAAACCGCCCTGGGGTGTATTCCTAAGCGGTAGACCAGAGGTTCGAATCCTCCCGCAGGTGCCATTAGCAACACAAAACCTTCGATTTTTCCGAAGGTTTTGTGCTTTTTTCATAACATTTTGAAAGTCAAGGGGAAACGCTATATTCCTCACCTGAATAGTGGGCGCTTTATTCATAATTATTCCTGTCCGTTTTGTCGTACATAGAAAACATCAGCTGACACCGCTTGTCTGATACCAATTTCTATGGTAAAATACTATCAACTTTTCACTGGCCGCACAGAAAGGAGGTTCCTATGAGCGATATTTACAGTCTGCGTCTTTATAATACCGAACTGATGCGCTTTTCCCTGGAAAAGCAGGAACTGGATGGACTCGTTGCCAATATTATCTCTGTGCAGGAGGAGTACGCTCCTCTTATGCCGCTGGATTTGGAGCAGACCAGCGAGGGAATCATCCGCTGGCTCAGCAGAAGGGTCATTCCCAAAAACCGCACCTTTGTGGATCAGATACTCAAAACCTTGAATCTGAGCCAAAACGATACCAAAGGGATTATTGACGTTTGTAAGGGTCTCTCTTTGAATGATGGCTATTGGATCGTCCCAAAGGGCTTTGAAGGGACGTATGAAGCATATAACCTCTATGAGAACCGTTTCTCTAAAATACTTGCACTGGTAGCCTACACTGGCGCGGGCCAGAGCCATGAGACGTTCACCACTTCCCCAGAGCTTACCACCAGTGGGATGCTCCCCAAGGCGTGGCTGCTAATTGAGGGTGACGGTATCTTTCTCTACAAGGGTGGGACATGCGATGCTTCCAATAGTGGACGTAAGCCGTACTGTGAAGCCTACGCTTCTCATACTTCCTTTGTCCTTGCGCCATTTTATGCACCTTCCTTACTCTCATTATTTTACTCCTTTTTCGTGAGTTGGAAGTGTCTACTTTTTTTGTACTATATCAAAATTGCACTTGCCAAGTAGAGTAATATAGTGTATAATACATCATATCTTGTTTCATACTTGCCGGTGTGATGGAATTGGTAGACGTAGCGGATTCAAAATCCGCCGCCAGCGATGGCGTGGGGGTTCGAGTCCCCCCACCGGCACCATTTGAAATAACTGGGTTTTCTCAAATTTGAGAGACCCGGTTTTTCTTATTTTTGGGGGCTGTTCCCTCCTCTTGCGCCATATTCTTACACATCGGCGTGGATGCTGGAAAATTGGGACATTCTCAAATTTAATCTTTTGTTCATTGCTTTTTTGGAGAAAAGCGTATATCCTATTAAGTAAGATTTCCCTTCCTATGCAAATTTTGAAAAGAGGAGAATTTTATTTTGAAAGAAAAAAAGAATCGAAAGCCCATGGGACAGGGCGGAAGTCTGCTGGTCAGCCTGCTGATTACGGCGGCGGTGGGCTTTGTGTACTTCTATGTATCACTGCCCGCCATCAATCCCCAATCCGGCGACTTTTACAGCTTTCTGGCTCTGCTGTGCGTTGTGTACACCGTCAGTATCTTTGCCCTGTCCGTCAAGCCGGCAGACGATTCTGTGGTACGCACTCCCAAGGAGAAGCTGAAAGAGTGGTTTCAATTTGTCAAAAAGAGCTGTCTGCCTGTATTAATCCTCTTCGCCGCCATCATTGTGGTGTACGTTGTGGGGCAAATCATCTCCATGCCCATTTTCCGGGCTGCTGCATACCGGGAGCTGCTCACCGTCCAAACCGGCGACTTTGCTGCCGACGTGGCACAAATTTCCTTCAACGAGATTCCCACTTTGGACCGGGACTCCGCCAACTATCTGGGCGACCGGCAGATGGGCACCCTTAGCGACATGGTCAGCCAGTTCGAGTACTCCAACGACTCCACCCAAATCAACTACCAAGGTCGGCCCGTCCGGGTGGCCCCCATCGCATACGCCGACCTGATTAAGTGGTTTACCAACCGTGGAAACGGCCTGCCTGCCTACGTGGTGGTGGACATGGTGACTCAGGAGGCCAAGGTAGTGCGGCTGACCGAGGGGATCAAGTATTCATTCTCTGAGCCCCTGAACCGGAATATCATGCGCCACCTGCGTTTCCAGTATCCCACCATGATGTTCGCCACGCCCGAGTTTGAAATCGACGAGAGCGGCCATCCCTGGTGGATTGCTCCTCGGGTAGTAAAGCGCATCGGCCTGTTCGGCGGGATGGATATCCAGGGCGCGGTACTGGTGGACGCCGTCACCGGCGAGAGCACCTACCACGAGGAGGTCCCCAACTGGGTAGACACCCTCTATGTCCCTAACCTCATTATGCAGCAATACGACTACTACGGCACCCTGGTCCATGGCTTCATCAACTCTGTTCTGGGCCAGCGGGATGTGACCCAGACCACCAGCGGCTACAACTATATCGCCATGAACGACGACGTGTACGCCTACACCGGCGTCACCTCCGCCAACGCTGACCAGTCCAACCTGGGCTTTCTGCTGTGTAACATGCGCACCAAGGAGACCCATTTTTACACCGCCCCCGGCGCCACCGAATACGCCGCTATGGCCTCTGCCCAGGGCGTAGTTCAGGACCTGGGCTACACCGCCACCTTCCCCTTGCTGCTGAACATCGCCGGGGAGCCCACCTATTTCATCCCCTTGAAGGACGCCACCAACCTGGTGAAGACCTACGCCATGGTCAATGTGGCTCAGTACCAGATTGTGGCCACGGGGACCACCGTATCCGCCTGTGAGCAGAGCTATATCCAGATGCTCCGGGACAAGGGCATCACCCAGACGGAACAGCCTCCCCAGACCGAAGCAAAGGGCAAAGTTGCCGAGATCAGGACCGCCGTTATTGAGGGCAACTCCTTCTACTTCATCCGCCTGGAGGGCGAGGAGGTCTTTTACTCCCTGTCTGCCGCCCAAAACCGTGAGGTGGTCACCTTGAACATCGAGGACACCGTCACCATTGAATATGCGGAGCCCATCCCGTCCAACTTGGATCATGTGGCCCCGGTCTCCATCTACGACGGATATGTGCTGCATATTAACGAGCGTGTCTCCCATGAGACATACAGCACTTTCCCGGCCGACCGAGACACCCTTTGAGCCAAACTAGGACCGTCCGTATTCTGCGGACGGTCCTAGTTTTTTGCGATCAAAGCTTCCTTCTCGCGCCTTGTCAGCCGCTTGATCTGGAACTCCCTGCGCAGGGCGGCGGATTTGTCGGGGACCTGTTCCTGATATACCAGCTCCAGAGGTCCTCTCCCCCGGGTGTATTTGGCCCCCTTCCCCACCCGGTGGACGGCCAGACGGCGGGGAATGTCATCGGTGATGCCGGTGTACAGCGTACCATCGCCGCATCGGAGAATATAGACATACCAGGACACGGGAAATCCCCCTTTCCCACCTATCATAACATATTATGTCCAAATTGGAAACAATTCCTTTTTTATCCCCTCTCTGTGTCCAAACCTGTTGCCTTTTTCACTCGAAGATGATACAATACAGTGACATTATATGGGCGCCGTTACCGGCGCTCTGGAATAAAGGAGCAACGACACATGGACGAGAAAAAAGTAATGCTCTCCGGCATCCAGCCCAGCGGCGACCTGCATCTGGGCAACTACCTGGGCGCCATCAAGAACTGGGCGGCCCGGGCCGAGGAGTTTGACTGCTACTATTTCATGGCGGACATGCACACCATCACCGTCCGCCAGACCCCCGCCGACCTGCGCCGCCGCACCCTGGAGCAGCTGGCCCAGTACATCGCCTGCGGCCTGGACCCGGAGAAAAACACCCTGTTTATCCAGTCCCACGTCCCCCAGCACGCCGAACTGGGCTGGGTGCTCAACTGCTACACCATGTTCGGCGAGCTCAGCCGCATGACCCAGTTCAAGGATAAGTCCGCCAAGCACAAGGACAACATCAACGGCGGCCTGTTCACCTATCCCGCCTTGATGGCGGCGGATATCCTGCTCTATCAGCCCGACTTCGTCCCCGTGGGCGAGGACCAGAAGCAGCATGTGGAGCTGACCCGGAACATTGTTCAGCGGTTCAATGGCATCTACGGCGACGTATTCAAAATGCCCGAGCCTTATATCCCCAAGACGGGCGCCCGGGTGATGGGTCTGACCACCCCGGACAGCAAAATGAGCAAATCCATCCCCGAGGGCTGCGTTTTCCTGATGGAGAAGCCGGAGGACATCGCCCGCAAGTTCAAGCGGGCCATTACCGACAGCGACACGGAAAATCCTGTCCGCTACGACCCCGCCAACAAGCCCGGCGTGGCCAATCTCATGAACATCTACGCCGCCGTCACCGGGAAAACCTTCGACGAGATCGAGACGGAGTTCGCCGGCCAGGGCTATGGCAAATTCAAGCCCGCTGTGGGCGACGCCGTGGTGGAGACCCTGCGCCCCATCCGGGAGGAGACCACCCGCATTCTGGCCGACAAGGCCTACCTGGAAGGGGTCTACAAAGCCGGAGCGGAAAAGGCCGCCTATGTGGCTAACAAGACCCTGCGTAAGGTGTACAAAAAGGTGGGGTTTGTGGCCCGGTAAACGTCTCGTCATGCAGGGCAAGGGCAGCGCCCTGGCCCTGTGTCACGCTAACCCACAGATAAAAAGAGGTCCTCAACTATGACAATCCAACTTCCCGCCATAGGGATGTCCCTGGCCTCCCTTCTCATTGCCGCCCTGGTAGCTGTGATCTCCACGCCAGTGGTCCGTTCCCTGGCTTTCCGGGTGGGAGCGGTGGACATCCCCAAGGACAACCGCCGGATGCATGACCACCCCATCCCCCGTATGGGTGGCCTGGCCATCTTCTTTGGCTTCATCCTCAGTGTGCTCATCTTCGTGCCCCTCACCCCTGAGCTGCGGGGTATGCTGCTGGGCAGCGTTGTTATTGTGATTCTGGGCATTCTGGACGATATTTTTGCTCTGCCCGCCCTGCCCAAGTTCTTTGTGCAGATCGGAGCCGCCCTCATCGCCGTCCTGGAGGGCAACCGCATTGAGTTTCTGTCCAACCCCAACCTGTTCAGCAAAGACCCCTTCTGGGAGCTGGGCTGGCTGGCCATCCCCATCACAGTGCTGTGGATCGTGGGCATCACCAACGCCGTCAACCTGATTGACGGCCTGGACGGCCTGGCCTGCGGCGTGTCCACCATCAGCTCCATGACCCTGCTGGTTATCGCCCTCGTCGTGAAAGAGCCCGACGTGGCCATCCTCATGGCCGCCCTGTCCGGAGCCTGTATCGGCTTTCTGCCCTACAACCTGAACCCGGCCAAGATTTTCATGGGGGACACTGGCTCCACCTTCCTGGGCTTCATTCTGGCAGTGGTGTCCATTCAGGGACTGTTTAAGTTCTACGCCATCATCTCCTTTGCCGTCCCCTTCCTCATGCTGGGCCTGCCCATCTTTGACACCTGCTTTGCCATCCTGCGCCGGGTATCCCACGGCCAGTCCCCTATGGCTCCCGACCGGGGCCACATTCACCACCGGCTGATCGACATGGGCTTCACTCAGAAGCAGGCGGTGGCAGTGCTCTATATCATCAGCGCTATTCTGGGCCTGTCCGCCGTGGTGCTCACCACCATCGGCGTGGTGCGGGCTATGC
>CANPFP010000006.1 GCA_947573385.1 uncultured Bacillota bacterium | reverse complement strand
TCTCCGAGCAGATCTCCCTGGCCTCCAAGGAGGCCAGCGGCACCGGCAACATGAAGTTCATGGCCAACGGCGCGGTCACGTTGGGCACCCTGGACGGCGCCAATGTGGAGATTGCCCAGTTGGTGGGAGAGGATAATATCTACACCTTCGGCGCCCACAGCGATGCAGTAATCGACCTGTACAAGGGCAATGAGCCGGACGGCCGGGCCTACCGTCCCCTGGACTACTACCACCGTCCGGCAGTGGAGCGGCTGGTGGACTTTATTGTATCCCCCGAGCTGCTGGCCATCGGCGACCCGGCGGAGCTGTCCGCCCTCTGGAAGGATATGAAGAACAAGGATTGGTTTATGGCCCTGCTGGATGTGGAGGACTACATCGCGGCCAAGGACCGGTGTCTTCGGGACTACGGCGACCGCCGCGCCTGGGCCAGGAGAATGCTGGTTAATATCGCCAAGTCGGGGTATTTCTCCTCCGACCGGACGATTGCCCAGTACAATCAGGATATCTGGAAACTGAAATAGAGGTCTGTTTGAAAGGGCGCATCCCAAATCATCGGGGTGCGCCCTCAAGCCGTAGATAAAGCGGAACACCGCACGCCCGGGGAAGAGAAAAGTCCGTTTTATGGGACATAAGCCCCGCTATACTGGGGCGTGAAACCCGGAAAGGAGGAGACCACCTGTGTCAAAAAGCACCAATCAGAAGACCAAGCTGCTCCATTTGTGCCGCATCCTTCTGCTGCGGACCGATGAGGAACACCCCCTCACCGTTCCGCAGCTTATTGAGGAGCTGGCCCGGCAGGACATCAAGGCCGAGCGCAAAAGCATCTATGACGACCTGGAGGCCCTGCGCCTGTTCGGGCTGGACATCCAGTCCCGGAAGGGAAAGACCCCCGGCTGGTTTGTGGGGGGGCGGGAGTTTGAGCTGCCCGAGGTGAAGCTGCTCATGGATGCAGTGCAGTCCTCCCGTTTCATCACCCAGAAAAAGAGCGACGCCCTGATCCGCAAGCTGGAGGGGCTGGCCAGCATACACCAGGCGGGCCAGCTCCAGCGGCAGGTCTATGTGTCGGGCCGCATCAAGGTGATGAATGAGAGCATCTACTACAATGTGGACAAGCTTCACGCCGCTATTGCCGGCCAGAAGGCGATTTCCTTTAAATATTTCGACTATGATATCGGCCGGAAAAAGGTCTTTCATCACGACGGAAAGCGGTATGTGGTCTCGCCCTACGGCCTGATCTGGAACAGCGAGAACTACTACCTGGTGGCCTTTGACCACTGCCATCAGGAGCTGCGCCACTACCGGGTGGACAAGATGACCGAGATTGTCGTCACCAGTCTGGACCGGGAGGGGCGGGAGCAGTATCCCGATTTTCAGCTGGCTGAGTACGGCCAGAAGCACTTTGGCATGTACGGCGGCCAGGAGGTGAAGGTCACCCTTCGGGGCCGGCGGGACAAGGCCGGCCTGGTGTGGGACCGGTTTGGCCAGGACGTGATTTTGGTGCCCGACGGGGCGGAGCACTTTACCGTCACCCTGCCGGTGGTCATCAGCCCTCAGTTTTTCGGCTGGCTGCTGGGGCTGGACGGCAGCATTACGCTGGTCGGGCCGAAAGAGGCGGTGGCTGCCTACCGCCGCCGGCTGTCCGCCACCCTGGAGGAGCTGTCTCAGCCCCCCTGTTGACATATAGATTAAAATCCGCTTAAAAAATCTGCCAACATAGTGGTAATTTTCACGATGCTGTGATATGATAAGCGTGAGGAACTGTAACCACCCATTTGAAAGGAGGAATTGCTATGACGATTTTTTGGCTGGCCGCATTCATTGTCTTTGCCATCGGCGAGGCGGTGACAGTGGGGTTGGTCTCCATCTGGTTTGCTGTGGGGGCACTGGCAGCGCTGTTTGCTACCGCTCTTGGAGCGGGACTCTGGCTGCAAATCACAGTGTTTTTGGGGGTGTCGGCCCTGGCGTTAGCTCTGTTTAAGCCGCTGAGCAGCAAATTCCTCAAGCCCAGGGTGTCCGCCACCAATGCCGACCGGGTGATCGGCTCTGCCGCTCTGGTCACTGAGACCATCGACAACACCCAGGCCAAAGGCCAAGTGAAGGTCAATGGGCAGGTCTGGTCGGCTCGCTCTGCCCAGGATATCGTGATCCCCGCCGGGACCGATGTGAAGGTGCTGCGCATTGAGGGCGTAAAGGTTATTGTGGAGACCGCGTAAGAGAAAGTACGCATTGTAATAAGTGAAGGAGGAATCAACAAAATGGAATATCTTATCCCCACCCTGATCGTCGTTGTCATTGCCATCGTTGTCTTTTCCCTGCTGGCCAGCATTGTACGCATCGTGCCCCAGTCCCGGGCCTACGTCATCACCTGGCTGGGCACCTTCCGCACTGTGTGGGGGGCCGGCGTCCACTTCAAGGTGCCCATTGTGGAGCGCATTGTAAAAAACGTGTCTCTGAAGGAGCAGGTGGTGGACTTTGCCCCCCAGCCCGTGATCACCAAGGACAACGTCACCATGCAGATCGACTCGGTGGTCTACTTCCAGATCACCGACCCCAAGCTCTATACCTACGGCATTGAAAACCCCATGTCCGCCATTGAGAACCTCACCGCCACCACCCTGCGGAACATCATCGGCGACCTGGAGCTGGACCAGACCCTCACCAGCCGGGACCACATCAACACCAAGATGCGGGCTCTCCTGGACGAGGCCACCGACCCCTGGGGCATCAAGGTGAACCGGGTGGAGCTGAAAAACATCATGCCCCCCCGGGACATTCAGGAGTCCATGGAGAAGCAGATGCGTGCCGAGCGTGAGCGCCGGGAGTCCATCCTCCAGGCTGAGGGCCAGAAGCAGTCCCAGATTCTGGTGGCTGAAGGCGAGAAGCAGTCCGCGATTCTGAGAGCCGACGCCGCCAAGCAGGCGGCCATCCTCCAGGCCGAGGGCGCCAAGCAGGCCAAGATTCTGGAGGCCGAGGCCGAAGCCGAGGCCATCATGAAGGTGCAGCAGGCCACCGCCGACGCCATCCGGCTCATTAACGAGGCCGCTCCGGGCGAGGGTGTGCTCACCATCAAGGCGCTGGAAGCCTTTATGGCCGCCGCCAACGGCAAGGCCACCAAGATTATTATTCCCTCCGAAATTCAGGGCATCGCCGGCCTGGCCGCCGCCGCCAAGACCGTCTTCGATACCGAGGACCCCAAGGCTACCATTACCAAAACTGTGCCCAAGCAGTAAGGCGGAAGCAAAACCCCGTGTACAGACGGTACACGGGGTTTTTTCGCCTGCGCAGGATAGCAAACCGGTTCCCGGGTGCGGAAATATTCGGTCATCTGGCGGCAGCAGCGTTTTACGCACTGAAGATAAGAATTTGCTTTGCTTCAAAGGAATACCGCAGGAGACTTATGATCGGGGGCAATATCATAAGGACGGCGTCCTAAAAAATCAATCCATATTTCCGAATCCGGTATTGCAGGCTCTGACGGAGGACGCCCAGGGTCTGGGCGGTGCGGGAGATATTATAGCCGCAGTGGTCCAGCGCCTGGGCGATGACCTGCTTCTCATACTCGTCCATCAGGCCCTGGAGGGTTTCCCGGGAAAAGTCAATCGCGGGGAGGGCGGCGGCGGGCTCGCTGTGGTGTTTCAGCAGGTAGGGGGGCAGATGCCGGACCTCCATCACCTGGGAGTCGGTAACATTCTGGGCGTAGTCCAGCACGTGGAACAGCTCCCGCACATTGCCAGGCCAGTGGTAGGCCCGCAGGACGGCGATGACCTCCGGGTCGATCCGGGTGACGGCGTGGACAAACTGGTAGGCGGTGGCCTCCAGGTGGTAGCGGATCAGCTCCTCCAGGTCCTCCAGGTGCTCCCGGAGGGGGGGCAGCTCGATCATCACGGTGGACAGCCGGTAGAACAGGTCCCGGCGGAAGGTGTTTTCCGCCACGGCCTTGAAGGGGTCCTCGTTGCAGGAGGAGATCACCCGCACATCCAGCCGCAGGTCCTGACTGCCCCCCACCCGGCGGAAGGTCTTTTCCTGGAGGACCCGCAGAATTTTGGACTGCATAGCCAGGCTCATGGAGTTGAGCTCGTCCAGAAACAGGGTGCCCCCGGCGGCCTCCTCCAGGTAGCCCGCCTTGTCCTCGCTGCCGGTGAAGCTGCCCCTTTTGGTGCCGAACAGAAGGCTCTCGATCAGCGTCTCCGGGACGGCGGCGCAGTTAATGGCCAGAAACTTCCCACTCCGGCGGCGGCTGGAGCGGTGGATGCTCTGGGCGAAGATTTCCTTGCCCGTCCCCGTTTCCCCCACCAGAAGAATGGGGCTGTCCTGGGGGGCCACCCGCCGGGCCAGCTCCACCGCTTCCCGCAGCTTGGGGCAGCTGCCAATCACATTGTCAAAGGTATAGCCGGAAAAACTGATCTTTGGAGGTCTCTGAGAGAAGGCGGACAGCGCCTTCCCGGTGGCCTCCATTTTTTTCATATTCCGCTCCACAATCTCCGCCGTCTGCTCAAAGACCACCGCCCCCAGCAGCTCCCCCTCTCGGAAGATGGGATAGGAGGTGTTGGCCGAGGCGATGGGGGCGGTGCTGAAGTCATTGGCCCGGAAGCTGTCCACCCGGTCGATCACCGGGGCCTGGGTCTGGAGGGCGGTCATGGTGGTGCTGATGGTCTCGTCCAGGTTGTACAGGTCCAGCAGGTGCCGCCCCTCTACGCTCACCCCGCTGGGAATGTGGGAGATGCCCCGGCTGGACCGGTTGAAGTAGACCGCGCAGGCGTTTTTGTCATAAATCTGCACCCCGTCGGTGACCTGGTCCAGGGCCCGGGCCAGGAGATAGGGCCGGTTGTCCTCCCGCTTGAGGAGCAGCCAGCGCCCGCCCTCGGGAGCGGGGAGGAGCTGAAAATGAAAGGTGTTCTCCTCCCAGACCAGCGCCCCGCTGTCACCCTCCTGTGGGAGGGCAAAGGCGGTGCGCACCGGCCGCCGGGCGGCAGCCCAGCTCTCAAAGAGGTCCCGGTACAGGTCCTCCGTCTCCCGGCTGCCCCAGGCCACCGCGCAGAAGCAGTCTGAGGGGTCCAGCGTAAACAGAATGTCATAGAGCATGGAAAGTCCTCCCCTTTCGCTGTGATTTCGCCCGCCGGGCGGGAGGGACGCATCATATGCGTCCCTGCAGAGAGCTCAAAACCTCCGCAGCAGAAGACCCGTAAGGGCGCTTCATGAAGCGTCCGCATTGACAAGGCCGATTTCCAAGGTGTCCCTGCCAGTGTACCGGAATCCCGGGCCGCTGTCAATCCATATGCAATAATAATTTGCAGATCGCAAAATTATTTTGCGTCGGTGCCGGTAAAATCACGCTTATCACCCAAAGTCTCCCCCAAGCTTCAAAGCATATCTCGGTTGTTTTGCATAAATCAGACGCGGCTTATTCGTGCAGGTGACACAAAGTTTCGGGAACTTTCTTCATTTTCCTCTCTTTGGCCCGGCGGTTGCTTCATAAAAAGCCAGACTGTAAAGAAAGGAGAGTATGCGGTCCTTTCGCCGCATACGGAGAGAAACATGAAACATGAGAACAAGCCGATCCGCTGGGATGTATTCATCCCCTGCTTTGTGGTTATCGGCGGCGCGGCCCTGCTGGGCATCGTCAACAACAGCTGGCTGACCAGCGTGACCTACACCATGTTCGACTGGTCGCTGAGCACCTTCGGATGGCTGTACCAGATCGTGGCCATGGTCACCCTGCTGCTGGCCGCCCTGCTGCTGTTCACCAAGGTGGGCAAGATTCGCTTTGGCGGCCCGGAGGCCAAAGCCAAGCACTCCTTCGGCTCCTGGTTTGCCATGACCCTCACCGGCGGCATCGCCACCGGCCTGATTACCTACGGCGTCAACGAGGTGCTCATCTACTACGGCAACATCTACGGCGAACTGGATGGCTACGGCATCACCCCCCTGACCCAGGAGGCGGAGCTGTTCGCCATGGGCCGCTGCTTCTACAACTGGACCTTTATCCCCTACGCCATGTACGCCCTGTCCGGCGTGCTCATTGCCTACATGTACTTCAACCGCAAAAAGCAGCTGTCTGTGGCCGCCTCCCTCACCCCCATCTTTGGGGAGAAGGTGACCCAGGGCATCTGGGTGGTGCTGGTGGATGTGCTGTCCGTGCTGGCCATCGCTCTGGGCCTGGCCTCCTCTCTGGGCGCCGGCCTGGCCCTTATCGGCTCCGGCCTTTACTCCGCCTACGGCGTGGAGCAGGGCCCCATCGTTTGGGTCGCCCTCACCGCAATCATCACCATCACCTTTACCATCGCCTCGGTCACCGGCATCGACAAGGGCATCAAGTGGCTGGCCGGTCTGACCTCCAAGATTTTCTATGTGCTGCTGGTCCTGCTGTTTGTGATCGGTCCCACCATCTACATCCTGAACATGGCCAATGTGGGCCTGGGCTACTGGCTGGACCGGTTCTGGATGTGGGGCTTCGACCCCTACACCGTGGGCGGCTCCGCCCTGGTCACCTGGTGGACCATGTATGACTGGGCCATCTGGATTGCCTACGCCCCCCTGATGGGAATTTTCTTCGCCATCATCGCCTACGGCCGCACCGTGCGCCAGTTCCTTATCGTCAACTGGATTTTGCCCGCCTCCTTCGGCTTTGTGTGGTTCTCCGTGTGGGGCTCCACCGCCCTGGAGTGGCAAAAGAGCGGCAGCGCCGACATCATCTCCGCCATTCAGGCGGGCGGGGCCACCACCGGCCTGTGGGAGTTCCTCAAGAACGTCCCCCTGGGTATGATTATCATTCCTGTTATCATCCTGGCTCTGATTGCCGCCTTCTCTACCACGGCGGATACCATGTCCACCACCATCGCCGCCCTGTGTACCAAGGGGGCCCGCCACGACGAGGAACCCGCCATCTGGCAGAAGATCATCTGGGGCGTGTCCATCGGCGTGATCGCCTGCGTCATGGTGGCCTTCGGCGGCGGCGCCCAGGGCGTGGACGGCGTGAAGTACCTGGCGGCCTGCGGCGGCTTCGTGGTGCTGGTGGTGTTCATCTTCCAGGTGGCGGCCGCCTTTAAGGTGTTCTTCTTCGACCCCGAGACCAAAAAGGATATTGTGGACAGCGTGGACCAGATTGAAGCATAAACGAGGTATTTTGAGATGGAAGAGATGAAAACGCTTGTACTGGGTGAGCCCATCACCCTGGAGGACTTCGTCTCCGTGGCCCGGTTCGGGCGGAAGGTGGCGTTTTCCCCGGAATACGTAGCCCGTGTAAACCGCTCCCGGGCTCTGGTGGAGCAGTGGGTGGAGGAGGAGCGGGTGATGTACGGCGTCACCACCGGCTTCGGAGCCCTGTGTACCAAGGCCATCGACAAGGAGGCCACCGCCCAGCTCCAGGAGAACATCATCCTGTCCCACTCCGTCTCGGTGGGCGAGCCCCTGAGCGTGGAGCGGGTACGGGGCATCATGCTTATGGTGCTGCAAAACATCGGCCAGGGGTACAGCGGCGTGCGGATGTGCGTGCTGGAAAAATACCGGGACTTCCTCAACGCCGGTCTGACCCCCTACGCCCCCGGAGACGGCAGCGTGGGCTACCTCTCCCCCGAGGCCCATATGGCCCTGGTGCTGCTGGGCCGGGGGAAGGCCTACTACAACGGCGAGCTGTTGGAGGGGGCCGAGGCGTTGGCCCGGGCCGGGATGGAGCCCATGGAGCTCAGCTCCAAGGAGGGCCTGGCCCTGGTGTCCGGTACCACCTCCGCCACCGCTATGGCCGGCCTGGCACTCTATGACATGCTCAACGCCGCCAAGTCCGCCGATATCGTGGGGGCCATGTCCCTGGAGGCCATGAAGGGGGTTATCAACGCCTTTGACCCCCGGGTGATGGCCGTCCGGCCCCACCCTGACCAGCTCAACGCTTCGGAGAACGTCCGCCGGATGCTCAAGGGGTCGGGCATTATGGAGAAGTACCGGGGCAGCCGGGTGCAGGACGCCCTGTCCCTGCGGTGCATCCCCCAGCTCCACGGCGCGGCCCGGAAGACCCTGGAGGACGCGAAGAAGACCATCGAGATTGAGATGAACTCCTGCTGCGACAACCCCATCATCTGGCCCGAGACGGGCAACGAGGACGTGATCTCTGCCTGCAACGCCGATTCCGCCTATGTGGGCATGGAGATGGACAGCGCCTGCATCGCCGCCGTGGGGTTGGCGAAGATGTCCGAGCGGCGGAACAACCGCATTGTGGACGGCTCTCTGTCGGGCTACCCCTACTTCTGCATCAAAAATCCGGGGCTGAACTCCGGGCTGATGATCCCCCAGTACGTCCAGGCCGGTCTCCTCAACGAGATGCGGATGCTGGCCACCCCCTCCACCATTGACAACACCCCCACCTGCGGCAACCAGGAGGACTACGTGGCCATGGGCTACAACGCCTGTAAAAAGGCGGGCCCCATGGCGGAGAAGCTGGAGTACATGCTGGCCATCGAGCTGCTCAGCGTGTATGAGGTGCAGCAATTTGTGGACCCGGACGTGGCCCGCGCCCCCGCCACAGCGGCGGTGCTGGCCGAGATCGGCAGGACGGTGCCGGTGATGGAGAAGGACATCTTCCTCCACCCCTACATCGAGTATTTGAAAGACTTTATCCACTCGGGCGGACTGATCCGGGTGGCCGAACAGGTGACAGGAGCACTGAGCTGATATGAAAAAAGAAGTTGTCCGCGTGGAGATGGACCTGAAAAAAATTTTTCTTACCCCTCCCAACACCCGCCGGGAGCAGATTACCCTGCTGGTGATGATGGTGGTCCTCTTTATCATGTTCTTCGGCCCCATCTGCTTCACCGAAATCCATCCGGTGAAGGCCATCCTCCTCTCCTGCCTGCCCGCCCTGTCGGTCTCCTGGGGGTGGATCGTTCTGCTGCGGTCTCTGTTCCGCAAATCGGAGTTCTGCCAGCAAGTAAAAGATTGATTTGTGCTGTGCGCTATGGTAAGGGGGCAACCCTCTGTCCCCGTAAGCAAAAACCGCCGGTTTCAAACGAAACCGGCGGTTTTTGCTTTGAAAAGGTTGTAGGCCATTTTTGTGATGCTTATCCATTTACACCGGGCAGCGCAAAAAATATTGCCATTGACAGGCACATATGGTAGAATATGACCATGGTTTTGATGCGGGCATAAACCATAATATTGTGAAAGAAGGTGAATGGGTTGGCAGGACAGGTTCAGAGAATGATTGAGACAGTCATTACACAAAAGGCCAAGGGGAATGCAGTTATTGCGAACTCCATACGGACGAAGCTGTATCTGAAGGGGGTCGCAGTGGATAAGTTTACGGCGGCGTCTCCGGACGATCCGGCTGTTATACAAGTGGTTCGGTCAGCATCATGGCGATGGATGCAGGCAGTGTGGAGGATGTGTGCGTACAGGTCGTGGAAAATATCGGTGCGGAGCTGGAGCTGCGGGATGTTCTGAACGGAATGCACGCCCATTTCGGCGGTGCGGACGAGATTCTTGCGAATTTTGAACGTTATGTCGGCATTGTCCTCTTCGAGTCCAGTGCAAAGGCAGAGGAAATCTTTATGGACCGCCTGGGCACCGCTACCGACCTTCTCTTTGTGGGCGGCTCCTCCTCCGCGGCGGACGGCGGCAAGTCCCTGGTCTATGCAAACGGCAGGAGCTACACCGGCGCGGCGGTACTGGCCATCCTGAAGACAACCAACGGATACGACGTGTTGAAGACCCAAAGCGCCCATATCTTCTCGGAGCGCAAGCTGGCGGTGACAAAATCTGACCTGCACAACCGCATCCTCTATGAATTTGACCACCGTCCCTGCGGCGAAGTATACGCAGAGGTGCTGGGAGTCGGGCAGGATGAGATTCAGAATTACTTTGTGTGCAATCCTCTGGGGGTTGTGGCCGGAGAAGAGATTTTTGTGCGCACCTTTAACCAGATTCAGGACGGCGGTATTACCCTGCACTGCGGTTTACCGGAGGGAACGGAGATCAACGTTCTGAAAATTGGCGACATTGTGGACGACACCCGCAAGGCCCTGGACGAAGCCATCTCCTATGAGCCCGCCGGCGTGATTAACTTCAACTGCCTGTATCGGACGCTGGAGATTTTGAACAAAGACCAGGTAGAGCCCTATTGCGCGCTGTTTGGCCGTTACCCCAGCATCGGATTTTCCACCAACGGCGAGGCGTTTTTTGGACACATCAACGAGACGTCCACAGTTTTGGTGATTAAGTAAGCGCTTTTATACAAGAAAGTGGACATAGCCGGAGAGATTTGTAAAAATCTCTCCGGCTGTTACTGCTTATAAATGGAAATTTCGGTACGAAAGGGCTGATGAAAAAACGCAGAGCCAACGGTGAGGGCAGCGGCCATAAACGGCGCGGCCAGGGCCGGCTCCGTTTGTTCAGCCGCCAATAAAAAAGATGGTGTCCCCGTCCTGCTTGCTGACCACCTCTACCTCCTCTGTGAGGGGGATGAGGGCCATATTCCGGTACAGCTGCTTTCCGGTGATCTGCCAGGAAGCCATAGTGCACAGGTAGTTCAAAATATCCTGTACAGGCAGTTCGGGGTTGAAGAATCCCAGCTCAGGCAGACCAAATTCGCCAAGCCCCTGGGTCTGCAGGGTGGGCTTCTCCTCCTGAAGACCCCGGTAGAACCAGATCCACAGGGTAACCGGAAAGTAATCCGGGTCCCTCCAGTCCATCTCTCTCATCCGGGCGCAATGGGTCAGGTAGTGCTCTCGGCTCACCAGCAGGGCGGTGTTGGTCACCGACACCCCCACGGCTCCCTCCAGCTCCAGCAGGGCGGCACACAGCAGGCTGAAATTCCAGCAGGCCCGGCGCTTGTCCTCCAGCGCCTTTCCGCCCCCCTTCTGGGCGATGACCCAGAAGGACTTGTGGCTGGCGAAAGCCGCTTCTTCCTCGGGTCTCAGCAGCATATTGTACTGAGTCTTGGCGGCGATGTCCTGCTCCTCCTGGGGCACCGGCATGGGCAGGTAGGAGCACCAGAACTCAAGCCCGTCCACCGTGACGATGAAGGCGGACACCCTGGGGTGGCTGCGGTCGATATCACTCACCGCGCTGTCTCCAAAGGCCTTTTGCAGCAGTGCCAGAGCCGGGTCAATATTCTCCAGTACCCGGTCCATCAGCAGCAGAGCCATGGTGTCCTCTCTGGGCGGCTTGGGCCACTCGCTTTTGGGGGCAGGCTCCGGTGTTTTCTTCTTGAAACGGTCAAACAGTCCCATAATATGTTCTCCCTTCTCAGTGCAGAGCGGAATCGCAGAAGGCGCAGCAGTCCACGCCACCCACCTTCTTTACCAGAGGGGGCAGGTAGGGCTGGGTTTGGGTGATGCACCGGGGGTTGCAGCAGACCGGCTTTGTCCCAATCTCCACAGCCTCGGTGCGGTCCAGCCGGGGCTGGTTGGCCAGGTCGGCCAGCAGGGCCATTCGGGCAAACATGCCGTAGCGGGCCTGCTCAAAGTACGCCGCCCGAGGGTCGTCGTCCACATCCACCGTGATCTCGTCCACCCGGGGCAGGGGGTGCATCACCAGCATGTGCTCCTTGGCCCGGTCCAGCTTCCGGCGGGTGAGGATGTAAATCCCCTTGTTCCGCTCATACTCTAAGGGGTCTACAAACCGCTCCCGCTGGATACGGGTCATGTACAGCACATCCAACTGGGGGATCACCGCGTCCAGGCCGGTGACCTCGGTGAAGCGCATATCCTTCTCCAGCATGAAGGTGCGCATATAGTCGGGGATGGCCAGTTCCCGGGGGGAGATGAGGAAAAAACGGATGTTTTTAAACTTGGCCAGGGCCTTGACGAGGGAGTGGACGGTGCGGCCGTTCTTCAAATCGCCGCACAAACCCACCGACAGACCGTCCACCTTTCCCAACAGGCGGGTAATGGCGGTCAAGTCGGCGGTGGTCTGGGTGGGGTGCATATGGCCGCCGTCTCCGGCGTTGACTACAGGCACATGGGAGTACAGCGACGCCGCCTTGGCCGCCCCCTCCCAGGGGGTGCGCATCACCACCACGTCGGCGTAGCCGGACACCATTTTGACGGTGTCTTTCAGGGTCTCCCCCTTGGCCACCGAAGAAGAATTGGGGTCGGCAAAGCCGAATACCGTTCCTCCCAGGCGGAGCATGGCAGTTTGAAAGGAGAAGTTGGTGCGGGTGGAGGGCTCATAAAACAGGGAAGCCATCACCCGGCCCCGGCAGGCGTCGATATACCGGCTTGGGTCGTCCATTATGCTGCTGGCCCGGGCATAGAGCTCGTCCCACTCCTGACGTGTCAGGTCTCCAAAGTCAATCAAATGCCGCATTCTGTCTTCCCCTCTCTGTTTCTCACGTTATCCTATCATAAAGCGGTGGCTTGCGCAAGGAGGGAAGTCACAAAATAGGGCTCAATTTAATAAAAATCCTTTTGGGCGGCGAGTTTAAATGTCGGGATACAAGCCATACTAACCATCACTAATCGACGGAAGGATGGCGAAGCGTTTGAAGGCAGTCATTATGGCGGGGGGCGAGGGCACCCGTCTGCGGCCCCTGTCGCTGGGCAGTCCCAAACCCATGACCCCACTGCTGGGCCGGCCGGTGATGGAGCACATCATCAATCTGCTAAAGGTCCACGGGATAGACGATATCTGCGTCACCCTGTTCTATAAGCCCCAGGCGGTGATGGATTACTTTGGCGGCGGGGACAGGCTGGGGGTGCGGCTGACCTATTTCATTGAAGACGAACCTATGGGGACGGCGGGCAGCGTGAAAAACTGCATGGACCACATCGGAGCGGAGGACTTTCTGGTCATCAGCGGGGACTGTGTATGCGATCTGGACCTGACCGCCCTGATGGACTTCCACCGGAAGCGGGGGGCGGCGGCCACTCTAGGGCTCTACCACCACAAGACGCCCCTGGAGTACGGCCTGGTCCTCACCGATGAGGAGGGCCGGATTGAGCGCTTTGTGGAAAAGCCGGCCTGGGGCCAGGTGTTTACAGACCAGGTCAACACCGGAATTTACCTCCTCTCCCCCGCCGCTATGGATCGGGTGCCCCGAAATACGGCGTGGGACTTCGGCAAGGACCTGTTTCCCGCCCTGCTCCGGGAGGGGGCGCCCCTCTACGGCCTGTCTCTGGCGGGCTACTGGTGTGACATGGGGGGATGCAGCGCCTATCTGGACTGCACCTGCGACGCGCTGTCCGGCAAGGTGAAGCTGGACATGGGCCTGCCCCGCCTGAAGGCGGGGGTGTGGTCGGCCCAGCCCCTGCCCCAGGGGCTCAACTTGGTTCCTCCCTGTTGGATCGGCCCTGGGGTGCGCCTGGGGGAGGGCTGTCTCATCGGTCCCCACACCGTTCTGGACAAGGGGGCCGTGGTGGGGGAGCGGAGCATGGTCCAGCGGTCCATCCTGCTGGAAAACGCCGCCGCCGGGGACCGGACTACCCTCTACGGGACCATTTTGTGCAGGGACGCTTCCGCCCGGCGGGGCGCCGTCCTTAACGAGGGAGTGGTACTGGGAGAGAATGCCCTGGCCGAGGAGGGGGCTGCCCTGCTGGAGCGGGTATGTCTCTGGCCGGGCCAGACCGCCCCCGCCGGCTGCCGTCTGGCCCGGTCCATTACCAGCGGAAGCCAGAAGGGGGTGCTGCGCTTTGGGGACAGCGGTGCCATCCGGGGTGTTTTGGGGGAAGACATAGGCCCGGAGGCCCTGCTCATGCTGGGCAGTATTTTGGGGACGGAGGGGCCGGTAGGACTGGGCTGCTCCCCCACACCCGGCGCCGGGATGCTGGCCCGGGCGGCGGCAGTGGGGGCGGCGGCAGCGGGAAGCGAAGTGCTCACCCACACCCTCCACAGCCCCGTTCAGGGGTCAGGACTGGCCGCCCTGCGTCAAATACCCGTCTCCCTCTTTGTGGAGGAGAGCGGAAATATTGTCTACCTCCACCTCTTTGATCAGAACGGTCTGCCCCTGGGACGGGCCCGGGAGCGAAAGCTGGAGCACGCGCTGCTTCAGGGGGAGGTGCGCCGGACCAGAGGGGACAGGGTGGGCCAGCTCCAGCGGCTGGATTTTACCCCGGAGCAGTGGGGGCGCTGGGTGGTAGAGAACGCCGGCCTCCGCCGGCCTGCGCTGCGCCGCGTCACTGCGGCGGTGGGGAACACTACCCCGGAGGACCGCGCCGTCAGGGCGGCGCTGACTGCGCTGGGCTGTAAGCTGGAGGAGGAGTGGCGGCCCGGAATCGTGGCCTTCCGCGCCCAGCGGGGCGGATTTTCCCTTACCGCCCAGGACGAGCGGGGCGCTATGGTGGACTCGGGGCAGCTGCTCGCCCTGGTTGCCCTGATTGAGATGGAGAATGGCTCGGGCAAGGTGGCTGTCCCCGCCGGGGCCAGTGCGGCGGTGGAGCTGGTAGCCGCCGGCTATGGAGGGACCGTCCTTCGCCTGGACCGGGACGGAGAACAGGCCGCCGCCCTCTACGCAACCCAGCCCTGGATACGGCAGGCCCCGGCGGCGGCGGTGCGCATCTGCTCCCGGATGGCTGTCTCCGGCCAGAAGCTGGAGACCCTGGTGGCCAAGACGCCCAGGTTCTCCTCCTGGCGGCGGGAGGTGCCCCTCGTCTCTGACCGGGGCCAGGTGATGCAGGCCCTGGCCCGGGAGCACGCCCGCCAGCCCACCGGGGAGGGTCTGCGGATGCGCACCGGCAGCGGCTGGGTATACCTCACCCCCATCGCCCGGCGCTCCGCCCTGCGGGTGATCGCTGAGGGTCCCGACCTGGAGCTGGCCGCCGAGCTGTGTGACTTTTACGCCGGCCGGGCGGCGGAGGTGGACCGGTCCATTTCTGAGCATTGTGTACAAGAGGAGGACAAATAACCACATATCTGTTCTTCTGAAAGCATAGTATACTTTTCAGGGAAAGTGTGGTAAACTAAATACGTCTATTTTGTCCTGCGAACGCCTTGCGGCGCCTGTAGGGATGCTTTACGAAGTGTCCGGGTATGCGGGACGGACGCATCGTGATGCGTCCCCACCATTGATTTAAACGCCCAGGGGCGGGGAGAACCCACCCGCCCCGGCGTCTAAATATATTCCTCAGCCCCGAACCGTAGGACAGGCGGGAACGGACTGAAGAGCAAAAACGACAGAAGCTCCATCATCAGGCGAAGGGATCGCGCACCCCGACCGGCGAGGCAGGGCCGGAAGGGGACGGTCCTTCGTCCGGTTGCTGTGGAGTGTTCTGTCAGGATACATCAATTTTGAATGAAAAAGGAGTTATCATGGCAGAAAAACTGAAAATTATTTCCCTTGGCGGTCTCAACGAGATTGGCAAGAACCTTACCGTTTACGAGTACGGCGGCGACATCATTGTGGTGGACTGCGGCATGGGCTTCCCCGACGATGACATGTACGGCATCGACGTGGTCATACCCGATGTAAGCTACCTGATCAAAAACCAGAGCAAAATCCGGGGCATTTTCATCACCCACGGCCACGAGGACCACATCGGGGCTCTGCCCTATGTGCTGCGGTCCCTCAACGCCCCCATCTACGCCACCCGCATGTCCGCCGGGCTTATCAAGCTGAAGCTGGAGGAGCACCGCCTGCTGGACCGGACCAGGCTCATCACCTGCGAGGCAGGCCAGGTCGTCAAGGCGGGAAAATTCAGCGTGGAGTTCATCCACGTGAACCACTCCATTGCCGACGCGGTGGCTTTCGCCATCAAGTGCCCGGTGGGCACCTGTGTCCACACCGGCGACTTCAAAATCGACGCCACCCCCATCCAGGGGGGCATGATGGACCTGGCCCGGCTGGGCGAGCTGGGCAAGGAGGGGGTGCTCGCCCTGCTGGCCGACTCCACCAACGTGGAGCGCCCGGGCTACACCCGCTCCGAGCGCAGTGTGGGGGCCTCCTTTGACGGACTGTTCCGGGGCTGTGAGGAGCGCATCATCGTTACCACCTTCGCCTCCAACGTGGACCGCATCCAGCAAGTGATTGACGTGGCCGCCCGGTACGGGCGGAAGGTGGCCGTTACCGGCCGGTCCATGGAGAATGTGATGAAGGTGTCCGCCGAGCTGGGGTATATGAATATCCCCGACGGCATCCTGATGGACCTGAATCACATCAAATCCCTGCCCAAGCACAAGGTCTGCATCATCACCACCGGCAGTCAGGGCGAGACCATGTCCGCCCTCACCCGCATGGCCTTCAACACCCACCGGCAGGTGGACCTGCTCCCCGGCGACCGGGTAATCATCTCCGCCTCCGCCATCCCGGGCAACGAGAACGCCATCGGCAACGTGGTCAACGAACTGTACCGCAAGGGGGTGGAGGTGCTCAACGAGCGGGAGCTGACCCTCCATGTGTCGGGCCACGCCTGCCAGGAGGAGCTGAAGATTGTCCACGCCCTGGTGAAGCCCAAATTTTTCGTCCCCGTCCACGGGGAGCAGCGGATGCTGCAAATCCATGGCAAGCTGGCCCGGCAGATGGGGATGGACCCCAACCACATCCTCATCAGCGACATCGGGCGGGTGATGGAGTTCACCCCCAACTCCGCCAAGCTGGCGGGGACGGTCACCGCCGGGCAGGTCTTTGTGGACGGCTACGGCGTGGGCGACGTGGGCAGCGTGGTGCTGCGGGACCGCCGCCACCTGGCCGAGGACGGCATGATTGTGGTGGCCCTGTCCATGTCCGGGGAGGACGGTGCTCTGGTGTCCGGCCCGGATATCATCACCCGGGGCTTTGTCTATGTGAAGGAGTCCGAGGGCCTGCTGGAGGAGCTGCGCCAGGTGGCCCTGGAGGCCATCCAGAGCGTGGATACCCGGTATAACACCGACTGGTCCGCTATCAAGGGGGCTATCAAGGGCGACCTGTCCGGCTACCTGTATAAGAAGACCAAGCGCTCCCCCATGATCCTGCCTGTTATCATGGAGGTGTGAAAAAACAGCGCCCACTCCGTTTCGATGGAGCGGGCGCTGTCTGCTCTGTAACGGTATAGAAACAGCCCCCGGCATTACACCGGAGGGCTGTGGATGGTTTATTCGCTGTAAGGCTTATCAGTTTGGATAAAGACGCCGGCGTCCTGGCTCCAGCCCACATAGAAGTCCAGCGCCTTGCCCAGGTCGCGGAGCTTAAAGTAGTTTGAGCCGTCAATCTTGTAGACTTCGGCGGTAATCTTCTCGCCGTTGATATAGATGGCGTCGTTGCTGGGGTCGCCGGTTTTTTGGCCGCCGGCGGGTGCGCCGGCCAGGTCGCCGGGCTGCTTTTCATAACCCTGGCCGGTGGTGGCGGTGACGGAGCTCAAAGCGGCGTCGTAGCCCACAGAGAACTGTTTCTCCGTGCCGTTGAGGATGGCGGCCAGGTCGCGGATTTTAAAATAGTTGCTGCCGTTAATCTTATACACGGTGGGGCTTTGGAGCGTGCCGTTGCAGGTCAGGGTGTCGTTGGTGGGAGCGGCAGGGGCGGGAACAGCGGGAGGGGGTGTGGGTTCGGTGGGTTGCTCCGGTTCAGAGTCTTCGTTGGGGAGATTTACCGCTTTGCCGCCGGCAAAGGCCGCTTTTAGAAGGTCCTCGGTGTCGTTCTGGCTAATGTCAACTTCCCAATCTTCCAAGTCGACGGCCTGAATGACCCCTTTATTGTACAGGACCTCCACATACGCGTAAATCCAGGCGGGGGCATGAAAGCGCGCCTGCATTTTTTCGATCCACTCCAGCATCAGGCGGGTATTCTCTTCCATTTCCTGATCGGTCGCCGGCCGGTCTTCCGGCAGCCTGGGTATGGTGGAGGATTCCTGATCCGGGTCCAATATACGGGCAATTACAGGGATCGCAGAGCTGTAGGATACGGTTTCGTCCGGCAGGAAATTCCCCTCGCCGTCTCCATACATCCAGCCTGCGCCGAGCACCGTAGTTACAATGTCCTTGTCCTCCTGATTCAAGCCGGCACAGTCGAGGGCAGCTCCCCCGCCGCTCCGCCCTCCGGCTTGGCGTACTGGACCAGCAGCCTGGCAAACCCGAGACGGGTCAGCGATTCCTCAGCGGCCAGCGCGGGGACGGCAAGGCTCAGGCACATCGCCAGGGCCATCGCCAGGGACAGAGCTCTCTTTTTCATAAAATCATTCCTCATTCCTTTTCAATTTCCATCATCAGGCCAACCCGGCGTTGGTGGCGGCCGCCTTCAAATTCAGTGGACAGGAAGACATCCACAATCCGCTCGGCCAGCATGGGCCCGGTGATGCCCGCCCCCAGGGCCAGCATATTGGCGTTGTTGTGCCGGCGGGTGAGCTCGGCGGAGAGCACGTCACCGCACAGGGCGCAGCGGATGCCGTGCACCTTGTTGGCCGTGATGGAGATGCCGATTCCGGTAGTGCAGATAACGATGCCCTTTTCGCACCGGCCCTCCGCCACCGCCTGGGCGGCGGCCTTGCCGAAGATGGGGTAGTCGCAGCTGTCGATGCTGTCGGTGCCGAAGTCCTGGCAGGTAACTCCCTTAGCGGCCAGATAGGCCTTGAGGTGCTCCTTGAGCTGGTAGCCGCCGTGGTCAGACGCAATGGCGATCATAAACAGTTCCTCCTCTAAAGGCCCGATGGGGCCATTTTCCGTTCCATTGTACCCCTTTTCCTGTAATTTTGCAAGGGGGAGGAAATTTTTTTCCCTCCATGTATAACCGTCCCTCTGCCTGTCCACAATAGGCTTCGGAGGTGGTTTTTTGAAAAACCGAAGCTTTTTAAATAAGCTGGGCGATTTTGCCATGGGAAAGGGCTTTTACATAGTCCTGTTCCTGTGCATCGCCACCATAGGAATTTCGGGCTATTATCTGCTGAAAACCGTAGTCAACGACACCCGCGCCACCGCGCCCGTTGGGGGCGACGCCTCGGTGACCCTCCCGGACCAGAGCGCGGCCAGACCCACGACTCCCACGTCCAAGCAGCCGGAGACCGCACCGGCCAAACCCAGCGTCCCCAACACCAAACCCGCCGCCCAGCCGGACGACCCTGAGCCGGTGAAGGACGACGCTCCCCAGCCGGACACCCAGCCCAGCAAGGAGACCCTGTCCAAGGTGTTCACCTGGCCGGTGCAGGGGACTGTGCTGCGGGACTACAGCGTGGAAACCCTGTCCCTGGACCCCACCCTGGGTGACTGGCGCACCCACGGCGGCCTGGATATTGCGGCCGCTCAGGGGGTGAAGGTGCTGTCCATCAGCGCCGGCACCGTGGAGCAGGTGTACACCGACGGCCTCATGGGCACCACCGTAGTGGTGGACCACGGCGGCGGATTACAGTCCTGGTACTGCAATCTGGCCGATGAGGTGCTGGTGGAGGCGGGCGACACCGTGGACATCGGCAGCGAGCTGGGCATTGTGGGCTCCTCCGCCATTGCCGAGGTGGGGGTGGGCTCCCACGTCCACCTGGAGACCCTTCTCAACGGCCAGCCCGTGGACCCCAGAGAGTATTTGAAATAAAGCTTTCGGACCCCTGCCGGCCGGCGGGGGTCCGGCTTTTGCTTTTTTTCCAAAAAAGGGCTATACTGGCGTGACCAATCCCCTCCCACAGCCGTAATTAAAGACAGAGAGATAAAGGAGGTGGCACGGATGGACCCGACTGAGGCCCTGTTTGAGCAGGTGTATGATGCCTACGGTCCGTCGCTGTACCGGTTCTGCCTGCTGCAAATGAAAAACCCGGCGGACGCGGAGGACGTGCTGCAGGACGTCCTGATCAAGCGCCTGTATCAGGCCCCCAGGTTCAAATCGCCGGAGCACGAGCGGAACTGGCTGTTTCAGGTGGCCCTGAACCTGTGCCGGGACGAGTGGCGGCGGCACAGGCGGTCGGAGCTGCCCCTGGAGGCGGCGGCCGGGGTGGCCCTGCCCCCGGAGGAGCTGTCCCTGCTGGAGCAGACCGCCAACCTGCCCGAAAAACAGCGCACCGCCCTGCATCTCTACTACTACGAGGGGTACCCCGTCCGGGAGATCGCGCGGCTGCTGGGCGTGACGGTGCCCACGGTAAAAATGCGACTGAAGCGGGGCCGGGAGGCCCTGCGGAAAGAGTGGGTGGAACCATGAATCTGTATCACGACACAATGGAAAACTGCGCCCCGCCCGAGGGTATGCGGGAGCGCCTGAAGGAAAACGTCCTGTCCGCCCGGCCGGGAGGGGCCAGAATCTGCCGGCCCCGAAAAAAACGGAGGGCGGCCCTGCTGCTGGCGGCGGTGCTGCTGCTGGGCACCAGCGCCACTACCATCTGGGACCCCCTGTTTGTCCGCCGCTTCGGGCCCCAGGCGGCCCTGTCCGCCCTGGGTGGGGCGGTGTTCCAGGAGGTAAACCTCACCTCCGTCTGCGACGACGTGTCCCTCACCGTCACCCAGGCCCTATGCAGCGACAAGAATATCCACTTTATTCTGGAGTACAAGCTGCCCGAGGGCGCCCCCCAAGAACACTACGACTTCCCTCTGCTCTACTACTACGGCACCGGGAGCTATACCTGGGAGGAGCTGCGGGACGCCTGCCGGGAGGACTGGGACAAACAGGACTGGTCGAACTGGCAGTCATTTAGCTCAGACTATATGCAGAGTGAAGCAAACCCCCTGTGGCCCTCCCGGCTGAGTAAAGACAGCAGCTCCGGCTCCTTCAGCGGCGAGCCGGAGGACGGTGTACTGACCTTCTGCTTCAGCGTCGATTTTCAGGCGGACGTGGACCTGACCGCCCAGCCCCTCACCATCTTGGCAACGCCCCCCTGCTTCGAGGGGGAGGACGGAACCCGGATTGCCGTCACCGACCACCCGGCCATCATCACCTTCCAGCCCGTCTATAACGGCCCCCAGGCCCTCAGCGCCGTGCTGGACGAGGGGGATGTGAAGATTGCCGCCACCCTGTCCCCCTTCTCCCTGACGCTGGAGACCGAGGGCATGGGCTATCCCGGCTATGAGGACATGGTAAAGGACGCCCGTCTGGTCACCAGAGACGGCGGGGAGAAGAAGGTCGGTCTCATGGGCTATACCAACGGCGGCAGCGGCCTTGTGGATGCTGGTTCCGGAGAGGCCAAAGAGGTCAGCGCCACCGTCCACTTCCTGCTCCTCACCGACATCAGCGAGTTTACTGCCCTCCGCATGGGGGACTATACGGTTCCTCTGGAGTAAAAAAACCGCCGCAGAAGCAATTCTGCGGCGGTTTTTCAGAGACACAGGGTATCCAGAATGTTTTGGGCGAAGCCCTCCAGCCGCCCTTGGATGCCGGGGAGGGCCAGAGTTTCCCGGGGGTCCGCGCTTTTATGGCTTAGTTCAGCTGCCAGATGTCCAGAAGCTGTTGGTACTGCTCCTGGCTGAAGTGCAGGCCCTCACAGCTCCACACCCCCATCCGGGCGGTGGCGCTGAGCACTCCGTCCCGCCGGTCCAGCCGGGCCAGGAGGAGCGGGACCTCCCGGCGGAGAAGCCGGGAGTCTTTTTTTGAGAAAACTGTATATTTGTCCACAGTCTGTCCATGAAAGACGGTCTTTTCCAAATCCTTGATGTCCACATTCATATAGGTGTTCCGGTCGGCCACAAGGTAGTAGAGGGTGGGCTGCTGGCCGTCCAGCAGCAGGCACATGCACCGCCCCTTCTCCCAAATCAGCTCCAGGGTGAGACGGAAGGGTTGATACACCGTCTTTTTCAGGCGGCGGATGTAGGTCCCCGCCCCGCTCAGGGAAAACTCCAGCTCCAGCCGCTCCAGCTTTCCGGCGTAAAATCTCTCCAGGGTCTCCTCCAGCTCCCGGATGGTCCAGCCCTCAAAGGGGACCGTCTCCGGGGCGGGCCGCTTTTGCGGGAGGAGGGCATACAGCAGGGACAAGGGGAAGGGCCAGCCCCGGCGGAGGGCTTTTACCCCGGTAAGGAAGGGCAGACAGGTCTCCGGCCCGGGCTCCTTCTCCGGCGGGTGCTGTCGCATCTCCCAGTCGGGGGCGTTTACCTTCGGGGAGGAGGTGTCGGGTACTGGCGGGACAGGGGCGGGGGCCAGCTGTCCGGCGGAAAGGGTCTCCCAGGCCCAGGGGGCGAGCTCACGGAGGAAGCCCTCCAGCGGTTCGCTGCCCACCCCGGTTCCCTGTGTCAGCCAGGGCAGCAGCTTCTCCCGGTCGGCCCGAAACCGCCGGATCAACCGGGCGGTGTGCTGCTCCGGCGGGGCGGCGTCCGAGGTCTCTCCGGCTGTAAACGTGTCCTCCACCGAACCCCGGAAGCACAGCTGATAGCCCCAGCCGCCTCCCTCCTGGAGGTAGAGCAGCAGGGCGGTACAGTCCAGCTTGGCGGAGGGAATGCGGGCCGCCATCTCGGGACAGACGCCCCCCTCAAAGCGGGCGAGCGTCCCCTCCCGGCGCTCCGCCCAACACAGCGCGGACATGTCCTGCCCATACAGCCGCATAACAGCGTCGGCCAGCCCGTCCACCGCGGGCCGGAGATGCCGGAGCCGCTGGTGGGGATAGATCAATATGGTAAAAGAGCCGCTCATAATCAGCATCCGCCTTTCTATCACATACACAGGGTATCCAGAATGTTTTGGGCGAAGTTTTCCAGTCTCCCCTGAATTCCAGGCAGGGCCAGGGCTTCGCCGGGGCGGTTGGCCGTCTCAATAAGGGCAAAGTTTTGGGGAAGGTAAAAGGACTTGTTCATATTCATGGCGGCCACCACCTGCCGGGCCACCGTGTCCCCCCCGGAGTAGCCGGACACCACGATGGCAAACACCGCCTTGTCATAGAACCGGGTCTGGCGGAACAGGGCGGTAAGGCGGTTGATAAAGGCGGTGAGGTTGGCGGACAGGGCGTCGTTGTAGTTGGGGCACAGCAGCACCAGGGCGTCCGCCGCCCGGACGGCGGGGTAGACCTCGTCCTGCATCACGCCGCCGTAGAAGCACCCCCCCTGCTCCCCGAAGTGAAGGCACATGGTATAGGGGCAGCCGGAGCAGTCGGACAGGGTACCGTTGCGAAGGCCGATCTCCCGGAGGTCACAACGCCCCTCCACCCGCTCCCGCACCCGGGACCACAGGTCGATGGTGTTGGAGGTGTGGTGGCTGGAGGCGTGGAGGACCAGCACCTGGGGCCGCTCCTTTTTGGGAAAGGCCTCCGTCTCCACCCGCTCCGCCAGCTCGGAGACGGCGGCGCGGTAGGCCCCCATCAGGCTCGTCCCCAGATTCCCGGCTTGGACGGAGAAGTTGGCCAGCGACCCGGTGCCCTCCACCAGGGGCCGGCCCACCAGGGCGCACCCCGCCAGGTTCAAGGCCAGGGCCCCCTCCGCAGCGGCGGACTTGGTGTACAGCTCCCCCGCTCCATCCACAATCAGCCCGCCGGTGCAGCCGGCCAGCAGGCCGGGCTCCTTCCGCAGACGGGCCAGCAGGCGCATGTATTCCAAATTGACCCCCGTGTCACCCAAGGGCAGGGCAAGTATCAGCCGCTGGTTTTCCAGCCCGGACAGCTCCTCCGCCCTCCGCACTGTGCGGACCTCCCGGCCCGCCAGGGCGTGCTTTAGAACGCCGTTCAGCCGCTGGCCCGCCCAGCCCACGTCGGGGGTGGGGTAGATCAGGGTAATGGACATGGTTTCCACCTTCTTTCCGTATGTAGGGGCGGCCACAGGCCACGGTCAAAGAATCGTCTTCAGATGTTCCGCCGCCTCCCTGATATGGCCGAACAACTCATCAGGGACGTGGGGCAGCAGCTCGGTCTCCACCCCGGCGGGGGTGTAGCGGTTCTTCACGCCCATATACACCCCATCCAGGTAGACCGATCCGCAGTGCCACTCCCCCCGGAGGGTGAGCAGCAATGACAGCGCCCCGGAGGACAGGGCGGGGGCCACGTAGGGCTTAAAGCCGATCTCCCGCATCTTCAGGTTGGCGGTGACAGTGAGCTGGGTAAGCTCCTGGGACAGGGTCTCGTCGTAGTGCTCAATGGAGTTGGCGATAAACAGCCCGGTGCCATGGGGGCCGAAGGACCGGCCCTCGGTGAGGAAGGAAGCCAGGCGCGCGTCCCGCTTGGCGAAGTAGGCCGCCCGGGCGTTCATCACCCCCAGACCGAAGCCCTGTACCTGCTCGGGCCGCAGGCCCCGGCCGTCGAACACGCCGTTTTCGTCTTTGTTGCTCTCCAGATAGGCGGTCTTGGCCAGCGGGTCCACCGGGTCGGACACGGCGCACCACAGGCCCTGGAAGCCCTTTTCCCGGGCCATTTTGGCGTAGTGGGCCACGATTTTGGCGTTGTTCTCAAACTGATACATCCGCACGTCCTTCACCTGGGAGCCCACCGGCGGGATGCCCTTGGAGGCCACAAAGACGAACATGTCGCAGTCGAACAGGTCTTCCGGGGCCACCACCTCCACCTCGGGAAAGAGGTCGTACTGCCAGGGCAGGCTGATCTGGCCCATCTCAAACTCCCACCGGGCGGTGATCTGATCGGACAGGTCGCAGATGCCGATGGAGGAGATCACATCTCCCCCCAGCAGCTTCAGCCCGGTGAGGAGGGTTGAACCCACGTCGCCGATGGCCAGGATGTTTACCCGCTTCTTCCCCGGTTTGGGGGACCACTTCAAAAGCTCCTCCCAGCCCGGGCGGGCGGTGTTGACGGCGGTGAGACGGCCGTCGGCGATGGCCCGGCGGATGTTCTCGTCCAGCTTCAGAGAGACGGTTGTTCCGTCACTGAGCATAACACTGGTGGGGCCGTCATCGAAGGAGGGCAGGCGGGAGGTGTCCAGCGTCTCCAGGCCGTGGCCGGCCAGCAGCTGGCCGGGGTGATTTACCTTGAAGGACCCCCGGCCCAGTACCGGGTCGCCGGGGACGGCGGCATACAGCCGCCAGCTGTTGGCGGGCTCCACCTCGGGGCCGAAGCCCTCAAGGGGGACGAGGGAGACCAGAGCAGCGCCGTTATAATTGTAATAATACATAATAAAATTGCTCCTTGTATTAACTTTAGGGGGGATGAAGGAAAACCTGTCGCCTTTATCTACGGCTCAACCACAGGTTTGTTGACAAATAATACGGACGGAGTATGCTGAGATAAGAGAGGAGGGGTACAATGGATATCCAAAAGATCGGAGGACTGATTGCCCGGACGCGGAAGGAACAAGGGCTGACCCAGCGGGAGCTGGCGGAGCGGCTCCACATATCGGACCGGGCGGTGTCCAAGTGGGAGAGGGGACTGAATCTGCCCGAGGTCTCCCTGTTTGAGCCCCTGTGCCAGGCGCTGGGCATCACCGTGGCTGAACTGCTTCGTGGAGAGCGGGAAACGGCCACAATCCCCGCGCTGGAACAGGCGGTAGACGAGGCGGTGACCCTGGCCGGGGCGCAGGAACAGAAGAAAAAGCGGTACCGGCGGGCGGCTCTGGTCCTGCTGGCCCTGCTGGCCGCGGCCGGGGTACTGATTGGCCGGCCCGCCTGGGAGGAGCGTCAGCGGCAAAAGCTCTACGACCGGGATGAGCACTGGCCGAAGGTGGCGTTCAGCTATCAGACCTCTGTCCCCTCGGTGACCTATAAGGTTGACGGCACGCTTATGAGCGCGTATGGGCCCTTCGAATCGGACGGCTCACTGTTTCACACAGACCCGCTCATTTCCCGCTCCGTTTCCTATCCGCCCTACCTCTTTGAACTGGAGCTGGATACCGTACCCGGCCACATCCGCTTTTGTGTAGAGGGGGCAAAAAGGGAGATGGAGATGAAGGTCCTGCGCTGGCCAGAGCGGATGAAGGGAACAGACGCGGGCTTTGAGGAGGGGGAGCCGGTCGCTGTCTGCCCGTGGAACCTCGGGGGCCATGGGCATGAATATATGATCGAAGGTCTGGAACCGGGATATCTGTACTCGGTGGTGTTCTTCTGGGGGGACGGCTATTACGCGGAATATTCCTTCCTTACCGGTGAAAGGGCCGGTTATTAATATCATCCACTGTGGGGCGGCTGTCAGGCCGCCCCTTTGTTTGTCACGGATTCTGCCGCAGCAGCTGCTCCAGGTCGTTCTCCAGGTAGACGGAGGCGGACAGGGTGGGGTCGTAGTGCAGGCAGGTGCCCTTGTCGGGGCACAGGGGGAGGATCACCGCCTCGGGCAGCCGGGCCAGGGTGAGGTTGCGGCCGTAGAGGATGCGGTATTCCTGCTCCAGGGTGCGGATCACATCCAGCGCCCCCTCCAGGCAGGTACGGGACAGGTGGAACACCGCCTCCCGGGCGCAGGGTTCCTGATAGACGGGTTGGGCATAGGGCAGGATGTGGTTGATGCCGGGCAGCAGGCCGGGCACCGGCGAGCTTGGCCGCCGCACGGTATTGCCCCCGATGAAGGGGTACAGAGTGGCCTCGATGAACCACTGCCGCAGGGTGGGCAGGTAATACACCGCGTCCACCGGCCGCTCCCAGTGGTCCATCAGGTCCTTGCCGTAGCCGGAGAGCACCCCCACCAGCACCATGCGGATGGGCACCCCCTCCTGCCGGAGGATGGGGTCCAGGGCCTTGAAGCGGAAGCCGGGGTGCATCAGGTCGTCCACCAGAATCACCGGCCGGTCGAAGGACTTGATGGTTCTGATCTGGCTGGGGATGGGGGCGTAGTAGGGGAAGGGCTCCATCACGCTCTCGGACAGGTCGGGGGAGTACACCCGGTCGGTGTGGATGGTTTTGGTGACGGTGTTGGGCACCGTCTTGCCCCGGAGGAGCTTGCCATAGGGGACGCACATGTTCTCACCCAGCACCCGGGGGGTGGTGGGGACGGCGGGGACGTTGTTATAGGCGGTAATCTTCTCCAGCAGCCGCTGGTGGATGATATCGGCCGACAGGGTGAGCAGCAGGGAGCCGGGGTAGAGCCGGGCCAGGGCCCGCTGAAGGCTCCGGTGGCTGCGGCGGATGGCGGCCAGCACCCGGGAATTCTGGGCCAGGGGCTCTTGAATGGTGGTCTCCAGATTCTGGATCAGGGTGGCGGGGGCGTGCATGTCGGTCTCCCGGATGGGGAGGTCCCCCTCCCGGGCCAGAAAGCCAGTGCGCAGAAGCACGTCCTCCAGCTGGCTGTCCAGCCGGCCGTCATGAGGGCAGAACACCCCGTAGATGCAGCCCTCCTCCAGGGCACGGGCCAGCAGCTCGCACAGAAGGAGCTGGTGGTAGTCCTTAAAGCTCTGGTTTCCGCCGGCGGCCAGGGCGGTGATGAGCAGGGTCTTGCCCGCCGCCCGCAGGCGGATGCGGTTGGCCAGCTCGGTGTCTCCCAGGGCGGTGAAGAGCTGGGAGGTGGTGAGGGAGCGGTAGGCGATGTAGCCCAGAATGTCCCCGCTCCCCGCCCGGCGGAGGAGGAGCACCCGGTCCCCCTGGTCGGTGATGGCGGAGCGCACCGTCTCCCGGTCGGGCTGGCCGGCGGTGAGGGTGTCCAGCAGCAGGGGGTCGGGCTCCCCCACCCACTGGAACTCCAAATCGCCGGCGCCCAGCATGGGCTTATCCTGGCTGTCCCGGAGATACAGGCCGTTCTGATAGATAAAGTCCTGAATCACCGGGTCGATGAAGTTGGAGATGTCCCGGTTCAGGTCCACGTTCTCCCGGATGCGGGTAGAGCTGATATCCTCCAGGTGGGGGGGCAGCTGGAGCTGAATTACCTGGCCGGTGATGGGCAGAGGGGCGGGCAGTTCGGTCTCACCTGCCCGACGGAAGATGACGTGGTTCATCTGGTGGATGGAGAAGGGCCGGGGCTCCGCCTTGTAGGAGGATGCGTTGGCTACCACGTCGCTCCCCGCCACGATGTATACCTGCTGGCCGGGGAACAGCTCGGTCAGCCGCCGCAGGTCGGCGGGGTTGGCGATATTCACCGGGATATCATCGGGGAAGAGATGGACGTGGAAGTCCCCGGCGATGGACAGGTTGACAATCTGCCGGCGGATCAGGTGGGGCTGGGCCTTTTTGGACCAGGAAAACTCGTCCACTGCCAGATAGACCTCGAACCCCAGGTCCCGGATGGCGTGGACGATACCCTTGTGGGACAGGGTGAAGGGGTCGAAGGTGCCGGGGAAGAAGGCGATTTTCCGGGGCTTTTCAAAGGTGAAGGGGCCGTGGTCCAGCCGCCGCAGGGAGATAAAGCGGTTGATGTGGGCCAGGGCGGCCGCCCGGTAGAAAAAGGTAAGGCCGTCCTGCCGGGAAGAGGATTCCTGGGTGAGGAAGAGCAGTTTCCGGTAGCTGAGGGAAAACAGCCGGGACTTCTCCTCCATGGTCAGCAGGGGACTCTCGAAGAGCAGCCTGCCGGTGACCAGCAGGGCCTCCTGGCGCACCGTCTCCCGGTAGTGGGCCAGCCCCTGGAGGAGCAGGCCCAGCAGCTCCTGCCGCCGCGCTTCGTAGATGTGCTGCCGCTCGGGAAAACGCTGCTGGTAGGCGGGGTAGTGCTGGAGCAGCACGGCGATGGTGTTCAGCGCCCCGGCCACGGCGGAGTCGTTGGGGGAGCCGAGAAGGGTTTTCAGCCACAGCACCTGTTCGTCCAGCTCGCTGGGGTGGAGGTAGAGAGCGGCCTCCCCCAGGTACTGGGGGATGTATTTGGAAATCTCATACTGGCCCATCTCCAGCCCCTTGCCCAGTTCCACCACCACCTCGTTGCGCTGTTCCCGGCGCAGGAGAGACAGGGTGTGAACCAGGGCGGAGCCGGCGGTGTGCCGTACCACCACCCGCTCTGACACCTTTACCAGGTTGGAGAAGTGGGTGGCGATGTGGAGAATATGTGTCTCAGCTCCGTGCTCCACCTGGTCCCGGAGCAGCTCTACACCGGCCACCTTCACCACCCAGGGGGTGGCGATTTTCAGGTTGTCCAGAAAAACCTCGCTGGTGATGTCGGTGTGGTACAGGGTACGCTCCAGGGCGGACACATCCCGCCCCGCCCGGCGCAGGATGCGGCACTTGAGGAATACGGTGGTCAGCTGCGGGGAGGGGACACCCTCCGCCAAATCGGCGATGCGGGCCATCTGAGGGTGGCTGCGGGGGATGTTGCGCACCGTCTCCCGGAGGAACTGGAGGGCGGCGGTTACCAGCCGCAGGTCCGCCGAGACGGCGAAGTGGGCAGCGAAGTCCACCAGCTTCTCCCTGGTCTCCTCCCCGTAGTGCTTGGGGGGCAGGTAGCGGGCGGCATCGAGGAGGGTGAAGGCGGTGTCGTCGTCGGTGTGGACAGGGTCGTTGAAGTAGCGCAGCAGGGCGTCCAGAAAGCGGGGGATATCCCCCGGCCTGGCGTGGTTCAGCATGGACTCCACCACCAGCTTGAGGGTGTAGCTGATGTGGGAGCGCTGCTGGGGGGTGGTCTTGTGGTCGGGGAAGATAATCATGTCCAGGTACTGGCTCCAAAGGGTAAAGGGTACCTCCTCCGCCGGGTCGTTCTGGGCGTGGCTGGGCACCTCCTTGCGGTAGACCAGGTGGAAACGGGCTATAATCTGGCCGATGAGGGCGCCGGCCTGACGGCGGATATCGCCCTCGCGGTGCATCAGCAGCTCATAGAGGAAGGAAAGTGCCTGGGTCTTCTGCCGCACCGACAGATAGGTGAAGTATTCGCCGAAGACATTGAGATAGGCGCGCAGCTGCTGCCAGCTCTTGGTGGAACGGGCGGCTTCGATGATGTTGCCGAACTTCTGCTCGTTAGACAGCATGTGCATCAATTGCAGATTGTGCTCTACCGACAGGAGGATGAGCCCGTTCAGCGTCTCCTCCTGGCCGATAAGGGCGGGGTCCTTCACCGGGACGGTCTCCTGCTGCCGGCCGGTGAGGTCCACGTCTACCCCCAGCCGGCGCATGTAGTCCTCAAAATCGTGGAGCTTGCCGTAAACAAACTCATACCGCCGCCGCTTCTTTCGGTCCACGTTGTCCAGCTTGGACAAGATCACCTGGAAGGACTGGTCCAGGGGGTAGAGGACCACAATCTCATTGCCCTCTTTGTCCCGCTCCGACTTGGAGCGGAAGTCGGCGTAGATCAGCAGCAGGGACTCCACCGACAGGGACTCCAGCTCCAGGTCCCAGGTGGAGTGGTTGGAGGCGATGTGGCTGATGTCCTCCATCTTCCGGTCCAGCAGCCACTGGTCGGTGTAGTAGTAGTGGAGGTAGGGCACCCGCTCCCCGGGGCGGCAGCCGAATTTGCCCACGTCGTGGGCGGCGGCGGCGGCGGAGATCAGGGCCAGGTCCACCTCCACCCCGGCCTGGGCCAGTCCCCGGGCGGCGGTCATGGCGATGTGGTGGACGCCGGCGATGTGGCTCAAAGTCTTGAAGGGGGTAAACTCCATCCCCAGCCGCATCAGCTCATACAGGAACTCTCCCCGCCAGGCGGCCAGAAAGCGGCGGTACTCCCGGGCCTTGTCGCACGGTTCATACTCCTCCTCAGAGAGGAAACGGAAGTCCAGCATGGGGTCGAAGGGCAGGGCGGCCCGCTCGTGGTCCAGCAGAACCTGGAGCACGGTGAGGTAGAACTCCGCCCCGGCGCCGCACCGGTCCGCTTCGGGGGCAAAGCCGCCTTCCGGGAACATGATGTGGCACACATATTGGTAAGTGAAGGGCCCCCAGCCCTTTTTGGGGGGAGCGGGGCACAGATGATCCAGCATGGGGGCGCACAGCTCCAGGATATGGGCGCAGCTCAGCCGCTCCCGAATGGGGAACAGGGCGGACAGACCCTCGTCCCAGGCGGGAGCCTTCATCAGGTCCTGGAGCGTCCGCCGGTTGGTCAGTCCCCCCCCTGGATACCGGGCGGCCAGGGAATCAAGAATGTCGCGGTTCAGCTGACGGATCATTTTGTTCATACTGTCACCCCATCAGCCGCCCCAGCTGTGGAGCGGCGAAATTTTCTCAGGATAAGCATAGCACATTTTCAGGGGTTTGGAAAGGGCGCGGGCAGAGAAAATGCAGCGCCCGAAAGCGAAAAAAGCCCTCCCCCAAAGGGGAAGGTGAACGGAATCCCCCCGCCACCGGACTGCGTCCGGCGGCCCTCCCCCCTTTAGCAAGGGGGGCTTTTCGGCGCTGGCTGGTCCGGAAAAAAACGCGGGCGGCCACAGGCCGCCCGAATTTAGTATGAAATAATTCGAAATAAATCTTGTATTTTTCGACAAACCATGTTACAATAGAAACCAGAGACAAATAAAAGGGCAGGGCACGGGGCCTAGACCACCCCGTACCCCTGTGCGGGTGAAAACAGCACCCACACAACAGCATTGCTGCACCAGTCCCTATTATACCAGATTTTCCTCCCGTTTACAAGTCTGGTTTTGGGGTTTTGTGTCTGATATATGCGGTGTGGGATTTGTTAAATTCTGCATCGCTTTTGTTTGTCTCGACGGGAAAACCTGCGGGGGGGGAGTCATAATTTTTTCCTCACCTATCCCCCTGTGCACTCCCCCCGCGGGCGGAACCGTCGAGAAAACAGGGAAGCAGCCTGAGGGCTGCCCCTTGAGGGTGGTTATCGTTATGCCGGATTACCAAGAGATGTACTGCACCATGGTCCGTGCCACCGAGGAGGCCATGAACGTTCTCATCAAAGCCCAGCGCGACTGCGAGGAGCTGTACATCAACGCCTCTGAGCCGGAGTCCTCCGGGACGGACCAATAGCGTATAAAGGCGGCGCCGGTTTTCCGGCGCTGTTTTTATTCCTTCAGCCTGTCCTCCAGCACCCGGCCCACCACCGCCCCCAGCAGCAGCAGATTGCCGCACAGGTAGAGCCACACCAGCAGGATAATCAGGGAGGCCAGCGACCCATAGACCAGGGCATAGCGGGAGGACATCCCGATAAACCAGGAAAACAGCACCGACGCCCCCACAATGGCCACGGCGGCCAGCAGGGAGGCCAGCAGCACCACCGGCCGGCGCATGGCGCCCCGGGGCGTCCCCGCCCGGTAGACGATAAGCACCAGCATCAGCACAAAGCAGAACAGCAGCAGGTAGCGCATCCACCGCCACAGCCCGGACAGGGCGGACAGGGGGATGTGCTCGATCATATACCGGGGCAGATGCTCCTCCAGCAGCCAGAAAAACCACTCGCCGGTGAAGATGACCACCACCGAAAGGTAGACGGTGAGGAGGAACAGGGCGGACAGGCCCACACTGAGCACCGCCCGCCGGAAGGGCCGGGGGGCAGAAGCGCCGTGCAGCTCGTCCATGGCGGCCAGCAGGGTGCGCAGCCCCGCCGAGGCGGAGATAAATATGGTAATCAGGCTGGCCAGCAGCAGTGCGTCCGACTGACTGCCCGCCACATAGCTGAGATAGTCCTGTATTACCGCCAGCGCTTCGGCGGGCAGAATCTGGTCCAGCGACTGGAGGAGGTTTTCCAGGTCCAGGTGGAACAGGCCGATGAAGTAGTTGACGCATACCAGCAGAGGGAAGAGGGTCAAAATGAGAAAGTAGGACAGCGCCGCCGCCGCCCGGGCCGCCCCCACCCGCAGGTAGAGCTCCGCCGTCTCCACCGCAAAGGAGACCGGGGGAAGAGAGAGAAATTTTTTCATAGTCGGGTCTCCTTTCATCCAGTAGGGACGCTTCACGAAGCGTCCGCCCCTGCATAAAATCTACGAAAGCGGATGCATCATGATGGTCCCTACACGATGGGGTCCGCCGGTTATTCTACCACATACCCCCGCAAAAACAAATACGAAAAAAGCCGCCTGCATATCAGACGGCTTTGCTTTCGTGCATACTCAACCCAGCTTGCTCAGCTTGAGCGTCATTTTGCTCTTCTTGTTGGCAGCGTTGTTCCGGTGCAGCAGGCCCCGGGCAGCGGCCCTGTCCACCGCCTTGACGGCCACCTTGTAAGCGACATCGGCCTCGCTGCGGTTGCCTTCCGCCACTGCGGCCTCAAACTTCTTGAGCTCGGTCTTCAGCGCGGACTTCGCGGCTTTGTTTTGAGCGGCCTTGGCCTGAGACACCAGAACGCGCTTTTTAGCAGACTTAATATTCGGCAAACCAAACACCTCCTCCGATTTTCATCCTTGATTTGGGCGGCAATACACCCATGCAGATTTGTATTGTACCATCCTTCAGGCAAAAAATCAACTGTTTTTTTGATTTTTTTTGCCGGTGCGGGATAGTTTTTCAAAAGCCGCAAAAACTAGGGCGGCAAGGAAAATGATTCCACAACATATTGCATAAGGGGGAAAACAGTCATGCGCATGAGACGGACCGACCTGGCGCTGGAGGCCAGAGAGCTGTGGCAGGAGCGGTCGGGGGTCACCTCCGCCCTGCCGGGGGTAGAGGCCTGGGACAGCCTTCGGGAGGGCATTCCGGTAAACACCGTACGTGTGCTGGACGGGCAGGGGGAGACGGCCCTGGGCAAGCCCCGGGGCAGCTACGTCACCCTCACCCTTGAGGGGCTGGCCAGCCGGGAGGAAGGCATTTTCCAGCGCGCGGTCCGGGCGGTGGCCGGCGAAATCGGACAGCTGCTCCGGGATGTTCCCCCCGCCGGTCTGGTGCTGGTGGCCGGCCTGGGCAACCGGGCCATTACCCCCGACGCTGTGGGTCCCAAGGTCCACCAGAACACCCTGGTCACCCGTCACCTGATTCGTCAGATGCCCGAGCACTTCGGCGCCCTGCGGCCGGTGGCTTCCGTTACGGCGGAGGTAATGGGCAACACCGGGATGGAGAGCGGCGAGCTGGTGCGGGCGGTGTGTGAGAAGATCAAGCCCGCCTGTGTGGTGGCGGTGGATGCCCTGGCATCCCGGTCGCTGAAGCGGCTGTGCAAAACTGTTCAGATTGCCGACACCGGCATCACCCCCGGCTCCGGGGTGGGAAATCACCGTATGGGTCTCACCCGGGACACCCTGGGGGTGCCCGTGATCGCCCTGGGAGTGCCCACTGTGGTGGATGGGGCCACCCTGGCCGCCGACCTGCTGGGTACTGACGAGCCCCCCGACCTGAACGAGGGACGGGACCTGCTTGTCACCCCCAAGGATATTGACAGTCAGGTGGACGACCTGTCTAAGGTGATTGGCTACGGCATCAGCATGGCCCTCCAGCCGGGCATTTCTCTGGAGGAGCTGGAGCTACTGCTGAGTTAGGAATAATGTTCCAGAATTGGGGCAGACTAGAGGAAAACATGGAAAAGGGATGTGGTTATCATGGTGAAGGGTATCACCCGGCAGGTGATTTTGGTAAAATCCCCCGATCCCCGGCTCTTTGAGGAGGCCATTTTTATTGTCAAAGAGGAGGCCCTGGCCCGGGAGGGGGTGAGCGCCGACCGGGTGCTGCGGGAGGCCCGTCAGGCCGCTGACGGCTACCTCAAGCAGGGAAAGGCATGGAACCGGCGGCTGGAGCGTCTTCCCTCCCTGGCCTGGGGGGCGCTGGGGGCGGCGGTGGCTTCGGCGGGCTGGGCGGCCTGGCTGTTTTTGCTGTGACCATCCTCCGCCGGAGACATAGTATGGACTGAGGGGACCGGCGGCGGGTCCCCGTCTCAGACGCCGGACGGCGTTTTGACCAAGGATAAGAGGTTTTCTTCTTTTTCCTCCTGAAGCACTGGCGGCCCGGCGGGAAGTCCACCGGGCCGCTTTGTTATGCCTTTTTTTGCTCCGCGGCCAGCAGGACAGCCAGAATAGCCGCCCCTCCTGCAGCCAGTACCAGCCCGTCCCCCCAGGAACCGCCGCAGGCGCGGAGATAGAGGGTGATGGGCGTCCAGCGGATCAGGGGCCCCAGAGCGGGGAACAGCAGGGAGAGGTCCAACAGTACCGGGGACAGTAGCAGGGCCAGCACCGGAACGGAGGGGAGCACAGCGGGCAGGGCGCTCCACAGGGGGCGCAGCCGGGCAAGGGCCAGGACCGCCGCCCCCCAGAACAGCAGGTAGGGAATCAGCGCCAGCATACAGGCAGGCGCCATCCCCGCCGCCAGCAGGGCCAGGGCCCCGGAACACAAAATGGGTACCAGCGACGCCCCCAGCCGGGGCAGGAGAAGGGACAGCGTTCCACGGAGAGGGACCAGCCGTTGAGCGAAGGGGGAGTCCAGCCAGCGCCCCAAATCCATGGCGGTGAGCAGCGTCCAAATCAGCAGCAGGATGGCCGTCAGCCCGGACAGCAGGCTGGATACCCCGCTGTCCGCCAGGACGAGGGGGTCCAGGGGGCTCCCGTCTGCCGTCTCCATGGAGATGAGCACGCGGTCCTGTTCCGGCAGGACCTCATTTAGCCAGGGCTGCATACTGCCGGACCCGCTGGCGATGCCGCTGTCCAGCAAATAACGCTCCGCTATGCCGGGGGAGATGCACTCGGCCACGCAGGCGGATACCGTCTCCCGCACCATGGGGTATACGGTGGAGCCGGGGCCGGTAAGCAGGGTAAAGAGCTGGTAGGTGTCCTGCCGGGACAGGCGCAGGGAAAAGTCCTGGGGGAGGACCAGAGCACAGTCCCACTGGCCTGTGGCCACCTGCCGCCGGGCCTGATCGAGACCGGTCTCATAAAACGTGACGACAAGGCCGCTGCGGCTGTTCAGGCGGGACCAGAATTCCTCGCCGCCGGTTTCCGGAAGTACCACACCCACCTGGACGGGGGTGGACACCTCCTGAGCGGGGAGGAGGGTCCGGGTCCCGAAGATCATCAGGGGCAGGAGAAACAGCAGGGCCCAGGTACGCAGGCGGCCCGCCTGGGTGCGCAGGCCGCTTTGAAACAGCGCAAGGAAAAAGCTCATACCGCCACCTCCTGACAATCCACCCGCCGGCGGTAGAGGGCCAGGGCCAGGGCGGCCATTCCCGCCGTGGAGAGTGCCGGGCAAAGCCAGGCCGTCAGGGGCAGTTCATACCCCATGGGCCAGGCGGCAAGCCGGAGCAGCCAGGTCACCGGAGACAGTCCGCTCAGCTGCCGCACCGGTCCGGGCAGAAGTACGGCCGGGATGATTCCCCCTGCCAGGGCCAGGGAGAGGAGGGAGACCGCGAAGGCCGCCACGCCGCACCCGGCGGCGCTCCCCGTGGCCAGGCAGCACAGAGAGCAGAATACCGAGCAGAATATGGACATCAGCAGCGCGGCGCCCAGCAGAGGAAGGGGCCTTCCCGCTCCGGTTATCAGCAGGGCGGGGTAGAGCAGCAGAAGCAGCGCCGGAATCCCGGCAAACACGCCGCTGAAGTAGCCGGCGGATACCCCGCGGCCCACGCAGCGCAGCCTGCGCTGGAAGCGGAGCCAGTCCCCGCTGTAAACAGGGACAAACACCGGGGCGGCGGCCAGGGCAAAGTAGGCGGCCAGGGCCAGGGTGTAATGCAGAGAGATGGGCAGCGTCTGGGTGGCCAGAACGGTCTCGGGCCGGAACATATGGGACCGGCCGGTGGCCAGGGAGATGTAGCGCAGGTTGATGTCAAGGACGACCTGGTCCCGGGTGAGACCGGGGGGCGGGTTCTCCTCGTAGAGGTCCAGCACAGCGTACACCCCGCTCTGAAAGGCGGACAGAATGTCGCTGGCGCTCTGGCCCACCCACAGCAGCAGCAGGGACTCCAGCGGCCGGTCTCCGGCCACCACCAGCCGCAGGTCCGGGTTCTCCCCCCACATCACCCCTTGGATAAAGTGCTCCGGCAGCATCAGTACGGCGGTAATCTCACCCCGGCGCAGGGCGTCCAGTGCCGTCTCCCCGTCCATGGATACGATTTTGCAGTACTGGGCAATATCCTCCATCTCCCCCATGTACTGTTCCAGCAGCTGGGGCACATTGTCCCCCTCCGGCGCGGTGACAGCCAGCGTCACACCGGAGAACTCCACCCCCCGGGAGAGCAGGTGGCCGGCCGCCTGGCCCGCTCCCAGGGGCAAAAGAAGGCACAAAAGGACAAGCTCTGCCAACAGCCAACGCTGTTGGCAGAGCTTCCCCAGAGTCAGACAGGTAAATTTTCCAAAAAAGCGCAGTCTGCTCATCTCACATTATCAAAAGGCGTACATCAGCTGCCACAGCAGCTCCTCAGAGAGACGGGAACCCAATAAATCCTGCATGTCATAAGCCCAGTCCTCGGCATTATCCTCAATATCGCTAATCAGCTCTAGCGCGTCATACTCATCCATATCGGCAATCATCATGGGAGACTTTACCTTGATATCCATTCCGTCACAGGGACCGACATAGTATTCTACGCCCAGAGACAGTACCTTCAGGCCCATGACATGTACCGACACGTCATCCAGCTTCAGGTCCAGAGAGTTTTTGCTGGTGGTCAGCCGGCCCTCCATTTTAACAGCGCCGTTGGCGCCGGGGGCGTCCACGTCAATGGTCCACTGGAAATTGTCACCCTTGCCCTTGCCCTTGGGCTCATACTCCATGTCGGAGGTCAGGCGGAACATGGGGCTTTTGCTGCCGCCCTCCAAAAGGCTGAGGGTGGTTTCGTCGGTGTAGCTGCCGCCCTTGCCGGTGTGGTTGCCGCTGGACGCTACCACCAGCTTGTCACCCTCAATTTCGATCTCCAGGCTCAGGTTGTCCACATACTGGTCGCCCTTTTCGCCGCCGCCCAGGTACAGGCCGATCTCTACCTCGGTGCCCTGGATTGTTTCCTTGTAGATGACGGCGGAGATATGGCCCTGGCTGACATAGACCTCCAGGTCCAGGTCGCCCAGCTCGTCCAGCGCATACCGGATACCGTCGAACAGCTCGCCATAGATATCCAGGTCCTCCAGGTCAGCCATCATATAGTCGATATCATCCTGGGGGATGCCCATGGCCTTGAACAGTCTCTCATACATGTCCACATAGTCCACTGCGGACAGAGCGTCCTCCAGGGTTTCCACATAGTCCTCCAGGGCATCCTGGGGGATGGTCACGTTGTAGAGGGTGGCTTTTATGTCGGCGCCGTTGACCTCAATCTCCTCGGTGCCGTCCTTCTCCGCCTCGATCTGGTCCATGAGGGTCTTGTTGGCATCGTGAATGGCTTTCTCGAAGTCCTCGCCGCTCTCTGTGCTCATGATGATGTCCATCAGCTCAAAGATATTGAAGCTGATGTCTTCAACCGAGCTGTCTCCTGTCATCTCGGCCAGGTCGGCGCCCAGAGTTTCGGTGTTCATGCCGATAAAGGTGTCGCCGGTGAATTGGGGGGAGCCGAAATACAGCTTGGCCCCGTCGGCCAGCATCTGGAGGGCGGCGATGTCCTCGTCGTCCCAGAAGGCGGACAGCTGCGCATCCATTTTGCGAGCGCTGCCGTCGTAGTTGGTGCTCATCCGCACGCCCAGGCCGTAGAGGTCAGACAGGTCATAACCCACCAGCTGGCTGTTGATATCCTTGAGCTCCACGCTGGCTCTCACGCTGACGGATTTATCCTCCCACAGCTGCTTCATGTCGGGCATTTCCAGGCCCTTATTCACATCGCTGTATGCAGACATGGTTTTAGAGACCGCCTTGTCCACCCGGCTTTTGGGAGAGGCAAACAGGCCGCTGACCGTTACCACCAGCAGGGCGATTACTGCCACGGCGGCAACACCTCCGCCAATCATCAGGCCAAGGCCCCGCCGGCTTTGCTTGCCGCCGTCAGCCGGACTGTCGCCGCTGGTCTGGGACTGGGGCGGGGTGTTCCAGCCCTGACCGCCTGAGCTGGACCAGACCGGCCCGGAGGTGCCGTCGGGCTCTCCGGCGGCAGAGCTGTTCAGCGTGCCGCAGTTGGGACAAAACTTTGCGTCATCCCGCATTTCACTTCCACAATTTCGACAAAACATGTGCATCCTCCATTTTTTCCAAAAATTATGAAATCAATTTCCCGTCTGCCAATCGTAGGACTGCGCCGCACAGCCGGTCCAGCTCTGCCGGGTGGTGGCTGCACCACACAAGGCTGCCGCCGCCGGCCACATAGCGCTCCAGCCAGTCCAGCAGCCGGGGGACGTACTCCTGGTCAAGGCCGGAGGTGGCCTCGTCCATCAGCAGCACCCGGGGGCGGGACAGCAGCGCCATGGCGATGCTCACCCGCTGGGCCATCCCTCCGGACAGAGCCCGAACTGGCATGGGCAGAAGGGGCTCCAGCCCCAGCAGCTCCAGAATGTCGGGAGACAGGGGACCGGAGAGGTCACAGGCGCTCTGCCACAGGGCGAGCTGCTGACGGACCGTCAGCTCCCGGGCCAGCTGGCTGCTCTGGGGGACGTAGCCCAGCTGGCGGCGCAGGAAGGAGCGGTCGCCCATAACGCTGCGGCCCTGAAACAGGATATCTCCGCTGTCCGGCCGCTGAATCTGGGCAATCAGCCGGAGCAGAGTGGACTTCCCGGAGCCGTTGCTTCCCGCCAGGCCCAGGCACTGGCCGGGCGGGAGCATAAAGCAGATGGGCGCAAGCACCTGCCGGCCGCCATAGCTCTTGCAGAGCTGACGTACCTCCAGCATAAATCAGGTGACGGGAGAACCACAGCCGTCGCAGAAGCGGCTGCCGGCGGGCAGAGCCTTGCCGCAGTTGGAGCAGAATACACTGCCGGCCGCAGGGGCGGAGGGCTTTGGGGCGGCCCCCAGAATCTTGTCCTCTTCCGCCTTGATCTGCTCCAGGCGGGCATTCAGCTCCGCAATCTCCTGTTCGATGCTCTGGATGCTGGCAAACTCGGCGGAAAAGGCTTCCACGCTGGCCTGACCTGCCTTCCAGCTGTTGTAGAACTTGGCGCCCAGCTCATTCATCTCGCCGATCATACGCTTCTGGGCGTTACTGATGGTGGACTTGATGCGGCTGCTCTCCACCAGGGTCTCGGACTTGACGCTCACAGCGGCCACGCCCTTGTTCAGAGTGTCCTTTAAACTGTCAAACATTGCCATAAATAATCTCTCCTTTTACTATTATTTAAAATGGGCCATAATCAGTATGCCGTTCTTGTGCGTTAGCCCAAGCGTACTCTACATCCCTGGCAATCCGCCGCTCCTCCTTGCCGTTCCACAGGTAGAGGTCGTTATTGGCAATGTAGAGCACCTGCTTGGAATCCAGAAAAATCAGAACGTTGGAGTCGATCTCATCGGAGACAGTGACCAGTTTGTCCTCTTTCATCAAAGACAGCTCCGCACCCTTGCGGTCGCGGTCGGTAATCGCGTACATGGTTCCACTGTCATCCAAAACGCAGACGGCGTAGACCTCCTCGGCCACTACTGCGGTCTTGCCGCCGCTGTAGCGGTTGAAGTCGCCCAATGTTCCATAGTCCTCTTTCTCCACATTGGTGAAGAAGTAAAGCACATCACTGCCCTTGGTGTCCTGGGCCTTGCGCAGGCCGATAAACTCATCGTCAACTACGGTATTAGAGAAGGTCAGAGCCGTATCGCCCACGGTGTAGGCATCCAGCCAGGCGTCGCCATCCTCGCTCAGACGCAGCACGGCCTCTTTGCCGTTCAGGACAATGACGCCGTTAACACTGCTCTCCTCGTCCAGGTCCAGAACACTCTCGACGCCGCCCACATTCTGATACCACTCACCGCCGCCGCTGCCGCTGTTCAGGTGGTCGTAGATTTCGCCGTAGTAGTTCAGGTCGGCGAGATCGCATACCTTGCCGCCAGCAATACCGGCGGTCTTCTTGTAGATAAAAATTCCATCCTCATAGGAAGCGGCAAACTGGTTTTCATCAATGCTGGTGATAATGGGCGCAGCGTCGGCGCTGCCGGTGTAGTGGTAAATATCGCGGGTGTGCTGGGTATAACTCTCGTTTTTCAGGCTCTCCCGCATCTGATTGCGGTTGTTGGCCGCGTTCCACTCCTCGTATTTGTTGTTGTACTCCTCCACATCGGCGTTGTAGCGCTCCTGGGCGTCGGCATAGGCGAGGTCAAAGATGCCATAGTAGTCCACCAGCTCCGCCACGGTCAAGCCGGTGGACGCCTGAAGCGCGCTGGTGTCGATGGGGAAGCTCGCACCCAGGGAGGTCCGGTAGTAGGCGGCACCGTTTTGCTCATAGACCTCGTCGGGGTAGTAGGTGCCGTACCAGTCGGGCCATACCAGGTCCTGGGCAGTGATGGCGGCGTCGGCGCTCTGCTGGGCGTCGCTGACCAGATCGTAGAGCTTGTATTCCTGCCGCTCGTCCCGATCATAGTAGAAACTCACATTGCCGCCGTCCACGTCTACGCTGTAGACGCTGCAAATGCCGCTGACAAGCTCGGTGGGCTCGCCGCCGGGCTTGCAGGAGTAAACGGTGAGGGTGTTCTGGTCCGCGTCGGAAGAGGACACATCGCCGTCCCGATCAACCTCGCCGTAGACCAGAATATCAGCGTCAAAATCGGTGTATATATCGGTGGCGCCGCTGAGCAGCTCCTCAGGGTCGGCGCCGTCCTTCAGGGCCGCCTTATAGAGGGTGAGGGTATCGTCCTTTTCAGTGTAGTAGACTGTCTTGTGGTCCTCACTGAGCTGATAGGTGTTATGGTTTTTGGTCACACGGAAATCGTCCTTGCCGGTGAAACAGTAAAGCTCAGAACCGCGGCTGCCGTCCTTGGTGTAGAGCACATTTCCGGTTTTCAGCACGATGAAGCTGGTTACATCCTCGGCGATGTCTTTAGGCCGCTCCTCCTTCTTCACATCGGACACGGTGATCCGGTACAAGTCCTGACTGTCGTCCCAGAAGTACATGGTCTTGCCATCGGCGGTGAACTCGACCCGCACGCTGTCGTCTACTCCGCCCTTTGCCCTTACCTTAATAGCTTCGGTCTTCTCCTTCAGGTTGGCTAAGTACATCAGCTCATTGTCGTCAGTCAGATAGGCGAAAGCCGGGGTTCGTGTACTGCCGCCGGCCATGCCGGAGAACAGCTTGAACAGTACAACGACCACAACGACGGCGGCAATAGCGCCCAGGCCGATTACCGCTATACCGGCCTTGCCCCGGCGCTTTTGGACAGGGGCGGGGATTTCCTCTGCCACAGGGGGATCCGTCGCTGGGGGGGCGTCCACTGCAACGGGGGCGGTGGGCTGGAAGAACACAGTGGGGGCCTCCATAACCGGGGTCTCCTCCGGCTGAACCGGGGGCTCGGGAATGTTCTCTAAGGGGGGCTCTGGAATCTCTACGGAGGCCGTGTGTTCCGCCGCGGTCTCCCGAACTGTCTCCCCGCCAGCCGGCACGGGCTGAGACGCCGCAGGCGCTACAGGGGTGCCGCAGCCGCTGCAAAATTTTGCGCTGTCGGATAGTTCCTTGCCACAATTTCTACAAAACACAATCTATTCTCTCCTTCCGGTTTTTTGTTCCACTGCCGGAGATAGTGGAACTGTATGGATAAAACCAGTTTATATAGTATGGCACACCTTACGGCAAAATGCAAGGCCCTTTCCACAAAATCGACAGTTTCCCGTGTTGACTTCGCTTTTTCCGTAACGTTTCAGTCTATGGCGCCGGGAATTTGGGCAGAAGACTCCGGCGGACAATTTTAAAGAAACCTTAAGAAAATCCTCATAGTTCCTTTAGAGCATTTTTCATAACTGTATGATATGCTCTAGTACAGTTAAACGAAGGGAGCAACGCATTATGTCTGAGATTTTAACGGTTACCGACCTGAAAAAGGTCTATGGAAAGGGCGGGTCGCTGACCCGGGCGCTGGACGGTGTGTCCCTGTCCCTAGAGGCAGGGGAGTTCGTGGGGGTGATGGGGCCCTCCGGGTCGGGCAAGACCACCCTGTTAAACTGCGTGTCCACCATCGACCGGCCCTCCGCCGGCTCCATCGTCATCGACGGGAAGGAGCTTACCCGTCTCAAGGGCAAGGAGCTGGCCAAATTCCGCCGGGAGCGGCTGGGATTCATCTTCCAGGACTGCAACCTGCTGGACACCCTCACCACCTATGAGAACATCGCCCTGTCCCTGTCCATTATCCGGGCGCCCGCCCAGAAGATCGACAAGCGGGTGCGGGAGATGGCGGACCTTCTGGGCATTGCTGACTGCCTGGACAAGTACCCCTACCAGATGTCCGGAGGCCAGCAGCAGCGGTGCGCCGCCGCCCGGGCCATGGTGACCCACCCGGCCCTGGTGCTGGCCGACGAGCCCACCGGGGCGCTGGACTCCAAGTCCTCCCAGATGCTGCTGGACCGGCTGGAGGAGCTGAACATGGAGCTGGGGGCCACCATCCTCATGGTCACCCACGACGCGTTTACCGCCAGCTGCTGCCGCCGGGTGGTTTTTCTCCGGGACGGGCAGATCTTCCTGGAGCTCCACCGGGGGAGCGACAGCCGCAAGGCCTTTTTCAAGAAGATCATACAGGTAGTCACCGAGATGGGGGGAGGGATGGCAGATGTTCTCTAAGCTGGCCCTGCGCAACGTGCGCCGGTCCTTCCGGGACTACGGGGTGTATCTGCTCACCCTCACCTTCGGCGTGTGCCTGTTCTACACCTTTAACTCCATTCAGGATCAGGGGGCGCTGGTCTATCTGTCCAATGTGGGCAACCCCATCGTGGAGGCCATCACCATGCTGATAGACGTTTTTTCCGTCTTCGTGGCGGTGGTGCTGGCCTGCCTGATCCTCTACGCCAACCGCTTTCTCCTCCGCCGCCGGAAGCGGGAGCTGGGCACCTACCTGCTGCTGGGCCTGAGCCAGGGGCAGGTGTCCCGCCTGCTCTTTCTGGAGACGGGGCTCATCGGGCTCATCTCCCTCATCGCCGGACTGGCCCTGGGGGTGGCGGCCAGCTTTGGGATGTCCGCCCTCACCCTGTCCATGTTCGAGATAGACGTGTCCGACATGCTGGCTGTGAAATTTTCCTCCGGGGCGGCGGGCAAGACAGTGCTGTACTTCGGCGTCATCTTCCTGCTGGTGATGGTCCTCAGCGGGGTGCAGGTGTCCAAGGCAAAGCTCATTGACCTGATCCACGGGGAGCGGAAAAACGAGATCCTCAAGCCCCGGCCCCTGGGGGTGGCCGTATTTCAGTTTGTGCTGGGGGTGGCCTGCCTGATTGCCGCCTACGCCATCCTGCTCATCTTCGGCATGGCGCTGGCCATTGCCGTCCCCTTCCTGTGCTTCCCCATGCTGGGGCTGGGAACTCTGGGCACCCTGCTCATCTTCCGGTCTCTGTCCGGCTTTGTGATGAAGTTCGTCCAGGGCCATCCGGGGCTGTACTTCAAAAACCTGAACGTCTTTACCCTGCGGCAGTGGATCAGCAAGGTCCACACCACCTATCTGGCCCAGACGGTGGTGTGCATCCTCCTGCTGCTGGCCATCGGCATCACCGCCAGCTCCCTGGGGCTCAACTCCACCCTCACCGCCATGACTGACGGGGAGGCCCCCTTCGACATCACGGTGCAGAACCAGTCCGGGGACACCGAGCGCATCGACTTTGACGCGGTCCTCCGGGAGGGAGGCTTCGACCCGAACAAGGAGCTGGCCTGGAGCTATGATACCATGTTCTACTACAACGAAGGAGAGATCACCGGCATTGAGGATGCCAGCGGCGCTATTAAGGTGTCAGACCTGGATGCTCTGCTGACCCGCCAGGGCAAGCCCGCCTATTCCGGCGCCCTGCCCGCCCTGCTGGAGACGTTGGAGGACAAACTCACCACCGGGAATCTAAACCTGCGGTGCGTGGTCATTCCGGACGATATGGCCGACCGGCTCCAGCCCCGCCGTCAGGTGTGGTCCGCCGACTACGCCGGAGAGGATAAGGCGGAGACAGAGGAACAGCTCCTCCAGCTGGTCCGGCCGCTGAATGAGAAAGTATCCATCCAGCTGGAGTCCCGGCTGTCCATCTACGGCGACATGATGGGCAACAAGATCCTGGCCCTGTTCCTGGGGCTGTATCTGGGCTTTACCTTCCTGCTGGCCGCGGCGGCGGTGCTGGCCCTCCAGCAGCTGAGCCAGGCCGCCGACAACACCGGCCGGTACACCGTTCTCCGCCGCCTGGGGGCGGAGGAGAAGCAGATGAAGAAGTCCGCCACCCAACAGGTGGCCCTGGCCTTCCTCCTTCCCCTGGCTCTGGCCCTGGTCCACTCGGTGGTGGGCATGAAGGCCGCCAACGACATCATCTCCACCGCCGGCAGGGTGGACAGCGCCGCCAGTTCCTTCGTCACCGCCGGGGTACTCCTGGCAGTCTACGGGGGCTACTTCCTGGCCACCGCCCTGGCCTGCCGGAGAATGGCGAAAAACGCGTAAAGCTCCCCTTATCCGTCACGGCTTTGCGGGACGGGGGATTTTGATGAAATTTTTGCGGGTCCGGTGGGATAAAATCGTCAAAAAGCCGCTAGTCAGGCGGAGGTGGGATGGCTATAATAGGTCGGAGATTTTTAAAAGGAAGGTACGCCTGTTATGACCAGAGACCTGACCACCGGCAGCCCCATGCGGCTGATTATCGGTTTTGCCCTGCCCACCCTGTTCGGGATGCTGTTCCAGCAGCTCTACAACATGGTGGACGCCATGATTGTGGGCAAGCTGCTGGGCTCCGCCGCCCTGGCGGCGGTGGGCTCCACCGGCTCCGTCAACTTCTTTGTGATTGGCTTCTGCATGGGGGTGTGCAACGGCTTTGCCATCCCGGTGGCTCAGCGGATGGGGGCGGGTGAGCCCTCTAAAATGCGCCGCTACGTGGCCAACGCCGCCTGGCTGTCGGTGCTCTTTGCGGTGGTCCTCACGGTGGCCACCGGCCTGCTGTGCCGGCAGATTCTCACCGTGATGCTCACCCCGGCGGATATCTTCGCCAACGCCTACACCTACATTTTTGTCATCTTCATGGGCATCCCCGCCACCTTCCTCTACAACCTGCTGGCCGGGGTCATCCGCTCCCTGGGGGACAGCAAAACCCCCGTCTACTTCCTGGCCCTGTCCTCGGTGCTGAACATCCTGCTGGACTTCGCCCTGATTCTGGGCTTCCAGGCCGGGGTAGCCGGGGCGGCCATCGCCACAGTGGCCTCTCAGGGGGTATCCGGCGTGGCGTGTCTGTTCTATATGATGAAGAAATACCCCATCCTGCGCATGACAAAGGAGGAGCGGCGGCTGGACCTCCACTCCTGCGGGGTGCTGTGCGCCATGGGCATCCCCATGGGACTGCAATACTCCATCACCGCCATCGGGTCCATTGTGCTCCAGTCCTCGGTAAACGCCCTGGGCAGTCTCTATGTGGCTGCTGTGGCGGCTGGGGCCAAGGTGTATCAGCTGCTGGCCTGCCCCTTCGACGCTATGGGGGCAACCATGGCCACCTACTGCGGCCAGAACGTGGGAGCCTGCCGGCTGGACCGCCTGTCCAGGGGCATCCGCTCCTGCGCTCTGCTGGGCCTGGGCTACTCGGTCATCGCCTTCTGCGCCATGCTCCGCTTCGCTCCCCAGTGCGCCCTGCTCTTTTTGGACTCCAGGGAACTGGACGCCGCCCTGCTCACCCAGCTTGCCGCCCGGTATATCCTGATTCAGTCCGCTTTCTTCTTCCCTCTGTCGCTGGTGAACATCGTCCGGTTCTCCATCCAGGGGATGGGCTTCAGCCCCTTTGCCATCCTGGCCGGGGTGCTGGAGATGGCCGCCCGCACCGGGGTGGGGATGCTGCTGGTGCCCGCCTTCGGCTATACCGCCGCCTGCTTCGCTTCCCCCGCCGCCTGGGTGTGCGCCGACCTGTTCCTGATCCCCGCCAGCGTGCTGTGTATCGCCAAGCTGCGCAGGCTCTACCCCAATCAGCCCGAGGAGCTGCCTGAGCGCCAGCCTGTCCCCCTGAAGGCGGGGGCGCACCGCTGAGAGATAAAAAAATCCTGTCCGCTTATGCGGACAGGATTTTTCAGCTCTGCGCGTTCTGGTGACCCGTCGGGGACTCGAACCCCGGACCCACGGCTTAAAAGGCAGTTGCTCTACCAACTGAGCTAACGGGTCACATTGCGGCGGGGTGTTGCCAAAAAGGGCTGACCGCCCTGCGGCGGTCTGGCAGGGATGGCTGGACTCGAACCAGCGAATGAGGGAGTCAAAGTCCCTTGCCTTACCACTTGGCTACACCCCTATCTGTAAAGAAGGGAGGGGGGCCGGAGCAGAAGCTCCGGCCCTGCCGCCTTAATAATGGGGTGGGTAAAGGGATTCGAACCCTCGACACCCGGAACCACAATCCGGTGCTCTAACCAACTGAGCTATACCCACCATATTACTGATGCCCGGGGTTGCGCCTGAAGCCGGCTGGCACGCCTGGAGGGACTCGAACCCCCGGCCCACTGCTTAGAAGGCAGTTGCTCTATCCACCTGAGCTACAGACGCATCTGGAGCGGGTGATGGGAATCGAACCCACGCGACCAGCTTGGAAGGCTGGGATTCTACCATTGAACTACACCCGCATGGCGCTCCCTCTCACATCAGCTAATGGATATTACCACATTTTTGCCGGTCTGTCAATGGTTTTCCTCGAAATGAAGGGGGCCGAAATAAAAATTTTATAAAAAGGGCATCCGCATGCCCCAAGTAATCAAAAACACAATATTCGGTTACGGCGGCTAAATTACATATACAACCGGTAAAGGCAGTTGGATAAAACCAACTGCCTTTTAGTATGCAAGCTCCTCAAACCCGTCAACACAGGGGGTAAACGTGACATGATTTCCGTTTAATATGCCCGCTGGTCGATAAATTCCCGGGTCAAATCCTCCGGGGTAAACAGCTGCTCCCGGGTGTAGTAGTGCTTGTCCGGGGTGCCGCCCTCTTTCAGAAGCTGAAAGACCTCCTCCACCAGGGGGGCCATCATAGGATTACACTCAACCTCCAAGGAGATTTTGCCCTCCAAACAGTAGGTCAGTCCCTGGTAGGTGGCGTCGAAGGAAACGATGCGTACCCCCTCCGGGCCGCAGGTATAGCCGCGCTCCTCCAGGGCCTGAATCGCGCCGAAGGCGGTGTTGTCGTTTTCGCAGTATACTGCATGGATTTCCGGGGGAGCGGGCTGGCTGTCCAGCCACTGGGCGGTTACCTCATAGGTCTTTGCCTGGATAAAGTCGCCGTTCAGCCGGGCCAGAAGGCTCCAGTTTTCGTGCCGGCCTATCGCCTTCTCCAGGGCGGCGGAGCGCCCCAGCTGGGCACTGGAGCCTAAGGTACCCTGTATGTGGAGGATGTTCACCGGGCCCTCTGTATCCCGAAAGGTCTCCTCCAGCCAGCCGACGGCCTGCTCCCCCTCCCATTGAAAGTCAGAGCCGATGTGAGCGGCGTAGAGACTTTCGTCTTCCACCTGGATGGTCCGGTCCACCAGAATGACGGGGATGCCCGCCGCTTTGGCTTCCTGAAGCACCGATTCCCAGCCGGTGACGCACAGGGGCATGAGGACAATGCACTCCACCTGCTGCTGGATAAATTTGCGTATGGCGGCAATTTGATTGTCCTGTTTCTGCTGGGCGTCCTCAAAAAGCAGGCGGTAGCCCGCTTCCTCGGTGAAGGTGGTGTGGATGGACTGGGAGTTGGCCACCCGGAAGCCGGACTCCGACCCCATCTGACTGACGCCAATCACAGTGAGGGCGGGAAGTTCCTCCTCGGGCAGCTGTTTTGGGGCGCAGCCGGCCGGCAGACAGAGGGCCAGCAGAAGGGCGAGCAGCTTTTTCATGGGGCGGTCGTCTCCTTCCTCCAGGGAATACGGATGCTGATGGTAGTGCCCGCCCCCGGCTGGCTGGAGATAGACAGGCCGTAGGACGGACCAAAGAACAGCTGCACTCGCTCGTGGACCGTAGACAGGCCAAAGCCTACCCGCTCCCCCTGTTCTATAGACCGGGTCAGCTGGGCCAGCCATTCCGGGGGTATGCCCACCCCGTCGTCGGTGACCTGGAGGAGAATCTCGTCCCCCTCGCCCCTGCCGGTGACATAGATGTGGCCCAGCCCCCGCTTCAGATTGACGCCGTGGTACAGGGCGTTCTCCACCAGGGGCTGGAGGGTGAGTTTGGGAATCATCGCACTTCTCAGCTCAGGGGCGATGTTGACGGTGTAGCGCATGATGTCCTTATACCGGGCCTGTTGGATCTGCAGATAGCTGCACACGTGCTCCTCCTCCTCGCGGAGGGTGATGATATCCTGGCCCCGGCTCAGGGAGTGGCGGAAGAACGCGGAGAGATTGGACACCATCTCCACCGCTTCCTCCGTCTTTTCCGCTTCGATGAGCCAGATGATGGTGTCCATGGTGTTGTAGAGAAAATGGGGGTTGACCTGAGCCTGAATCAGGGCCAGCTCGGTGCGGCGCAGGCGCTCCTGATTGTGGGCGGTCTCCTGAATCTGACGGTTCAGCCGGCCAACCATCTGCTCAAAGCCCTCGCTGAGGGTGCGCAGCTCATACTCCTCGGCCCGGATGGGCTCCCGCTCCTCCAGGTCGCCGCTGCCAATTCCCTCCACCCGGGCGCACAGAGCGGCAATGGGCCCGGTGATGGACCGGCCCAGCCGGAGAGCCCGCCATGTGAGGAAGAGCACCAGCAGCCCGGTAGCAGCGGCAATCAGCATAAAGTCCATCACCAGCTGGCGGTCGATTTGAGTCTGGAGGGCATGGAGCCGGGCCGCTTCGAAGTAGAGGTAGTTGTACATATACTCCTGGATGAGGGAGGTGAGGACATAGATGTTGTTCTCCAGCTGGCGCTGGCGTTCGTCATAGCTGTCTGTGCTCTGGAGCTGGGTTATTTTTTCCTCCAGGTTCTGACACAGGCTGAGCACACTGGAGATAGCCGTGCGGCTGTCCTTTTCGGTGGTGGTGGACAACAGCTCCCGGGCCAGCTGCTGGGCGGCGTGGACCTCATCCAGGGGCAGGCCCTCGGAATACTGGCTGTCGATGACGTAGTAATACATCTTTAAGTCAATGCTGGACTTGAAGTCCTGGTTGAATTCAGAAGCGGTGGTGACATTGTATAGCAGGCCCTTATACCGGCTGTTGTACCGAGCCAGCAGCGAGGAGGCGGCGGCCAGGATGAGGAAGGCCAGCAGGGCGAAGGTGAAAATCAGTCCCCGGAGACGGCTGCGGACAGAGCCCATCATGGTTTTCGCCCTCCTCCCGCCCGGTAGTCCCGGGGGGTGCAGCCCTGGGTCTTTTTAAAGAGGAAGG